>NYZB01000093.1 GCA_002687015.1 Deltaproteobacteria bacterium
GACCGGCCCCACCGGCGTGGGCCAGGTCTGCGAGATCACCCGCCAGCTGCGCGGCGAGGCCGGCCCCCGTCAGCACTCGGAGGGCCGCACCGGCCTCGCTCACATGGTTGGCATCGGCGCAGTGTGCGTCGTGCACGTGTTGCAGAGGGAATGACGGGGATCCGATCGCGCCGACGGCGGGACTCGAGGCGAGTTTCGCGTTCGCGTCGTATCGATGAGCGAGCCGGACCCTCGCGCGGCGAGTCACCAACCGAGCGCGGCCGCAACTTCATCCAGGCAACGCTTCACCGCGTTGTAGTGCTGCCTCCGGCCAGGCGAACGCCAACGCGGTGCGCCCTCAGGGAATTCTGGGCGATCGGCTGTTCCATCCGCGCGAGACCTCCGCGCCAAGTGTCCGGAATCGCTGCGAAGAGATCTGCTCTGCAGGCAGGGGGCCCCTCTTCGAGCCGTGGCGCGCCCAGGAGGCAAGCCAAGAAGTCGCGCGCGCGCGGCCGAGGAACGGCGTCGCCGAATCCGTGCCTCATGGCGGCCTCTCCGTATCTGGTTCCGAGAGACCCGGCTTCGCACCACGCGGAGGTCGTGCGAGGACGCTCGGTTCAGCCAGCGTTTGGCAAGACCAGCCGCGTAGCCACCCCTATCCCTCCATGGTCAGGACCACGGTTCCCGTTCGGCGTCCACTGTCCACGTAGGCGTGGGCTTCGGCGGCCTTCTCCAGTGGGTATCGCCGATCGATGGCGGCGCGGATCTCGCCCGCTTCGGCGAGCTCCTTGAGGACCACCAGGTCCTCGGGCCTGGAGCGGGCGAACTGGGTCAGCACCTTCTTGTCGCTGGTCCGGTTGGTCCAGCGCGCGCGCAGCAGCGACGCGAAGAGGGGGTTGGCAAGGATGTAGCGGCCCTTCGGGTTCAGCGCTGCGATCGCGCGGGTGTAGGAGCTCTTCGGAACCAGGTCGAAGATCACGTCGTAGGTCTTTCCGACTCGCGTGTAGTCCTCGACGGCGTAGTCGATCACGTGGTCCGCGCCGATGTCTCGCAGAGCGTCGAGCTTCTCGGCGCCGTCGACCGCAGTCACCTCGGCGCCGTAGTGTCTGGCGATCTGCACCGCCATCACGCCGATGTTCCCGCCGGCGCCGTTGACCAGGACGCGCTCGCCGGGCTGGACCTCGGCCAGCCGAAGGAAGTGGAGCGCGTTGTCGCCGCCGGTCGGGATGCCGGCGGCCTCCGCATAGCTCGTGTTCCGGGGCATGTGCGAGACGGCGCGTCGGCTCGACAGGCAGATGTACTCGGCGTGAGCTCCAAAGCCGAGACCAGGCGACGCAAAGACCCGATCTCCGGGCTCGAAGCGCGTCACGTCCTTGCCGACCACTTCGACGTCTCCGGCCAGCTCCTGACCGAGCACGGGCCAGCGCGGCTTGCGGATCCCCATGGCCAGGCGCAAGGGCAGCCAGAACCAGAGCGGGAACGAGAAGCTGCGCGCCTCGCAGTCCCATGTGCCGACCGTGGAAGCCCGGACCCTCACCAGGATCTCATGGTCCCTGGGGGTGGGCTTCGCGACTTCTTCGATCCGGATCACCTCGGGCGATCCGTACTCGTTGTAGACGGCGGCCTTCATGGCGATCTCCTGTTCAGATCCCGAAGTGGAGTCCGTCCCGGGCGAGCTGGCGGTACTTGCGCTCGTTCGGAGACGACACAGTCGACCATGAGCTCGCCATGCGGGTCTTCATAGGTGTGGGGTACTTCGTCACTCTGTGTGATGTCGATATCAAGCTTCGTGTAAGATGGACACGAAGCCGAGTGCTCGCCAATGGAAATGCAAGGTTGTGTGGATTCGCGGCTGCGTTCCTACCCATGCTGATTGCAGCACCTCTGTTGAAGGGATGGAATCCTGCTAAGACGGCCCCGCCCAGGATGATCGTCGAGCAAGGCAGCGCCACCTTCATTCTGCAACGGCGAACTGTGTGACCCGCGAAGGGAACCCGGCTCCGGAGACGCCATGACGCGCCTGGTCGTCGTCCTCATCGTCATCGCGACCTTGTTCGTGGTGGGCCAGCTGTACCTGCGTTCTCGCCGCCGCAAGGCCGCCGGCCTGATCGAGCGTCTTGCGACGAGTCTCGGCGGTTCGCTGCGGGGCAACCACATCGACCTGCTCGTGGGGAGCCACCACGTCGTTCTCGATTCCCAGGTCACCCGCGACGACAGGCCGGAGGAACTCCGGTTGACCCTCGTGTCGAACCTCCTCGGTGACTTCCGACTGACGGAAGCGGCCGGTGCAGAGTACTACGACGATTGCAGGTTCAGAGAGCCCGCGGAGCCCGGCGAGCCCTTTGCGGGTTGGCACCTGCACTCGGAGGTCCCCGACCAGCTCGTGGCCCTCGCCTCGGACGGGCGCATTCTTCGATCGTTGGAAGGACTCGCGGCACTTGGATTCACACGCATCGAACTCGGGAATCGGAGACTCCGGGCTCATTGGCCGGACTTCTCGCGGAAGCCCGACGATCACGACTGGGATGCAAGAGGGACCGACGCACTTCCGGAGCGTGTGCGCGGCGCGGCAGAAGCGCTCTCGGAACTCACGTGGGCTGCGGAGGCGGCTCTTGGATCGCGTGGGAGCCTCGGTCGCGGGCTGCGTATTCGCGTCGTCTTCACGGCTCTCATGCTGGTCCCCATTCTGCTGATGGTCGCCGGCCTCTTCGCCATCTTTCATCTCTACGATGCGTATCCGATCCTTCGCGAGGGCCGACTGCTGGCGCTGATGGGTCTCGCGGGCTCTTCTCTCGCGCTGATCTGCGGCGCGATCTCCTTTGTCTTGCTGCGAAGGAGCATCCAACGCGGCGCGCGTGCGGTCCTGGTCGGCTTCCTCTCCCTCTTCGGCTGTTGTCTGTTCAGCGGCGCCCTGATCCTCTGGTGGAATGGCACCGGCCCGCAGGGCCCCGCCCAAGCGGTGACCGTCGAGGTGGTGAGGCTCCAGCGGGAATCGGCGCTCACCTCCTTCAGGGGGAGGATTCTGCAGGAGTTGATCGGAGAGGGCAGTCCGATCGAGGAGTGGGCGGCGAGCTATCGTGCCGTCGTCCCATCGTGGCACGACGATTCCCTGTATGGCATCACCCTGAGCGCGGAGGACTTCGAAGCGCTTGCTTCGAACGGCGGCAGCCTCTCGCTCACCGTGCTTCCGGGAGCCCTGGGTCTCGAGTGGTACTCCCAGGTCGTCGTGCTCGGGAGGGCAGGGCCTTGAGAACGAAGTCGCCACCGGGGCAGGAAGATCACCGAAGGATCGGTCCAGCGGACCCCTTCGACCAGGGAGGGAACAGGTTGAAGTTCGAGACGATGCTCTACGAGGTCGACGATGCGATCGCAACGATCACCCTCAACCGGCCCAACCACCTCAATACGATCGTGCCGCCCATGCCCGACGAGCTGGAGAGTGCCGTCATCGCCGCGAACCGCGACCCCGGCGTTCGCGTCATCGTTCTGCGCGGGGCCGGCCGCGCCTTCTGTGCGGGCTTCGACTTCGGGGGCAACCTCGAGCACTGGGGCAACGGCCTGCAGACCGAGGGGCGCTGGGATCCGGGCAAGGACATGGTCGGAGTGACGAACCCGGCGTGGGCTCCGGTGCCGAAGTTCATGAGTCTGTGGCGAAGCTCGAAGCCCGTGATCGCCCAGGTGCACGGCTGGTGCGTGGGCGGCGGCTCGGACATGGCGTTGTGCGCCGACCTCGTCATCGCCTCCGAGGATGCGCGCATCGGCACGCCGTACTCGCGCATGTGGGGCTGCTACCTCACCGGCATGTGGATCTATCGCCTCGGCCTCACGAAGGTGAAGGAGGTGGCGCTCACCGGGCGTCCGCTCTCGGGCAAGCAGGCTGCCGAGGCCAGCCTCATCAACCGGGCAGTGCCCTTCGACCGTCTCGAGGCCGAGGTGCGCGCCGAGGCCGAAGCCCTCGCACAGGAGCCGCCGGCGCAGCTCGCCGCCATGAAGCTCATCGTGAACCAGGCCTTCGAGAACATGGGCCTGGCGAGCACCCAGACGCTCGGGCCGATCCTCGACGGCTACATGCGCAACATCCCCGAGGCCGAGCAGTGGATACGCCTTGCTGCGGAGGAAGGTGTAGGTGCGGCGGTCGCCCAGCGCGACGGACCCTTCGGCGACTACAGCCAGGGCGCCAGAGAGGACAAGCCCGATCCGAACAACGTCATCACGCCGCGCGGAGGTGGCAAGAAGGAGGGCTGAAGGCTCATGGGGTGGGGCTGCCTGCCGGTCCGAAGAACCCATCCCGAGGCCCAACACCTAGTCGAGTGCGTCGAGGATCCGCTCGGCTTCGTCGAGATCCAGACCCTCGTGCACCTCGTCCCCGATCCACATCAGCGGCGCTGCCGAGCAGGCCCCGAGGCAGACCTCCTCGCCCAGCTCGATCCGGCCGTCCTCACTGATCCCGTCGACTAGAACTCCGATCCGCTCGGAGAGCGCGTTCAAGAACTCGCGGGCGCCGTCACGGAGGCAGGCTCCTCCGACGCAGATCTTCACCTGGTGGCGGCCACGCCTCCGGGTGTTCAGGACATTCGAGATCTCGACGACCGCGAGGACTTCGCTCGGTCTCATCTCGAAGATCTCGGCGAGCTCGCTGGCTGCGCCTTCGCTGATGTCGCCGCAAGCCTGATGGACGCGGTGCAGGGCGGGAAGGAGCCCGCTGCGAAGCCGGGGCAGCTCCGCATTCTGGGCGGCGATCTCCTTGCGGAGCTTGTCGGAGATTCCCATCAGGGTTCTTCCTGGAGGTCGCGAACCCGATCGGGCGACTCCGCGCCTTCTTCCTTCCAGCGCAAGGACAGCGCGAGGCCGATCACATTGCGCCCTACGTACTCGACGAAGAGCAGCAAGTAGATCAGCGGGATCAGGGCGCGATAGCGGAAGAGAACGATGACGTACAAGCAGGCCATCAGGAGCTGCAACCAACCCCATTGGGCAATGAAGGAGACCACCGTCTTCGCGCCTTCAGCCGAGTAGGAGTCGAGTGGAATGGTCGCAATCGATTGTGCGCCGCTGTCCGGCAGGAGGAGATGAACACCGCCCCGATAGAAGGTCAGGAGCGTGATGGGGACGAGGATCCAGAGCGCGACCTGGCTGCCGCGGTATCGGTTGTCGATCGAGCGAGGCAGGAGCCGGTCGAGCACGCGCATCCCCTTTTCGTGGAGGCGGATGTCCGCGCGGAGAGGTTGCGACACCCGAGCCAGAAGTGCATACATGATCCCCAGTCCTGCTGCTGCTAGAGGGTGCGGCTCTGGACGGGTCTCCAAGGCCCCGCGGGTCGCGGCTTCCAGGCCCCACATTGCCTCGCGCCATACGCTCCCGGCCGTTCCACCCGCCCAGGGCCGTTCGCGGGTCTTCCATTCTGCCGTCCGTTGCCGAGGCCTTCCAGGAGATCGTGGAGGGCAAGGCCCTCCATTGGGCGAGCTCCGCCGCTAGTCCGAGATGATCGTGGGGTTCTCGAACCGGGCGGTCAATGGCCGGTTCGCGAGGCAGCGCACCCGGTGGGTCATGGGATCGAAGGGCGAAGCGGCCCTGAGCGCGTCGATGGCGCTCGCGGCGACGGTGTGGTCGCCCGTCTGCTGGAAGTGGATCGAAGCCGCTGAACCGTTCATGTCGAGCTGGAAGCTCAGGGCCACGTCTGTCGTCCTCGCGTTCCTGGGCAACGTCCAGCGCGAGATGGTCCGAAGCTTCACTCTTTCGAGGTAGGCCAGGACCTCCGGTCGAGATCTGTCTGTGCGCGTCGATTCGGCCGTCACTCGGCGCGGAGACGGAGTTGGCGAAGCGGCTCGTGAATTCAGTCGGGCCTTGGAGCGCATGGAGGCGGCCGACGAGTACCGGAAGGTCCTGCTTCGAGACATCTCGCACGAGCTGCACGAGCCCTTGACCCGACTTCAAGTGGCTGTGGGAATCGCGTTGCAGGCCAGTCGGCGCAACGACCAGGCCCTGGGCAAGGAGCTGGAGCAGGTGCGGCGAGAGGGCAACCGGTTGGACGAGCTCATCGGGCAGATCCTGGATCTCTCTCGCCTCGAGTATCGATCGGGCCTGCAGCGACAGCTCATCGAGGTCGACCGGCTCGTGGCTACTGTCGTGGAGGATGCCGAACCCCTTGCTGCGAGCCGGGGCAGTCGCATCATCGTGGAGGCGAATCCTCCAATGTGTCTCAACGGAGACGCGTACTCGTTGTCCACAGTGGTGGACAATCTGGTTCGGAACGCGCTCGTCCCCACGCCCCGGGTTACGACGGTGCGCGTCCGCGTTGGCGACGTCGGTGAGGCCATCCAGATCCAGGTGGAGGACGACGGTCCGGGCGTCAGCGAGGAGTTCGCCGGGCGCATGCTCGACCCCTTCGTGCGCGGGAGGGCCAGTCCGGCGTCACCCGGAGCCGGTGCCGGGCTGGCGCTGGTGAGCGTGCGGTCGAGGCTCATGGGGGCACGGTCAGCGCGGGTTCGGGGCAAAATGGGGACGGTCTCGTCATGAGTGTGATCCTGCCCAGTGGGTGAGCGGGTGCGCCGGTCGGTCCACACCCATTCCCCTGGGGATCGGACACTCCATCCACGTACGCGCTCGATAGCCGGGCGCGAGCCATGTCGAGCCGAGCGACTTGCGCCGTGGCGAGCGGGAACCATGATTCTCCTTCGACCAAGGCCATCGGATCGGACGGAGCGCACCGGATCCGGCGGTATCCAAGAGAGGACCCCGTGAAGAAGCCCCAGCTCATTTCGCGACCGCTCGCCCTGCTTCCGATCTCCCTCCTGCTCGTCTTTGCGAGCGAGGTCCAGGCGGAGGACCTTGCTGCGCTGCGGGCGCGCGTGAAGCCGATCTTCGGGAGCCTGCCCGCGGAAGTCGTGAACCCGGCCAATCCGGTCACGGAGGCGAAGGTCGAGCTCGGCCGGAGGCTCTACTTCGAGACCCGTCTCTCCAAGGCCAACGACATCTCGTGCAACTCCTGCCACGACCTCGCCCGCTTCGGCGTCGACGGCGAGCCCACCTCGCCCGGGCACGAAGGCCAACGCGGCGGGCGCAACTCGCCCACCGTGTACAACGCGGCGGCTCACGTCGCGCAGTTCTGGGATGGACGCGCGGCGGACGTGGAGGAGCAGGCCAAGGGTCCGATCCTGAATCCGATCGAGATGGCGATGGACTCCGAGGAGGCCGTCCTGGCCGTGCTGGCCGCTGACCCCGACTACCCGGCGCTCTTCGCAGCCGCCTTTGCAGACGACGCCGAGCCCCTCAGCTACGACAACCTGGGCAGGGCGATTGGCGCCTTCGAGCGACGCCTGATGACTCCATCGCCTGTCGATGCCTTTCTCGCAGGCGACGACTCGGCGCTGACGGAGGCCCAGCTCACGGGGCTCGAGGAGTTCGCGCGCGTCGGCTGTGCGACCTGTCACTACGGCCCCGCAGTCGGAGGCGCGGCGTTCCAGAAGATCGGGCTCATCCAGCCCTATCCGACGAAGGACCTGGGGCGCTTCGAGGTCACGGGCAAGGAGAGCGACAAGTACGTGTTCAAGGTGCCCTCCCTGCGGAACATCGCGAAGACCGCGCCCTACTTCCACGACGGCAGTGTGTCGAAGCTCGAGGAGGCGATCCGCCTGATGGCACGCCACCAGCTGGGCGTCGAGCTCGATGACGCGCAGGTCGCCTCGCTCGCTGCCTTCGCGGGCGCGCTCACGGGTGAGATCGACGAGGACTACGTGAAGCAGCCCTGAGAGCGGCCGCGAATCCGGGATGGGCTGCCCTTCCGCTACCATCGCCAGGTGCCGATAGGCTAGTCAGACTTCGAACGAGGCGCCTCCGCTCCGCTCGTTGCTGGCCTGCTTGCTGGAATCAACGAGCGAGAGCAGCACCGGGCCGGAGCGTCTTCACTACCTCGACAGCATTCGGGGATTGGCCGCCCTTTCCGTGGTGTGGTCCCACTTCACGGTCGCCTTCGGACTGCTCCCGTATCAGGACTTCCTGACCTACACGCCGGTCCACATCTTCTGGGACGGCTACGCCGCCGTGGCCATGTTCTTCGTGCTGAGCGGCATGGTGCTCTCCATCAAGCACTTCTCCCCGCCGGTGAGCCAGGCGCTCTCCATGGACCTGCCCGGGTTCTACGTCACGCGCATCTTCCGGATCCTGCTCCCCTTTGCCGCAATCGTCTTCGTGAGCTTTGTGTTCCAGAGAGGGGTCTACAGCCGGGTCGTCACCGACCCGAACGCAAGCGCCTGGCTCTACGGCTTCTGGATCAGCCCGGAACCCCTCCGAGAGGCAGCGCTGCTCATTCCCCCGCCCAGGTTCAGGCCCGCCGGTGCACGGTGGTCGACGTGAGCATCGAGGAGCTGGAGCCCTGGAACGGGGCCTACCTCGAGGGACGCTACGCCGTCCGCTTCCTCCTGCAGGACGAGGAGGGCGGGCAGGTGTACGAGAACGTGCCCCTGACCCAGCCTCCGACCTGGTACTTCGACGAGGCCGCTCTGCACCGGGCGGTACTGCCCTACACGCCGGGCGCCCCGACCGGCTGCAGGGGGGCGCCGGATGGAGAAGGGGCGGTGATTCGAGCGCGGGGCGGCTGGGCGCTGCTCGTGTACTTCCTGCCCGTGTTCTTCGGCGTGGTGTTCCTCGTCACCGGCGTCTTCCTGTTGCGGCCGGCGGCGTGGTGCGATCGGAGAGAGTGAGCCCGGGCTGCGGGCCTACCAGATGCCGGGCACCAGGCGATACGGCGTCTGCTCTGCGTACTCCGGATACCCCTGGAGCTCCCCTTGCAGGGTCCGGTCTTCCAGTGAAGTGCGGAGGATGAACAGCACGATGAGTGCTGCGGCGGGGATCAGCGCGAAGCGCGAGCCGAGGGCCGTCGGCAGCGCGAGCACCAGGAGGATGATCCCGGCATACATCGGGTGACGCACCACGGCGTAGGGCCCTGTCGTGATCACCGCGTGTCCGCGCTCCTCGTCGATCTTCACAACTCGGGAGAGAAAGGTGTTCTCCCGCGTGACCCAGTGCATGAGGGCGAAGCCGGGCAGGTGGAGGAGCATCGCCGCGATCTCGACCGGCGCCGGAAAGGGCTGGCTCCAGCCGAAGCGTTGCACGTCGAGCCCGGGCACGACGTAGAGGCCGATTCCCGCCGCGAACATCCCCAACATCACGACCTTGTCCCAGGCCTTCTGACCCTCTTGCGTCGGGCTCGCCTTCGCTCGCTCCGCCAGCAGCTCGGGATCGTGGCGCGCCAGGAACACGGTGCTTCCGATGGCGAAGCCCGCCCAGAGGCTGATGACGCCCCAGGCCTCGGGCCAGCGCCAGGTGCCCGCGGGCAGAAGGAAGATCAGCGCGAAGAGGGTCAGGCGGACGGCGAGGGTCAGCCACAGCTTGGCACCGGGACCGGACGGCGCGGCTTCGTTCATGGGCCCAGGATGGGCGATCCCTCCCAGCTTCGCACCCGCTCTTCGTTGAGGGAGGTGGCGGGAAGCCACCCGGCGCCGCCCATCCACGCATTCAATCGGCGTCGAGCTCCGGGCGCCAGAGGGCAGGGAGGAACTCGATGCCAAAGAAGGTGAAGGCCAGCCCGAAGAGGGCGCCGGCGATCCAGACCGTGGGGAGATAGCTCGACGGCCAGAAGACCGGGCCGAAGACCCGTACGGCGCCGGCCACCGTGACCAGGGTGAAGGCGCAGATCGAGAGGCGGCTCGCGACGATGGGTCGACCGGTGTGGCCGAGCGAGACCCGGGCCATGATCCCCAGGATGAGCGATCCCATCCCGCCAAGGGTGAAGGCGTGAAGCGCCGAGGCGCCCGCAAACCCACCGTGGAGCGAATGGATCGCGTGGCATGCAAAGCCGATCGCGAGCCACGCGTGGCCGGCCTGGAGGATCCACAAGAGCGCCTCGCTACGGCCCTGAATCGGCCGCCAGGGGACCTGGCGCAGGACCAGGAGCGGAGCCGCGAGTGCTGCGAGCGCACCGCCGGCGACACCCCCCGGCTGCCATAGATCGAGCACCATCGCTGCGATGCCTGCGCTCACGGCGGTCGCGCCGACTGCGCGCCAGCTCGAGACCTGGGTCTCGCGTCCCTGGCGCCGAAACGCGTTGCGAGTGAACAGCGGGATGAGCCGACCCGAGATGACCAGGAGGAGCGCGACCGGCGCGTAGACCAGCGCGTAGGTGCCCGCGCGCAGGAGCGCGGGCCGATGACCGATCCACCCGACGTCGATCGCGACGTTGGCGGCCGCGATCCCGAGCACCGAGGCGACCACGCCCAGGTTCCGCCACTTGCCCGAGCGCGCGATCGGTATGCCGATCGTCCAGGCGAGTGCGAACAAGAAGCTCGCATCGACGATCGCGACGATGGCGTGCGGAAGCAGGTCGCCGAGAAGCAGCGCGACGCGGCCGGCTGCCCACATTCCGAACAGGGTCGCGCTCCTCGTTCGCGAGAAGCTCCCGATCCCGCACCATCTCGGCACGGAGGTCAGCAGGAACCCGGCGATCGCCGCGACGACGGTCCCGTTCACCATCTCGTGCGCATGCAGGATCTGTGGCGGCCAGCCCTGGGTGCCGATCGACATCCCGGCCAGGAAGAGCATCCAGGTCGCGAGCGAGGCCACTGCGTTCCACGCGCCAAAGAAGAAGAAGGGCCGGAAGCCCGCGGAGAAGAGGGCGCTCCGGTCTCGATTCGCAGTCGCTTCCGTTCGGCTCTGGATCGCCATCGATCTCCCAACTTGCTGGCCTCGCCCCACCCGAGGTTGGCGACTGCCGCCGGCCAGCGGTAGTTCATTGCATTGGATCTCGGGTTCTCGCAAGGCCACCAGAATCTGCGACACTCCGAGGCCAGCGCCGCAACGCACCAGATCCCCTGAACCCGAGACAGAGCGAGGAGCGACGATGCCGATTACGGATGGCACCGAGCTGGTCAGTCCCGACTACTACGGTGAGCACGGGCCCCCTCACGATCTCTTCACGCAGCTGCGTGCGGAATCTCCAGTGCACCTCTGCGAGTCCGAGGACTACGACCCCTTCTGGGCGATCACGCGGCACGAGGACATCTGCTGGATCTCCAAGCACCCCGAGCACTTCCTCAACGAGCCCGGGATCACGCTCCGCCCCCGTAGCGACGACGTAGAGCTCGACCCCACCAAGGGGATCGGAGCGATGAAGACCATCATCGAGATGGATCCCCCGCGTCATCGCGAGTTTCGCAGGGTGGCGAGCCCGCACTTCACGCCGCGGGTCATGCGGGGTCTCGAACCGATGGTGGCGGAGAGTGCGCGCAACATCGTGGATGGGCTGGCGGGGACCACCGGCGAGGGAAGCTGCGACTTCGCCGTCGACGTCGCTGCGGCGCATCCGCTGCGGATCATCTCGACGATCCTCGGGGTGCCGCGGGAGCAGGAGCCCGTGATCCTCGATCTCACCAACCAACTCCTCGCGTCGGATGACAGCGAGCTGGGCCCGAAGGGCGAGGATCGCCAACAGGCCATCACGGAGCTGGGAGGCCGGCTCTATGCCCTCTTCGATGGCATCATCCAGGATCGCCGCGCCAACCCGCGGGACGACCTGGCGAGCGTCCTCGCGAACGCCACCATTGGTGGGGAGCCGCTGGGACCGGTGGAGACCTTCGGCTACTACCTCATCACCTTCACCGCCGGTCACGACACCACGAAGAACGCGATCGTGGGCGGGATGCAGGCCTTCCTGGAGAACCCGGCCGAGCTCGAGAAGCTGCGCGCGAACCTGGAGCTGGTGCCGAGCGCGGTCGAGGAGATCGTGCGATGGACCTCACCCGTCAACATGATGAAGCGGACCGCGGCCCGCGACATCGAGGTGGCCGGCAAGAAGATCCGCAAGGGGGATGCACTGGTCCTCCTCTATGCCTCGGCGAACCGCGACGAGAGTGTCTTCGAGGATCCCTTCGAGTTCCGGGTGGATCGCAACCCGAATCCCCATCTCGCCTTCGGCCATGGCGAGCACTACTGCCTGGGAACCCACCTGGCCCGACGATCGCAGCGCGCGCTCCTGCGCGAGCTCGCCGGTCGGTTGGAGCACGTCGAAACGGCGGGGCCTGCCGACCGGATCCGGTCGAGCCTGATCGTGGGGTACAAGCACCTGCCGATCCGCTACCGCCTCGCGAGCGCGTGCTGACCCCCCGGGAGGTCTCCCCCCGCCTGGCAGCGGGTCGCTAGCGGCGGAGAAAGTGCCGCCACCAACGCCGCCACGGGGGGCGCCTGTAGGGCTCCGTGCAGGGCCGGTGCAGGTGACCCTTGTCACGCACGAAGTCCTGGATCTCCTCGTCGACGACGGTGTGGCTCTCGTCGATGCCCATGTTGAGGGTGTAGTCCTGGGGCGTGCCGTCGGGGTCGAAGACCGCGACGTAGTAGGTCACACCGGGGGTCGCGACGGGCGCGACCAGCGTGTCCGACACGAAGCAGTTGGGGAAGACCTCGCCCTCCGCGTTCTCTTCGAGGAAGCAGCCATTGGGCAGGAACCAGGAGAGGTTCAGGGGCGGGTCCGCGTCCTCGTCGGGCAGCTCGAAGATCTCGCGCTTCTCGCGCCAGAGGGCCGGGGTGTTGTAGACCACGTGCACGCCGTGGCCCTCCGGCACGGTGAAAGGCAGCGCGAGCAGGGCCGGATCGTAGAGCGTCGCCATGCTCGCGCCGTAGGGCGCCACCAGCACGGTCGCCGGGTAGTTGTGGCGGGTCTGGTGGCAGGCCGGTGGCAGGGCATGGCCGACACCGAGGGGCTCTCCCTCTCCTGGCAACCGATCCGGGCCTTCGTCTCCGACTCGGGCGACATGGCCTGGGACTACGGCAAGGGGAAGCTCACCTCCCCCGACGGTCTCGTGCAGGACGTGAAGTACGTCGTCGTCTGGCACCGGATCGACGGTGAGTGGAAGATCGTCATGGACATGTTCAGCCCCAACGCGGGCTGAACCCTGGCCTGCCTGCGTCGTCCACCCTGCGTGTAGGGGAATCCGGAGCGCTCACGAAGACGGGCCTTGGTTTCGGGCCTTCCAGAGAAGGGTCAGCAGGAGCGCCGGGTAGACGAGATCTCCCACCAGGGGTGTTCCGATGTTCAAGGGGGAGTAGTTGGCGTGCGCGATGGCGTCCACGAGGTGGACGTAGGCGGCGCCCAGCAGGAAGACGGACTTCGCGACGACGACCGCCGTGATCAGGTGGTCGGTGATCCAGATGGCCAGCAGGGCTGCGAGCGAGAGGCCCAAGGTGGCGAAGGCCAGCTCCGTCTGGAAGGGACTCCCGGTGGGCCATCCGATCTGCGAGGCCACCCAATCGGCCATGAAGAGGTGGCCGGTGGTGGACCAGAGGCCACCAAAGCCGATGAGGATGACCACGAAGTACTGGAGCAGGAGCGCGGGCGGCAAGCCCGGGAGCCCGCGCTCCTGGGCGTGCCGGCGCGCGCTGAGCGGCACCAGGACCAGCATGTAGACGAAGCCGCCGATCCAGGGAATGAGCGAGAAGAGCCAGTAGCCGAAGAAGGTCTGCGGGACGTAGCGCCAGAGCAGCCGCGGCCAGTGCGCAAAGGGCGGGGCGTCAGGTGCGCGGCGCAGCAGGGCACCGAAGGGCACCAGGAAGTCGAGCAACTGGAGCGCGGCGGCGGTCACGGGTCCTCCCTCCCCATGCAGGGACAGCGGCCGGAAAGGACCCAAGGATGCCATTCCGACGGGCGGGGAGTGTAGGTGGTGCTGGATCGAAGTCCGCTTGCGGGCGAGGTAAGCTCGAACGCATGAAGGAGCTCATCTACCACCGGCAGTTCCTTCCCGCGATCGGCACCTTCGCTGGCAAGACGGCGGTGATCGACGGGGCCTACCAGGCGAGCTTCGAGAGCCATGGCGACCGCGTGCTGCGGCTGGCCGATGCCATGGCGAAGGAGCTCGGGCTCGGCCCCGGAGACCGATTCGCCGTGATGGCCGTCAACGGCCACGAGTACCTCGAGCTCTACCATGCGGCCTATCTCGGCGCAGGCGTGATCAACCCCTTGAACCTGCGCCTCGCGGGCAAGGAGCTCGAGTACATCGTGCGCGACTCGGGCACGGAGGTCGTCTTCGTCGATCGGAACTTCGCGCAGGTCTTCCACGATGCGATGGCGGCCAGCGACGACCCGAGCCCGATTCGCCGGGTCGTCCTCATCGGTGAGGGTGAGGGGCCCTGTGACTCGCGGTACGAAGACCTGATCCGCGCGGCGACACCCGTGGTGCCCGCAGAGCCGGAAGAAGAGGACCCGGTAGTGCTCATGTACACCGGCGGTACCACCGGCCTGCCGAAGGGCGTCCTCGTGACCCAGCGCGCCGAGATCCTCAACTGCTACCACGTGGGCCTGGTGCTCCAGCGCTTCGACTCGTCGGAAGTGACCCTGCTGCAGACCCCGATCTTCCATGCGGCCTCGATGGTGTCCCTGCTCGCCACGACCGGCGCTGGCGGCGTGCAGGTCATGATTCCCATGTTCGAGCCCGGTGCGGTGATCGACCTGATCGAGCGGCACGAGGTCACCCTGACGATGATGGTGCCCACGATGATCGCCATGATGGTCAACCACCCGGACTTCGCGCCGGAGCGAATCCGCAGCCTCGAGTCCCTGACCTACGGCGCCTCCCCCATGCCGGCGGTACTGCTCGACAAGCTCCTGGCGATGCTGCCCGATCTCCAGCTCAACCAGGGCTACGGGATGACCGAGAGCTCGTCGGTCCTCACCTTCCTCGGGCCCGACCACCATCGGCCGGGCGACCCGAAGCTGCGCTCGGTGGGGCGCCCGGTGCCCGGCGTGGAGCTGTCGATCCAGGACGACACGGGCAAGCTGCTGCCCACGGGCGAGACGGGAGAAGTCTGCGCCAAGGGCGGGAACTTCATGACCGAGTACTGGAAGAAGCCCGAGACGACCGAAGAGACCTTCCGGGGAGGTTGGTATCACACCGGCGATGCCGGCTACCTCGACGACGATGGCTTCCTCTTCCTCGTCGATCGGGTCAAGGACATGATCATCACCGGCGGCGAGAATGTCTACTCCGTCGAAGTCGAGAACGCCATCTCGAGCCATCCGGCCGTGGAGCAGGTGGCCGTCATCGGCATCCCCCACGAGCTCTGGGGGGAGCAGGTGCATGCCGTGGTCGTGCGATCCTCCCGAGCCACGGCACCGAGACCGAGATCATCGAGCACGCCCGGGTGTCGATCGCCGGCTACAAGGTGCCGAAGTCGGTGGAGTTCCGGGACGAGCCGCTGCCGCTCTCTGGCGCGATGAAGGTGCTCAAGCGCGCGCTGCGCGATCCCTACTGGGAGGATCGGGAATCCAGTATCTGAGGGTCGGGATGGTCTGGGCCCTGCACCTTCCCGGAGGGCCGCCCGAGGGTCGCTGAGGTGTCGATGGCCGCGAAGATGGTGCGTCCCGCAAGCGTGCGTCTTGCAGAGCGGCTCTCCGTGGGGCCGCTCGCTCTGGGGCTCGGGCTGGCCGCCGCGCTCCTCGCTGGCTTGATGTTGCTGCTCGCGGCGAGCGGAGACCTGGCCCGGATCGTCTCGGGCGAGGGAACGATCGAGCTGGGGCAGGACTTCCGGGTCGGCATCGTGCTGGCCGTGATGCTCGCCTTCCTCCCGGCCGTCGAGCTCTTCGCGATCCGAAGGGCGCAGCGTGCGCTCGACGAGCTGGCGCCCGTCCTCGAGCTGGCCGCCGAGGAGCTGGATGCCCATCGGCTCGCGCTTGCGCGGGTGAGCCGCGCACGGAACCTCCGGGCGGGTGTCATCGGCGCAACCGTCGTGATGGGCGTCTTTCTCCCCGAGGCGATCGTGGAGCCCGTCTTCGATCCGAGGCTGATGGGCGCGCTCCACATCGCGCACCGCGTGATGGCTGCGGTGCTGGGCTTCCAAGCGGGTGCTTCCGTTCGCCTTGCCGTGCGCAACTCGCGCCGTCTCGGGCGCTGGGCTGCGGAGAGCGGGCAGCTCGACCTGCTGGACCCCACGGCCTGGGCGCCCCTGGCGCGGGTGGGGCTCGGCAACGCCTTCGTGAGCATGGGCGTGATCTCGCTTCTCCTCCTGCTCGTGCCCGACCGGGACGCGGGGGTGGGGCTCGCCGGGGGCCTGGCCCTCTTGATCGCGGCCTCGCTGGTGATGGGCGGGATGGGCCTGGTCCTGCCCCTCCTGCCCGTGCGGGCGCGCATTCGGGCGGTGAAGCAGGCGGAGCTGGCCCGTTGCAACCGACGCATTGCGGAGCTGCGTCGGGCCTCGGCCGCCGCGGGCGAGCTCGCCGATGCGATCGCCTATCGGGGGCTCGTCGACGGTGTCTCCGAGTGGCCCATCGACGTGCCGCAGCTGGGCCGCTTTGCCCTGGTCTTCGGTCTACCCCTCGCGTCCTGGATCGCAGCGGCCCTGGTCGAACGGCTCATCGACACGGCCTTCGGCTAGCGGAGGGGCCGCTCCGGGAGGCCCGGTCAGGGCGGTGGGCACGACGAGATGGCCCGGCGTGAGGTCGAGCGCCTGCGCCGCGGCTCCGGATGGGGAGCTCCAGGCTTCGCGGCTATTGGATGTAGCCGAGAGCGCGCAGCTCCTCTTCGATCTCCGGGGTCAGGCTCCGGGTGCCGCCCGACCCGACCATGGGGGCGGTGCGCTCCTCGAGGGCCTGCCAGAACTCGAGGTACGCCTTCAAGCGCCCGGTGACCCCCGGACGGGTGGCCGAGAGCTCCCGGTCCTCCCCCCGGTCTGCCTCCAGATCGAAGAGCTCCAGCTCTCCGCGGGCACGCTGGTACAGGACGTGCCCCTCGGCGCGGACCGAGTGCTCTCTCTCGTACACGCTCGAAGGGGCGCTGAGCTTCGCCGGGTCGGCGTCGTCCGGAACCGGCGCGAACAGGTCGCGACCCGGGAGGAGGGAGGGGAGCTCGGCCCCGGCAAGCCGCGCCAACGTGGGATAGAGGTCGATACTTCGCACCTGACGGGGGTCCCTCTGGCCCCCCGCAATCCCCGGGCCCACGAAGAAGAGGGGTACGTGCACCGTGGCTTCGTCGAGGAAGGCTCCGTGGCCGAGATTGCCGTGATCGAAGAGCCGCTCTCCGTGATCGGCCGTGAAGACGATGAGGGTGTTCTCGGCGCGCCCGGCCTCCTCGAGAATCTGGGGCACGCGACGGAGGGCGGCGTCGAGCTGGGCCAGCTCGGCATCGTAGAGGTCGACGTAGCTCTTGACGCCGGGGGTCTCCACGTCGATGCGGCCCGCCTTGAACTCCTTGCGGACCCCGAGTGCCCACTGCCGCACGTCGCGGGGAAACCCGGCGTAGGCTTCGGCGGTGGGAAGCGGCTCCGCCCGATTGAAGCGTCGGAAGACCTCGTAGTCGGGGTTGAAGGTGACGTGCGGGTCGCGGCTCAGCATGAAGAAGAAGAAGGGCTCGTCGCTCGGCGTCTCGGCCAGGAAGGCCTCGAGACGATCGACGAGGCCGCTCGTATCGAGGCGGTAGCTCTCGTTCCTCGTCTCGAAGCCCTGCACGAGATTGAAGAACTCGCTGATGTGGCTGTTGTTGATGGCGGCACCCGTTGCGTAGCCCGCATCGCGCAGGGCCTCGGGCAAGGTCACGATCTCGTCGGCCAGGATTCGACTCGGCTTCAGGTCGTCGCTGCCCGGCTTCGGCGGCTCGTAGAAGTCGGTCATCCCGTGGACCTGTGAGGTCAAGCCCGTGAGGATCGATGCGACCGAGGGCTTGGTCCAGGAGGAGGAGCTGGCGGCGTTCTCGAAGAAGAGCCCCTTGCCGGCGAGGGAGTCGAGGAAGGGTGTCGTGTTCCGCCCGTAGCCCGCCGCTCCCATGTGCGAGTAGCGGAAGGTGCAGATGGTGATCAGCAGGATATTGGGGCGGTCTCGTGCACCTGACGCGCGCGGGTCCCGACCACAGCCCGACATCGCGCCCGACAGGAGGGCAGCGACCGCGAGCACGGCGAAGAAGGTCCGAAGCCTCCGGTTCTGGATCGGGCCTCGGAGCGCCTGGTGTCGGTTCGCAGCCGAAGTCATGGCGGCTCGCAGCGTAGTCGACGCCGGATCTCTCGGCCTCGGCGCTCGCGGCGCGCCGGCGCGCGGCGACGGGTCCCACGAGGCGCCCTTCGCCGCGGGCCCCGGGGGGACTGGCTCGAGGGTGCTCTTCTGGCCGGAGAGCGCGCCAGCGGCCGATGGGGTCCTCCGAATGACGGGTGCCCGACTCGTGGCCGGGTGGTAATCCTCTAGGGATGTCGGTGGAACTCCCCGCACTGGTCATCGCCCGGGAAGACGGCGCCGTCGTGGCACAGAACGCTCCGGCCCGGCGCCTCATGGGGTCCGGTCTGGGAAGGGCCTGCTGGGACCTCGTGGGCGGGATCGAGGGAGCCGAGGGGCTGCCGTGCTCCCGCGGCGGCGCCCAGCGCTTGCTGGCGCGGCGTCCCCTGCGGCCCGCGGACTCGTGCGTCTCGCTCGAGGGCGAGAGCCATCACCTCGCCTGCATTCCCATGAATGGCTTCGTCGTGTGCCTGCTCAACCGCGGAACCGAGGCCCCGGCACAGGCCGTGCGCCTCCTCACGTCGCGGGAGCGCGACGTGCTTCGGCTGCTCGCCGAAGGCGAGGACACGGCGGCGGTATCCGACCGGCTCGGGCTCAGCGAGTCGACGGTGCGAACCCACGTCGAGCGCATGCTCCACAAGCTCGGAGCGAGCAATCGCGCGGCGCTCGTCGCGCTCGGCTTCCGGCTCGGCTACCTCGACTGAAGGCCCCACCTCCCTCCCCGCGGACGCCCGCTCGGAGCCTCTTTGGAGGCTGCCAGGGGGTGAGGGTATGATGGCCCAGGGAGGCAAGCGCCATGCGATTCGGGGTCTTCTACGAGCTCCAGCTGCCGAAACCGTGGGACGATCGATCGGAGCTCCGGATGATCCAGGAGGCCATCGAGCAGGTCGAGATCGCCGATCGGATCGGGATCGACTACGCGTGGGCGGTGGAGCACCACTTCCTGGAGGAGTACTCGCACTGCTCGGCCTCCGAGGTGTTCCTGAGCGCCCTGGCGGCCAAGACCGAGCGGATCCGCGTGGCCTTCGGCATCCGCCAGGTGATCCCCTACTACAACCACCCGTCCCGTACGGCCGAGGCCGTGGCCATGCTCGACCTGATCTCGGGGGGTCGCGTCGACTTCGGGATCGGAGAGGGCGCCACCCGTCTCGAGCTGCACGGCTACGGGGTGCCGACGAAGCGCAAGCAGATCCTGTCCTTCGAGGCCGCCGAGCAGATTGCCAACATGATGGTCATGGAGCCGTACCCCGGCTACGAGGGGGAGGGCTTCTCCATGCCCTGTCGCAACGTGCTCCCGAAGCCCCTGCAGAAACCCCACCCGCCGATGTGGCTCGCCTGCACGAACCGCAAGACGATCGAGACCGCCGCGCGAAACGGCCTGGGGGCTCTTGCCTTCACCTTCGTCGATCCCGAGGAGGCCAAGACCTGGGCGGACATCTACTACTCGATCATCCGCTCCGAGGCCTGCGTGCCGCTCGGCCACTCGGTCAACGCCAACATCGCGCTTGTGACCGGATTCTCCCTGAACGAGGACGCCGAGGTGGGGCGCGCGCGGGGTGCGGATGGCTTCGCGTTCTTCCGCTACGCGATCAATGCCCTCGTCGCCAACGATCATCGGCCGGGTCGAAGCCGGCTCTGGGACGAGTACGAGGAGCTGCGCGGCCCCGATCTGCCCACCATCCCGTCTCCCGGGATCGGAACACCGGGAGCCTTCAGCGAGCACATCCGGGAGTTCCAGGAGGTCGGCGTCGACCAGATCATCTTCCTTCAGCAGAGCGGCAAGAACCGCCACGACCACATCTGCGAGAGCCTCGAGACGTTCGGACGCGAGGTGCTGCCGGAGTTCATGGAGGGGCGCGAGGAGCGGGAGGCGCGCAAGGCTTCGGAGCTGGCACCGCACATCGAGAAGGCGCTCGCGCGCAAGAGCTGGCTGGCGGAGCTCGGGGACGACGAGATCCCGATCGTGGAGGCGTCCCGGGAGCGCGAGGCCTTCTACCGCAAGGACTAGGGCCGGGGCCGGCGTCGATCGCGCCTGGGGCCTTGACCGGGAAACGAATACGAATTAGCGTTCTCAGTATTCGCCCATGAATACAGCGTGATATCCCACGTCGTGACCGACCATCCCCACTTCCGGTGGACTCGGCCCGTGCGCCAGGCGCGCAGCCAGGAGACCCTCGAGCGGCTCCTCGACAGTGCGGAATCGCTGCTCGCCAAGAAGGGCTTCGAGGGCATCACGGTCGCCGAGATCGCGCGCCGAGCCGGCGCCTCCGTGGGCGCCCTCTACTCGCGCTTCCGCGGCAAGGACGCGGTGCTGCAATGCCTGCTGGATCGCTTCGTCGCCGAGGCGCGGGCGACCACCTCCGAGACGCTCGATGTCGAGCGCTGGCAGGGCGCCTCGACCGAGGAGATCGTCACCGAGTTCGTCTCCTTCCTGGTCGAGATCCACCGCACGCGGGTCGGCCTGCTCCGCGAGCTCGTGGCGCGCGCTCACAGCGCCGCGCCGGTGATCGAGCGCAAGGAAGGGCTGATCCAACACATCGGCGATCGGCTCTCCGCACTGCTCCTCGTGCGCTCGGATGAGATCGCTCATCCCGACCCCGCCTACGCCGTGAGCTTCGGTGTGCGGCTCGTCCTCGGCTGCCTCGAGCAGGCGATCCTCTCGAACGACTCGGACACCTACTACGGGCTGCCTGCCTCCGACGAGCGTCTCGCCGCGGAGCTCACGCGGACCTATCTCAGTTACCTCGGCGTGAAGCGCGGAAGCGATGTCGCCGCTCGACCGATTTCATAGGAAGACAGAGGAGAAAGAAGGATGGCAATCAAGTTCCCCTCCGTGGAGTTCTTTCAGGAGCTGGCGAATCGCATGCAAGGCAATGCCGCAGAGTTCGAGAAGCTGGGCTTCTGCGACACCGTCATGGCGGTCAAGGTGGACGGAGGCGATCCCCACCTCTACGGCCTGACCTTCTCGTGCTTCGACTGCACCGACGTCCGGGAGCTCGGGGGCGCCGACGAGCTCGAGCTCGACTTCACCCTGGTGGCACCTCTCGCGCTCTGGCGGGAGATGTTCGAGTCGATCCAGAAGTCGGGCATTCCGGAGCCCGCCTACACACTGAACAGCCTCTCCCACGTCGGAGATCGCATGGCGGTCGTCTACGACGATCCCGAGGGGCACGACAAGTTCTACCGCTTCATGGCCACCATCCAGGCCTTCGTGAACCAGGCCTCCGACCTCGACATCGAGTGGGCCTGAGAGCCGCACGAGAGAAGGAGACGAGAGATGAGCTACTACGGATCCACCGACTACTCGTACAACTCGGATTTCAACCTGCGGGTCCGGGACATGAAGAAGGGAAACCTCGACTTCGGGTGGCTCGACGACGCCCGTGACAAGGTCGAGGTCCGGCGCCAGGACCCGCGCCGCGGCCTGATGCTGCAAGACATCGAAGTCGGGGACTACGCCATCGAGAACACTCCCGAGGTGGTGCGGGAGAATCGGGGGCTCGCCCCGCGCGGCGCGATCCTGGCCGAAGGCAGCGACCAGCCGGATCTCGGTCCGACGCTCAACAAGAAGAGCGACGTCTGGGGCTACCGCGTGCAGAGCTACTGGGAGGAGGCCATGAGCCGCCAGTGGAACGTGACCACCGACGTTCCCTGGCAGGACATGGACAAGTACGAGATCCCCGAGGAGATCGAGTTCGCGTTCTGCCAGCTCTGCACGCTGCTCTCGGAAGTGGAGATGATCGCCACCGACCTGCCGTCGAAGTGGAGTCATCACATGAACAGCCAGTTCCAGGAGGTGAAGGGCTTCATCGCCACGCAGTGCATCGACGAGGCGAGGCATGCCGAGGTCTTCCGCAAGCGCGCGCTGGCCAACGGCGTGGGCCTGCTGCGCGCCAGTGTTCGCGGCGAGCACGCACTGAAGGGGATCCTCGAGGCCGACAGCTACAGCGAAGGGAGTGTCTTCCTGCACGTCCTGGGCGAGGGCTTCATCCTGACCCTCTTCCGCTCCAGCGAGTTCATCTCGCCCACGCCGGTGGAGCAGCGCATGTTCCAGCTGGTGATGCAGGACGAGGCGCGGCACGTCTCCTACGGCCTGCAGCACCTGAAGTACCTGATGGACGAGTGCCCCGAAGCCCGGCCGCAGATCAACGGCTTCCTCGACGAGGCCGAGCGGCACCTGACCGGCCTCTTCAATCCCGATCAGCTCGAATCGATGATCGTGCTCGGGGGCAAGGGCACCAGCCCCGAGTGCATCAAGCGAGGCGTCGAGACGGTGGGGGCCTTCCAGGGCAAGCAGATCCAGGAGTACTTCCACCGGGCCGAGCGCGCGGGGCTTCCGGAGCGCAGGGAGCGGAGCCCGCTTCTCGAGCTCCAGCAGCGGATGCTCACGGCGATCCAGGCGGTCTAGGAAGGCGAGAGAGGGAAGAGGAGAGGACGATGGCGTACTACGCACGCGACGACTTTTTCAACAATCCGGAGGTCCTCGAGCGCTCGGTCGAGATCTTCAAGGGCAAGCTGGACATCGGGTGGAAGAACCTCGACATCGAGAGGGTGAAGTGCCGGCCCAGTGATCCGCGGCGGGGCCTCACCTTCGACGATACGAACGTCGGCTCCTACGGCTGGGACCAGATCCCCGAGAAGATCCGACACAACTACTCCATGGCGCCGCGGGGCGCCGTCCAGCCTCCCGGGCTCCCGCACCTGGGCTACGACATCAACCGCAAGAGCGAGGTGTGGGCCGACAACGCTCCCGCGCTCTACGAGGAGTCCAAGGCCAGGCACTGGATCCCCACCCGGGAGGTTCCCTGGGATGCGGTGGAGCAGCTCGGCCACTCCGACGAGCTCGAGCGTGGGCTGGCCCAGCTCTGCACGGATCTCACCTGCATGGCCACGGCACTCGGCGACATCCCGTCGAAGTGGGTCTGGCACATCAACCAGGAGCTCCTGGAGCTCAAGATGTTCCAGTGTGCGCAGATGTTCGATGCCGCCCAGCTGGCCGACGTCTTCCGCAAGCGGGCCATCGCCGGGGGCACGGGCCTGGGGCGCGACCACGCGCCGCTTGGCGAGCTGCTGAAGTGCGTGCTCGACGCGGGGAGCTTCCCCTGCGCTTCGGCCTCCACCCACATCCTGCTCGCGGGGCTCATGCAGGTCCTGCTTCGGCACATGGGCGCCTGCTCGCCCAACGCGGCCGATGAGACGATCGCGCGCTTTGGCGTGCAGGATGTCTCGCGCTCGATCGCGTATGGCGTGGAGCACATGCGATCCCTGCTGAAGGAGCGCCCCCACGAGAGCACGGGCCTCCGGGGGCATCTCGACGAGGTCGAGAACGCCCTGGTCGGGTACCTGGCTTCGCCCATGCTCTTCTCGGCGCTGGCTCTCGTGACGGCAGGGGGTCGCGAGAAGGCGGCCGAGGCCGTGCCGCAGGTGACCGCCCTCTACCGGAAGTTCGCCGACGAGCATCTGGAGAGACGCGAAGCCGCGGGTATCGGGAGTGAGACGAGCCCGCTGCAGGCCTTCGTGAGCGAGCTCGAAGCCTGAGGGCGAAGCGCGGGGGCGGGTAGCTGCCGCGGAAGGCCCTTCCGCGCTTGATATCCTATTGGACGGGCTCTACTCGCCGAGCCCGCGGACCTCCGCCACCTTAACCTTCACCGCATTCTGGATCGGGGGCAGCGTCAGCCCCTTCTTGTCGATGTCGGCTGCGAGCAGGTCGTAGACCGGCCCCTCCTTCGAGAGCTCGACCGTGCCCTTGAACTGGAATCCCTGGAACTTCTCGGGCCGGCAAACGTAGACCGACACCTGCTTGTTCTCCGCGAGATTGGCCCGCGTGCCGGGGCTCATGATGTCGGCAAAGGCCAGATGGTCGTCGTCGACCACCAGGATCGAGCCCTTCGGACTGACGTTGGGCTGGCCCTCGCTCGAGGCCGTGGCGACGTAGCAGAGGCCCACCTCCGCGATGAGGCTCTTGTGGGTGTCTTCGATCATTCCCATTGCGATCTCCTTCGATTGGCCTCGGATCGTGGCACAGGGCAGGTCCTTCGCCCATGCCCGGCTCGGGATCTCCTGTGGCGGCGGGTGGCCCGCGTGAGGCGCGAGAGCGCCCGGCGCCTATCCGCGCACACCGCCCGCGATCATCCACAGCCCTTGCGCGCGGTAGACCGTCGGCTCGAACCCGGCCTCGACCAGGAGCGCCCGCAGCTCGTCCTCGGCGAAGAGGTGGACGCCGAGGAGCCCACCGAGATCTGCGGCGAGACGCCCCGCAAGGCCCGCCGGACGCCGGAACACTCCCAGGGAGATCCGCCCCCTGGCCCTCAGTACACGGTGGAGCTCTCCGAGCACGCGGCGGACATCCGGAAACAGGTGCAACGCGCCACAGCAGTTGGCCGCGTCGAGCGAAGCCTCTCGGAAGGGCAGGGCGTGGGCGTCCCCATGGAGGTAGGTGAGGTTCTCGAGGCGCTGTTCCCGCGCGAGGGCGCTCGCCCGGAGGAGCATGGGCCATGCGACGTCCAGCCCGACCACCTCTCGATCGCTCTCTCCCAGGGCGAGACGTCGAGCAAATAGACCCGGACCGCAGGCGAGGTCGAGCACCGTGCGGGCAGGCCCGGCGTCGACGATGTGCGCGACCAGGGAGATCTCCTCCTCGAGACGGATCTGCGCGGTCCACGCGAAGAACGGGCTGCTACGCCAGGCCTTCCCCTCGTAGATCCGGACCAGGGGTTCCCACTCCATGAGTCGCTGCAACGGCCCTCTCGGTCCGCTCACACCGGGCAGGAAGTCGATCACCCCGTCCACCTCGGGGATCTCGCGATCGCAGCCGCTGCAGGTGAAGTGCCGGGTCTCGCCCGTGCGAGGCTCTCGAGGAGCGGTGCGAAGCTCGCCCCCGCAGTCGGGACAACGGATCCAATCCTCGATCGCCATGGGACGCCTCCCTCTCCGCTACCGGTCTCGGCTTGCTACAGTATATGAGCTAATGCTCGCCTTTTCGGCTCGCGTTCGGGAGGCCAACGGGTGGGACAGGAATCGAGGGGAAGCAGCCGGAGGACACCCGTTCAGCAGCGCTCGCGGGAGACGGTGGAGGTCATCCTGGAGGCCACTGCTCAGGTTCTGGTGGAGCGCGGCTTCGAGGGCGCGAGCACGAATCGGATCGCCCGGCGCGCGGGTGTGAGCATTGGCTCGCTCTACCAGTACTTCCCGAACAAAGAGGCGTTGGTCTCCGCCCTGATCGAGCGCCACCTCGCCGAAAGCGTGGCACTGCTTCCGCGCGAACTCAAAGAAACGGCCGACCTGCCGCTTCGGGCGGCGGTTCGCCTGGCAATCGACTTCGGGATCGCCGCGCATCGGGCGAATCCGGAGCTGCATCAGGTCCTGACGGAACAGATCCCGAGACTCCTCGCCAGGGAGGCCCAGACGCAGTGGACGCGGACACTCCACGCCCTCGTCCACGACTACCTGGAAAGACACCGCGCCGAGGTCCGGCCGAGGAACCTGCGAATCGCCGCCTTCCTGCTGGCTCAGGCGGTCGAGGCGGCGACCCACGGAGCCGTCGTCCACTATCCGGAGTACCTCGTCGGAGACGAGCTGGCCGACGAGCTGGTCGAGCTCGCGCTTCGCTACCTCGAGGAGTAGGGCCGAATTGGGGCACCGGAGCGCCCCAGCGGTGCGTCGCCGTGCCCTTGGTCGGCTCTTCCCCCCGGCGCGTGCTCCGTGCTACGATACAAAACAAGCGTTTCGGAAACCGTCTCGCCCAGGAAACGTCCCGGCTGGATGATCCGAAGATCGGCTGATCCGGCAAGACGATTCGCCGAGCCCCCCATGCCCAAGATCGTCGATCGCGATGTCCAGCGCGAAGAGGTGCTGCTGGCGACGTGGCGCAGGATCGCCCGCCATGGCGCGGCCGGCGTCACCATCCGGGGGATTGCGGAAGAGGCCGGCGTCTCGACGGGCTTCATCACGCACTACTTCCGGGACAAGGACGAGGTGCTGGCTGCCGCGCTCCAGCTCTGCAACGAGCGCGTCTCGGAGCGTGTGGCTGCCCGCGGGCAGGGGCTCGCGGGCATGGCCGCTTTGCGCGCACTGATCGATGCGGTCTTGCCCCTCGACGAGGAGCGCTTTCTCACCTGGCAGATCTGGCTCAGCTTCTGGGGCCGGTCCGGAGTCGGCGAGCCGCTGCGCCGCGAACAGCGCCGCGGTCGCGAGTCGTGGCGCGGGGCCCTGCACCGCGTGCTCGGCGAGGCCCACCGTGCGGGTGAGATCCGTCCCGACCTCGACCCATCCTACGAGGCCGAGCGGCTCATCGTGCTGGTCGGCGGCATCGGCCTGCAGAGCCAGATGCAGCGCCCGCGCTCGTTCCGGCGCAGAGCCTGGTCCTACGTCGAAGCCCACCTCGACGGCCTGATGGGCCCGGCGCCCCGCTCGGGGGCGGCTCTCCCTGCGGACTCGGATACCACCGTGACAGGAGGATCACCATGAAGCGCGAGTTCCCTTTCCCCGCCTACCCGAACGGCTGGTTCGCGATCGCCTACGGCGATGAGGTCGCGGTCGGCAGCGTCAGCCCGGTGGAGTACTTCGGCCGGGAGCTCGTCGTCTTCCGGGGCGAGGACGGCGGCGTGAGGGTGCTCGATGCGCATTGTCCCCACCTGGGAGCCCATCTGGGCTACGGGGGAAGGGTGGTGGAGGACTCCGTGCGCTGTCCCTTCCACGCCTGGCGCTTCGGCGACGGAGGCAACTGCGTGGAGATCCCCTACGCGAAGCGCATTCCCAAGAAGGCGAAGGTTCGCGCCTGGGAGGTTTGCGAGCAGAACGGCCTGATCTTCATCTGGCACCACGCCGAAGGCCTCGCACCCGAGAAGAGCATCCCCGTCATCGAGGAGTACGGCCCCGAGGGCCGGGGCGACTACGTACGCGCGCGCTGGGTGGTCAAGAGCCGGATGTACGACATGGGCGAGAACCCGGTCGATGCCCAGCACTTCAAGTACCTGCACGGAGGCGTCGCGCCGGATTTCCGGCAGGTCGGGGATGGCCGGGGAGGGATCCGCAACGAGGCGGATCTCGGCATGCCGACTCCGCGTGGGGACGTCAGAGGGTCGATCACGAGCGAATCCTACGGGCCGGGCTTTGGCATCGTGCACGTCCGAGG
This sequence comes from Deltaproteobacteria bacterium, assembly GCA_002687015.1. Taxonomy (GTDB): domain Bacteria; phylum Myxococcota_A; class UBA9160; order UBA9160; family UBA6930. Next base: position 27,129 of record NYZB01000093.1, read on the forward strand.
AGTGCGCCACACGATCATCGTGATGGCCAATACCCCGACCGATGAGGAGCACGTCGAAGTCCGGTTCGGGTACCTGCAACCTCCCACCGACGACCCGAAGCTCCAGCGCCTGGGTGATGCGATGATCGAGGAGCTCAAGCGGCAGCTGGAGGCGGATATCCCGATCTGGGAGCACAAGCAGTACCTGACCGAACCGCTGCTCCTGCCCGAAGACGGTCCCATCGCCGAATATCGGAGGAAGGCGAGGAGACACTACACGGGCGAGTTCTTCTGATGACGCAGGGTCTGGGCATTTCGCAGGGCCCGCGGAGGACGGAACGATGATCGAGATCGACTTTCCGATATTCGACGCAGACAACCACTACTACGAGACGCGGGACTGCTTCACGCGCTACATCGAGCCGAAGTACCGCGACAAGGCGGTGCACGTGGTCCAGGATGCCAACGGCCAGGATCGGGTCATGGTGGGGGACAAGCCCTTCAAGTTCCTCACCGGGCTCTTCTTCGAAGAGGTCGTCAAGCCCGGCAAGCTCCGCGAGATGCTGCGCGGTATGGGCAAGTCGAACCAAAGGAGCGAAGGGACGGTGGAGCCCGTACAGCGCGAGTACGTGAACCGCGACGCGCGGCTCGCGATGATGGACAAGCAGGGTGTCCAGGCCTGCTTCATGTTTCCGACCCTCGCCGTGTGCCTCGAGGAGGACATGAAGGACGACCCCGAGCAGCTCTACGCGAACGTCCACTCCTTCAACCGCTGGGTCGACGAGGAGTGGAACTTCAACTGCCGGGATCGGATCTACGCGCCGCCGGTGCTGTCACTCCGCGATCTCGACAGCGCAGTACAGGAGCTCGAGTGGGTCTTGGCACGCGGCGCGCGGGTCATCGCGCTCCGGCCAGGCCCGGCCTACGGCCGGTCGCCGGCGGATCCCTACTTCGATCCCTTCTGGGCCCTTGCCAACGAGGCGGGCGTGACGGTCCTCTACCACATCGGCGAGTCCGGCTACAACGCCATGATGAGCGTCCACTGGGGAGAGAAGGCATACCCGACTTCCCACCGTCAGTCGGCCTTCCAGTGGACCAACTTCTATGGGGACCGGCCGATCATGGACACGATCTCGGCCCTGATCTTCCACAACCTCTTCGGGCGATTCCCGAAGCTGCGCATCGCCAGTGTGGAGAACGGTGGGTACTGGGCGCCGTACCTCGTGAAGGCCATGGACAAGATGGGCGGCATGGGGCGCAACGGCCCCTGGATCGGTGGGCGCATCACCGAGAAACCGAGCGCGATCTTTCGTCGGCACGTCTTCGTGATGCCGCATCACGAAGAGGACTTCGCCGGGCTGGCTCGGGAGATCGGCGCCTCGCAGGTGCTCTTCGGCTCCGATTTCCCGCACGCCGAGGGCATGGCGGAGCCGCGCCAGTTCGTGGACTCGATTGCAGAGCTGCCTCGGGACGAGATCCGCATGATCATGGGAGAGAATGCGAGAGGGCTCGTAGCCGAGGCCTGAGGCAAGACCCCACTGGGGAGAGGAGGCGAGACCATGGTTCGGGAACGCATCATTTCAGCGGACTCCCACGTGACGATTCGCGACGAGGCCGTGCTCGAGCATCTTGCGAGGAAGTACCACGGCGCCTACCAGGAGGCCCGCACGGCCCATCTGATGCGCATGGCAAAGCGCGCCAGGCGAGACGAATCCGACGAAGGGCTCCCGATCGCTCAAGCGGAGCGGCCCTGGGAGGCCGCGGGCCGCCCCGGCGAGCACGACTCCGCCGAGCGGCTGAAGGACATGGACATCGACGGAATCGAAGCCGAGCTCCTCTACTCCGACATCGAGGCCGGCAGCGCCTTCAACGGCCTCGAGGAGGGGGGACGGCTGGCCGCGTTTCGCGCCTTCAACGATGCTGCTCTCGGCTTCGCCGCTGCCGATCCGAAGCGGCTCCTGATCGTGTACCTGATCCCGATCGTCGATATCGACGAAGCGGTTGGCGAGGTGGAGCGGCTCGCAGGGGAGGGCGCCCGCGCTCTCATGCTGCCGGCCTATCCAGGAGCGGTGGGCTTGCCGCCGTACTTCGATGCGCGTTACGACCGCCTCTGGGCCGCGATCGAAGAGACGGGCATCCCGATCAGCCAACACGTCGGAGCCAATGAGGCGCTGTGGCAGATCTACGGCTACGACTCCACGCAGGCCAAGGGCGTCTTCCAGTCGTTGCCCCCGATCTTCATGGCCGAGATCCTGGCCAACTGGATCGTCGGTGGTGTCTTCGAGCGCTTCCCGAAGCTGCGCGTCGTTCTCGTGGAGTCCGGGCTGGGTTGGATCCCATATTTCATCGAGCGGCTCGACACGATGCAGCGTCGCCACGGCTGGGACCACTACGAGATGATCCGCGAGGCTCCGAGCCACTACTGGCAGCGCAACATGATGGCGACCTTCGAGGAGGACACCTACGGGATCAGTCAGCGCCATCGCCTGGGAATCGACAACCTGATGTGGGCGACCGACTACCCCCATCCGGACTGTACCTGGCCCGAATCGCAGAAGGTCCTCGAGACGCATTTCGAGGGAGTCCCCTCGGAAGAGGCGCGTCAGATCATCGGAGGCAACGCGGCGCGCATCTATCGCCTCTGAACCTCGCGTCGGCCGGCATCGCCCTCGTCGGGGAGGCGGAGGTCAGGGAGTGGCGTCCCCGCCCTCCAACACGATGGCCCTCACCGCGTCGAGCAGGGTCTGCTTCAGCCCGGCCGCCTGCTTGCGAAGCAGGGGCGGCCGCGACGCACTCAATGTGATCCAGGCTCCGAGTGTCAGAGTCAGCAGCTGATAGGATCTGGCGCTGCAGGCCGCGGGGGAGCAGTCGGGCCGGGCCCGCTGGATGATGGCCGCGTAGGATCGATGCAGCCAGCGGTACCACTCGTCGCGCAGGGCGCGTTGCTCCGGATGCCGGGCCCAATACGCGAGGCTCTCGAAGAAGTACCCGTCCGCCCCTTGCATGATGAAGCCCAGGTGCAACGCAATGCTCTCCTCGAGCTGCGCCATCGGATCTGCATGGGGGTCGTCCAGGATTGCCGAGATGGCCTCTCCCATCTGTGCCAGGGATCGGCCGAAGCAGGCGGCGACCAGCTCGTCCTTGGTCGGGAAGTAGTGTCGAAGCGTGCTCTGGGAGATGCCGACCTGCTTCGCCACGGCTTCCTGGGACAGGGCCGAAAACCCCTTGCTCGTGACGATCTCGACGGCGGCATCGAGAATCGCCCCGAGAGTGCGCTCTCCCTTCGGCGAACGCGCCGAGGGAAGACGGGGGTCGGGAGTGCGCCAGCCTTCCTTCTCGCTCTTCTGGTCGCGTGCCACGAGCCGAATGATGCCCCCGAGACCGTCGTCACAAAACCACTTGACTAAGTGGTTTCAGCTCTTATCTTACCTCCCACGGCTCCTACGACAAGGGCTCTCCAGGCAGTCCGCCCACCCTCCGTGGCTGGCCACGGCCCAGACGAGGAAACGAGGAGACATCCATGGACCGAATGGACCCATCCCCCGTCCAGTCGCGTGCTTGCTGGCGTGCAAGGGACATCGCGGCGGCGACGAAGGAGTGGATTCACGAGCTCACGCCGGCCGAGATCGACGAGCTCGACGCGGCGTTGGCACATGCCAGGAGCAAGGGGCTCTCCGGCACGCAGGTGACGCGAAGCGACTTCCCCCTTCCAACCCTCGCCCCGCTGCTGGAGCGGGTCAACGACGAGGTCAGCCGGGGCCTCGGGCTCTTCCTCATCCGCGGTCTACCGGTGCGCAACTACTCCAAGGAGGACGCGAGCACGATCTTCTGGGGCGCCGGCACCCACATCGGGCTTCCCTGGCCCCAGAACCGCAGCGGCGACCTGCTCGGCAATCTCCTCGACACGGGAAAGAAGCCCGACGATACGAGCGTTCGCTACTACGAAACCAACGAGAAGCTCGGCTTCCACACCGATGGTGCGGACATCGTGGCCTTGCTGTGCCTGCGGGTGTCCAGGAGCGGCGGGGGGAACCACTTCGTCAGCTCGATGGCGGTGCACGACGAGATGGCCAGAACGGCCCCGGAGCTTCTGGAGTGCCTCTACGAGCCCTTCCACGTCGACTGGCGCGGGGACCATGCGCGGGGCGCGAAGCCCTACTACTCGATGCCGATCTTCACTCGCGACGAGGGGCATGTCAGCAGCTTCTATCTCGGCGAGTACATCGAGAGCGCTCAACGATTCGACGAGGTTCCCAGGCTGACCCGGCGTCAACGCGATGCACTCGAGTGCTTCGAATCGCTCTGCTGGAGCGACGAATTCCGGATCGACCTGCAGCAGGAACCCGGCGACATGTCCTTCATCAGCAATCTCGTCACGCTCCACGCTCGCGAGGCCTTCCAGGACTTCGACGATCCCGAGGAGAGGCGCCACCTGCGGCGACTCTGGCTCGCCTCGGCCAGGACGGCCCATCGCCCGCCGCTCCTCCAACTGCTCTACGACCAGCGGATCGGGGAGGCCCGGAGGGAGCTGGCGGAGTCGGGGGCCTCGTCGCCCGCGTTGCAGAGATGAGATCGGCCGCGTAGCGGCGGATTCTCGCCCCATCTGTCGCCGCAAGCCAGGTCTGTCGATTCTCACGAGGATGACCCAGGTATTCTCACGGGGTTGACCCATGGGTCCCGGGCCGGCTGGATGAAGTAGCACTCTCCTCGGTGTGAGTCAGCGGGCTCGGGTTCGGCGGCGGTTCTTGGTCTTCGGCTTTTCGGAGGCCGGGGTCTGCGAAGCGCCAGGGCGCTGCTGCCTGCGGTAGCTCTCGCCCTCGATGACGACCTGGTAGGCGTTGTGGGCGAGCCGGTCGAGAGCGCTCTGAGCGAGGATGGGGTCGTCGAAGAGGGGGATCCACTCCTCGATGACGCGGTTGCTGGTGACGATGGTCGAGCCGCGGCGGTGGCGTTCGAGGATGACTTCGTAGAGATCGCTCGATTGCTCGGGGGAGAGGCGTCGGAGACCAAAGTCGTCGAGGATGAGGAGGTCGGGGGCGAGAAGCCTGCGGAGGATTTTCTCGGTCGAGAGGTCGGCTCGGGACTGGTGAAACCAGTGGAACATGCGGTCGGCGCGGAGGAAGAGGACGTTGTGGCCGGCTCGGCAGGCCGCATGGCCGAGAGCGGAGGCCAGGAAAGTCTTGCCCACGCCGACGGGGCCGAGCAGGATCACGTCCTCGTGGCGATCGAGGAAGCCGAGCGAGAAGAGGTCGCGCACGCAATCGCGATCGAAGGTGACCGGTGCGTCCCAGTTGAAGGCTTCCAACGTCTGCTCTTCCTCGAAGCCAGCGCGGGAGAGGCGCGTCTCGAGGCTCTTGTGGTCCCGGCGATCGACCTCGTCCTGGAGGACGAGTTCGAGGAAGTCGAGCTCAGGAAGCTTCGTCTTCCGGGTGTACGCCACGCGATCGGGGAGCGTGGCGAGCATTCCCGAGAGCTTCAGGCGCTTGAGCAGGGTCTTGAGGGAGGGGCTGATCTCGGTCGTCATCGGTCGGGGTCTCCTTCTTGGGGTTCTCGTTCGGGTGGGTGAAGTGCCCTTGCGGGCGTAGAAAGCGGGGCGGGAGCAGCAGGAGCTGTCCCGGTGTCGGCGGACGTGATATTCGGGACCTAAGAGGACACGAAGTTTTCCGCACCTCCTACTGAGCGATGGCGTGCATTCTCCCCGGAGGGAGATCGATGCATGGCCAGGCGACTGAGACAGGAGGAAGTGATGACGATCGAGGTCTTGCATGAGAAGGGTTGCTCGAACCGGGAGATCGCCCGCAAGCTGGGGATCGATGAGAAGGCCGTGCGCTACCGGCTGAAGCGGCTGGCGGAGAGCGCGGAGGACGGTCGAAGCGGGAAGGCCTTTCGGGCGGAGGGTCTTCACCGGGTGATCGAGCACTGGCTCGAGGTCGAGAGCCCGCGTGGCGCGAACCTGCAGGCACTCTACGAGTTTCTGGTGGGGGAGCACGGCTACGAGGGCTCGTACAAGTCTGTGCAGCGTTACGTGCGGGCGCGTTTCGCGAAGCCGAAGCTCCGGACGCGTCGCCGGGTAGAGACGCCTCCCGGCGCGCAGTCGCAGACGGACTGGGGCGAGTTCCGGGGCGTGCGGGTCGGGGGCGAGGCGATCGACCTGCATGCCTTCCACCTGGTGCTCTCGTACTCGCGCCAGGAGGCCATCGTGTGGTCGGAGCGGGCCGACACGCTGGCGTGGCTCGACGTGCACAACCGGGCGTTCGAGCGCCTGGGAGGCGTGGCCGCCTGCAACCGCGTGGACAACGTAAAGACGGCCATCAGCAAGGGCGCGGGCCCGTGGGGAACGGTGAACCCGGCCTACCGTGCGTACGCGAAGACCCTCCGCTTCCACGTGGACGCCGCACGACCCCGACAGCCCCAGGAGAAGGGCAAGGTCGAGCGCCGAATCCTGGGCCACCGGACGAGCTTCGATCCGCGACGGGAGGCGTGGTCGAGTCTCGGCGAGCTCCAGGGCTGGACGGACGAGCAGGTCGAGCGGTCGAGCCGCCGCCGTAGGTGTCCGGTGACGGGCACGTCGGTGAAGGAGGCCTGGGAGGAGGAGAGGCCTTGGCTTGGAAGGCTCCCCGATCTCCTGCCGGAGCCCTTCGATCTCGTGCGGCAGCGGTGGGTAGGTCGCGACGCCACGATGCACTTCGAGGGCCGGGCCTACAGCGTGCCTTTCACGCTGGCCGGTCGATTCGTGGAGGTGCGCGGATGTGCACGCACGGTGCAGGTTTGGAGCGAGGGCAAGCGTGTGGCCGAGCACCCACGGGTCGAGCGTGGAAGCTCGACGCCGATGCGCTTCAGCGCCACCTCCTGGCGGTAGAGCGGCATCCCGTCCACGAACTTCTGGGTGGCCACATGGGCGAGGAGCGCCGGCGAGGCGATGCTCTTCGGGATCGGCTGGAGTGGCGCCTTCGCCACCTTCACACCTCGCTTGCAGGTGGGGCACCCGTACTTGGGCCGGATGTGCCGCACCCGGCGGAGCTTCGCCGGGATGATCTCCAGTTGCTCACTCTCCTCACGCCCGATCTCCACCAGGCGAGAGCCGTCCCGCGCGCAGACCTTCTCCTCCTCGGGAAGGTCGTGGATCACCTCGATGCAGGGGAGTGATTCGGGAAGAGGCCGCCGGCCCCCTTTCTTGCGCGTGTGCGCGGGAACCTGGATCTCGTCTCGTTCCTTCGCCCGAGAGATGGCCTCAGCCACTTCCCGCTCCGCCTCGTTGAAGATCGAGAGCTGATCCGGAGAGACCTTCTCGCTCTTCTTCCCGAAGCGCTGGTGGCGCAGCAGTCGCACGTACTCGCGAAGCTGGGCAATCTCGGCATCGCGCGCCTCGAGCTCGGCGTTGCGTTCTTCGAGTTCGTCATTGCGCCGGAGAAGCAAGACGCGAAGCGCTTCGACCGTACTCGGGAGCGGCTCCGCAACGTCCATTGCGATACGGATCTTAGACGCTGCTTCCCGCGCTACAAGGTCGACTCGTAGAAAACCTCCTCGTGAGGACGAAGACGAAAGAAGTCGATGCCGTCGAGCAGCCAGCCGATCTCTCGACGTCCGACGACGATCGTCGCCTCACCGTCGTCCGGCCACGGAAAGCGATCTTTCTCGAGCCGCTTCAGCCACAACGCGAAACCGTTGCGGTCCCAGTACAAAAGACGCGCGCGATCTCGGCGACGGTTCGTGAATGCGTAGACCCGCTTCGCAAAGGGATCCGCCTCCATCTCCTGCTCCACCATCAGCACGAGACCATTGATCTGGCGGCGAAAGTCGACCGGCTCCCGGTGGAGCCAGACCTCCACCTCCTCGGTGAGCGCCATCATCGAAGCTGGCTCACGGCACCGAGCACACGGGCAAGATCGACTCCGCACGCGCCTTCCCATTCGACCAACGCCCCGTTCGCCAGCCGCACCCGGTACCGGGCCTTCGGCGCTGCAGCCACCTCGACGCGCGCGAACCCACCTCCGGACCCCGGCTTCGCCTTCGACCGTCGTTCCGCCGCAGCCTCCAGCGCACCCCTCGCCCGCAGCCGCTTGCGTGCCTGGTAGAGACCCTGGATCGAGATCCGGTGCCTTCTCGCGTAGGCCTTCGCCGTCAGTCCCGACTTCTCACACGCATCGTGGTGCCGGAGCCAGTAGCGATCCCGCTCCCTCAGCGTTGCCACCCCCTTCGCCATGTCCTTCCCCCTTGACGAGGAAGATCGCGAGATGGGCTGCCCGGCGAAACCTGGGGATTACGCACCGCTTACGAAAAAGGCAAGCAAGGCGGTCTGGAATATGGCGCCGCCCAGGGCGCCGATCCCGCCCGCCACCGCGCCAAGGGCAACGACTCCGACCGCCTGACCCATGGCGTCCTGGTCGTGCTCGACCTCTTCGTAGACGCTCGCGTCGAGCATCAATGCGCCGATCAAGCGCTCCTGGAAGCTGCGGCCGCCGCTCGTGGTGGGGACATCGGGATTCTCAGCCATGACGGATCTCCTTCGGGCCCAGCATGCGCGCTGGGCACGCTTCGAGGCAAGCCAATTCCTGCCTTCCCAAGCGAGGGGGCGACACCCCAGAGCTGGAACGGGGTTTCAGGTTCGGAGCTACGCTTCCTTCCACGCGATCGGAGGTTCCATGAGCACCGACCTCTTCCAGAACCCGCCCGACGATCCCTTCTTCGAGGCCGTGGCCGCGGACGACCCGAACGACGCGTACGCCATCCTCCGGGACCTTCGCGAGCACGACCCGGTGCACCCGGTCCCCGGCCTGGGCTTCTGGCTCGTGACCCGCCACGCAGACGTGAAGCGGCTCTTCAACGACCCGGAGAACGTGACCAACGATCGCCGCGCCTACGAGCATTACGTGCCGCGAGGCGAAGAGGGCTCGCTGGTGCGTTGGGCCGAGAACAACGGGCTCTTCGCGATGGCGCCCCGGGATCACGCGCGCGTGCGCCGCCTGGTCTCGGTGGCCTTCCGGCCCCGTGCAGTGCGCCGCATGGACTCGCAGATCCGGGACGTGGTCGAGCAGTATGCGGCTCCGCTGCGCGGGCGCAGCGGTGAGACCCTCGACCTCATGAACGACTTCACGAACCCGATCCCCAATGCCGTGATCAGCCGGATCACGGGCGTGCCCCCGGGTGGCGACGAGGTGCGCTTCCGGGAGCTCGCCCAGCGGGCCATCCGCGGCTTCTTCACCTTCACGAGCGATGAGGTGAAGACGGACTCCGAAGCAGCCTTCACCGAGCTCGCGACCTGGGTGCGCGAGATGGCCAAGGAGCGCCGCGATGCGCCGCGGGAGGATCTGATCTCCGACCTGATCCGCGCGCAGGACGACGACGAGCGGCTCCAGGACGACGAGATCATCACCCTGATCACCGGCCTGATCAGCGCCGGGAGCGAGACCACGGCCCTGGGCGGCCTGGTCGCGATTCGCGCGTTGCTCGAGCACACCGAGGCCGCGGAGCGCATGCGCGCCGACCGCACACTGATTCCGAACGCGATCAACGAGATCCTGCGCTGGGGCTTCGGCGGACCCGGGGGGCTGCCTCGCTACGCGATCCGGGACTTCGAGCTGCGGGGTCAGAAGATCCGCAAGGGTCAGATGCTGATGCTCTCCTTCGGCGGCGCCAGCCGCGACCCGCGGGTGTGGCCCGACCCCGACCGCTTCGACATCGAGCGCGATTGCCGCGAGCTCACCGTCTTCGGCGGCGGCCCGCACTACTGCATGGGCGCCAACCTGGCCCGCAGCGAGATGGGCGCCATGGTCGATTCCGCCCTCGACATCCTCCCGCCCGGCTCCCGCCCCCGCGACGACCTCATGACCTTCGAACCTGCGGGCTTCTTCAAGCGCCCCACCAACCTGCCAATCGAGGTGGCCTGAAGCCGATCGCGCGGAGGCCGGGACTCGGCGAAGAA
>NYZB01000094.1 GCA_002687015.1 Deltaproteobacteria bacterium
GTCCGGCCGAAACAGAACACCCTGCGGCGATTGGCGACCCAGCATCCCTCACTCCCCCCGCTGCGCATTCTATCCGCCACGAGGCCGCCGTTGGATACTTTTCGGCCGGGCTTCTAGCCCGAGCGGCCGGGTCTGACGATCTCGCCAGCCCGAAGAAGCCCGCTCCCGGGCCGGCGCACCCCGCCCCAAGGCCCTCTTTCCCTCACCAACCTTCCGGCGATCACACCGTTCACGCGGCGCCGCGCCCGGCGAGCATTCGGGGGGACGGTGCGAAGGGGGGTGGCAAGTGCGAATCCCGCTCGACATCGCCGACGTCGCTGCTGTGGTGCAGGCTGCCAGGGGCCGCGCGGCGAGCCTGCCCGTCCGCTTCAGTTGCCGGCCTCCCAGGAGGCTTCCGGCTCCGGCTGGGTCATGTCGAGCTCGAGGGGTGGCGAGTAGAGGGTCCTGCCCGTGGGGGATTCATGGCGAACGATGACGCGAAGGAGATCCTCCGGGTAGCGCGATCGCATCTGACCTTCGGCGGGAGCGGGGGAGCGCCCGAACCAGACCGGATCGATGAGTTGGTAGGAGCCGGGGGTATCCGAGCGGAAGGTCCAGCGGAGCGCGTGATCGCGATACGCCATGTGGACGGACAGGCTCTGCTTGCCCCGTCAGCTCTTCCATCGCTCCCACAGGTCGGGAACCCTCGCCGTGACGTCCTGGACGCATTCGCAGCCCTGCTGGTACTGGAAGAACTGCTTCTTGCCGATGTCATCTGGATCCAGCTGGATCCAGTCGAAGATCAGGGAGGGGCCGTCCCCCGAGCCTTGCCGACGCAGCCACAGGGCACTGGGGGCAAACCAGTCTCCCGCGTCGATCAACACCTGCTCCGGGCCGGCCTCGTGGATGAACCTGCCGCTGGCTTCGTAGCTCTTGCGCACTTCCTTCAGTGCCGAATCCACGGCGAGGCTCTGTCGGAGCCCGAGGGCTGATAGCAGGGCGCAGAGGAGCAGGGTGCCGGCAACGAGGGTGGGCCGGATACCCTCGCGCTCGGGGCTCGATCGCCCCGCGATCAGCGCAATCGCCATGCAGAGGGCCCAGCCGGGCAAGATGATCAGTCGTTGACTCAGGGGATGCTGACCGATCAGCATGGGAACGACCGGAAGCAGGGGCAGGCCAACGAGGAGCAGGGCCGCCGGAATGAGGGTGCGACTGGTGCTCAGGGTCCAGAGACCAAGAGCTGCGAGACCGACGAGAGACAGCATCGCCACGGTCTGGTACGTCCCATCGCCGAAGATCATTCCCATGACGTAGAGGGGGAGCCGTAGCTGCCACTCCAGCATGGGCTCCGCGGCCTCCTCGAAGCCTCCGACGAGCGCCGCCAGCATGAAGAAGCGCCACACGCAGTAGAGCCCTACCGGCAGCAGGTAGGGCAGGAGGGACCGCAATCGCCGCTTCAGGTCCGCCTCGGGCAGGAAGGGCAGGATGAAGGGGAGCGGAACGAAGACCTCCTTGGCGGTCACGGCGAGCGAATAGGCCAGCAGGCTCGCGGCCAGCAGCCACCCGCGGCGGCGCCGCTCCTCCGCGCGCATTGCCGCCACCCAGGCGCAGAGCGCGAGAACGGCAAAGAGGAGACCCTCGAGATAGTGGCGGGTCATCAGCTGGTGGCTCATCGCCACGGCCGGGGCCGAGAGAAGGAAGAGAAGGCTGCCGAAGAGGGCTGCCGAGGGGCGGACGTAGAGCCGCAGCAGGAGATGGCTTGCCGAGGCCGTGAGCCACAGGGCCAGCAGCTGGTGGACGTAGAATCCACGGGGGTGGAGACCAAGCAGCGCCAGATCGAGGTCGAAGGAGAGAGAGACCCAGGGCGTCAGGCTCGCGCCGGACAGGACCTGCCAGCTCTCGGGAACCAGGAAGTACTGCCAGGGCGCGTAGGTCCAGGCATGTCGGAGAATGACCGTGTCGTCCCAGGTCCACCAGAAGTCCAGGCTCTGGTAGTAGGCGGCCCAGGTCACGACGAAGAGGAAGCAGGAGGTGAGGACCGCTTTCAATTCGGGTCTTCCTCATTCCTGCGGATTCAAGCCAGCACGGTCGTGCCCACTGCCGCCTCGAGGGAGGTCGGCCCCGACACCGAGCGCCGGCGAGGCGCTGCACAACATACCGGAAGGAGCCGGGTTCTCGTCACTTCACGCAGGGCGCCCCTTCACAGTGCCATGGCAGGCTACAGTCGGGGAAGGGGGTCTCATGGTCATCGATCACATCGGAATCGTGGCGAAGTCGCTCGAGGAGGGGATCGAGCACTGGGAACGGATCTTCCGCTACCGACAGATGACCGAGATCGTCACCAATACCCGGCAGCGCGTGCGGGTCGTCTTCCTCCGCAAGGAGGGCTCCCCCCTCATCAAGCTGATCGAGCCGACGGATGCCGACTCGCCCGTCTACCAGGCTGCGCGAAGAGGGGGGGGGCTGCACCACCTCTGCTTCCGGTCGGAAGACATGCCCGGCGAGCTCGATCGGCTGAAGGAGGCCGGGCTCAGGGTCCTGGCGGCGCCCCAGCCCGGCGAGGCCTTCGAGAACGAAGACATCGCCTTCGTCTGGGCGGGCCAGGGCCTCAACATCGAGCTGATCGGGACCGACAAGAAGGCGGGGATCCTGCCCGAAGGCCGGTAGAGCAGCCGGGCCGGGTCAGCGGGCGGCCGCTTCCGCCTCCTCCTTCTTGCGGAACTTGAGGACCCGCGCTGGCACCCCGATCGCGGTGCTGCCAGCGGGTACATCGGAGAGCACGACGGAGTTGGCACCGATGCGGGCGCCATTGCCGACGGTGATGGGTCCGAGCAGCTTGGCGCCCGGTCCGACGAAGACGTCGTCGCCGAGCACGGGCGTTCCCTCCTGCTCGATGGTCGTGCCGAGCACGACGTCCTGCATCAGCCCACATCGATCGCCGATTCGAACCCCGGGGTGCATCTTCACGTTGCCCGAGTGGATGATGTGGAGGTCCTCTCCGATCTCGCACTCTCGTTGGATGTTGCAGCCCGACGTGAGATCGACGAGGAAGAAGAAGAGGCCATAGAGCTTCGACGTCAGCCATCGGTAGGGCTGATCGAGCTGGAGGGACCAGCGGCCGAAGTGGTAGGTCCAGACCGCCCAGAGTCCTAGATGGAGCGCATGGCGGTCGTGGATCTCGTAGTCCCTTCGCAGTTGGTCGAGCAATCCCGGCATGGGCTCAGTCCGCTTCTCCGTCGGGGGCGCCGGAGAGCAGGGCCTGCGAGTGCAGGTAGACCGCCATGCGACGCTTCGAGTCGATGTCCCGATAGACGCGCTCCACCTGCTCTTCGCTGAGGTCGAGGGCCCTGCCGACGTCGACCGCGGCGACACCGTGGTTCCTGGCCCAGAGACAGAGGTCCATCCTGTCGTAGGGAAGCGAGAAGTAGAATTCCTCCTGCGATTGCGGCAGGGAGTAGGTGTCGGTCGTAGGCGGTCGGCTGCGGATCTCCTCGGGTACCTCCAGGTAGGCCGCCAGCTGATACACCTGCGACTTGTAGAGGTGGGCAATGGGCTTGAAGTCGGCGAGCCCATCGCCACCCTTCACGAAGAAGCCCTGGTCGTACTCGAGCAGGTTCGGAGTTCCGGCGACGGCGAAGTTCAGTCGGTCCGCGTGGTAGTACTCCATCATCTTCCGGGTTCGCTGCTTGAAGTTGGTGGCGGCCACGATGCCCAGGTAGCTCTGTGGCCGGAGCCGGGCCTTGACTTCCTCGCCCTCCGGAGACCGGGCGACGACCGAGAAGATCCGGAAGCGGTCGCTGTCGATCACACTGGGCAGGACGATCTTCGACTTCCAGCCCGGGCCGTAGTTGGGGATGACCTCGCGAAGGGCCTCGTCCCGCCGCGCGTAGCAGTCCGTCCCCTCCAGTACGGAGGTGATGTCCTCGAGCCGGGCCTCGATTCCGAGGCTCTCGGCCAGGAGCCGCCCGAGCTTCGTGGACTCGTCGCTCGAAGCCGACTCGCCCTCGGGCATCAGCAGGAGGCACACCTGCTCGGCGCCGAGTGCGCGAACGCAGAGGGTCGCGACCACGCTGCTGTCGATCCCCCCAGAGATCCCCACGACGGCCCCGCGCTTGCGAAACCTCTTCAGGACCGTGGTCTTGATCGAAGCCTCGATCTGCTCGGTGGCCTCTCTGCAATCGATGTCGAGGACGTCGAGCGAGATCTCGCCGTGGGCGGGTGTCTTCCCCATGGGATGGCCCCTACTCGTCCTGCTTGCGGTGGACGAAGCGAGCGATCTTCTCCACGGAGTCGAGATGGTCGGGGATCATCTCGTCGTCTTCGATGGCGATCTCGAACTCGTCTTCGAGAAAGCCGATGACCTCGAGGATTCCCGTCGAGTCGATGAGGCCCGTGTCCAGGAAGGACTGGTCGTTGGAGAACTCCTCCTCGTCCTCCAGGACGAAGCTCTCCACGACGTGCTCCCGGACCTTCTTCAGGATCTCGTTCAAGTCCATTCTCGGCTCTGGAGGCCCGGGGTGAATTGGTGGGCCAGGAGCTGCGTGGAGAGGATCCCCACGACAGCCATGTTGTCCCGAACCCCGATGGCTCTTCCGCACTCGAACCTCCGAAGCAGCTTCCTGACTGCGCTCGGATCGAAGATCCCGGAGCTTTCGAGGGCGCGCGCGGAGAGAAGCGCATCGACGTATTCCGGCCGATCGCCCGAGCCGGGCTCACCCAGGAGGCTGACGGCATCCGGGGCACGGTAGGGTTGCTTGGGACGTCGCGTGATGGAGCTCGGGAGGAGGTCGCGCACGGCCTCCTTCAGCAGGAACTTCTCGTTGAGGACCTTCATCTTGAGACGCGGTGGAAGACCAGCCGCGAATTCGACCACCCTGTGGTCCAGGAAGGGGAAGCGGCCCTCGACCGAGTGCCCCATGGCCATGCGATCGCCCTGGGAGGAGAGGATGTACCCGGGCATCAAGATGGAACTCTCGAGGTACTGTGCCTGCTCGAAGGCGTCCCAGCGATCGTAGCCACTGGGAAGGCGCTCTCTCTGGTGCGCGTAGACGTCGAAGTCCGCCAGCTGCGCCTTGACCTCTCTCGAGTAGAAGCGCTTGATCCAGGAGGTCAGCTCCCATCGGGGAAGGTGGGAGAAGAAGGGGCTCGCGAGGTCCCCCGAGCGGACGTGGAAGAAGGCCCTTCGGTAGGCCTCCGGCTGGGCCTGGATCTTCTCCATGTAGGGGTAGAGCCGCTCGAGCAGTTGGGGTCGGAGCCTGGAATCCGGCATGGCGGCCCAGAAGCGACGGATCTTGGCCTCCTTGAAGAGGTCATAGCCCCCGAGCACCTCGTCGGCCCCCTCGCCGGTGAGGACCACCTTGAAGCCGCTCTCTCGAACCAACCGCGAGAGAAGGAAGAGCGGCGCTGGCGCCGTTCGGATCAGCGGAGTCTCTGCGTGCTGGATCACGTCGGGAAAGACCGCACCGATGTCCCTGCTGGAGCAGCGAAGCTCGGAGTGGTCGGTGTGGAGATGCCGGATCATCTCCTGCTGGAATCTGCTCTCGTCGAGCTCGGGATCCTCGAAGGCCACCGAGAAGGTGCGCAGGGGAGTATCCGAGAAGCCCTCGACCATGGCGACGAGGGCCGAGGAATCGAGGCCGCCCGAGAGGTAGGCGCCCACCGGCACATCCGAGCGCAGGCGGAGTCGCGTGGCGTCGATCAGGAGCTCGCGGAGCTGCGCGGCGTTCTCCGCCTCCGAGGCCCGGTTCGACGAGCCGTGGTAGTCGAGCTGCCAATAGGTGCGGGTGGAGGAGCGTCCCTCCTCGAGGGTCATGGTCGTGCCGGGAGGGAGCTCCCGGATGCCGCGGAAGATTGTCCTGGGGGCGACGGGGCACCAGAAGGTGAAGATCTCGTCCAGGGCCTCGAGGTCGATCTCCCCTCGCACCTCGGGGTGGCGGAGCAGGGCCTTGACTTCGGAGGCGAAGAGGAACTTGCCGCGGGGCTGCGAGAAGTAGAGAGGGCGGATCCCCAACCGATCGCGGGCCAGGAAGAGCCTCCCGCTCCGCTCGTCCCAGATCGCGAAGGCGAACTGACCGTTCAGGTCCTCGACACAGTCCTGCCCCCTCTCTTCGTAGAGGTGGAGGATGACTTCGGTATCGGATCGGGTGGCGAAGCTGTGGCCCTTCTCGACCAGCTCCTCCCGAAGCTCGCGGTAGTTGAAGATCTCGCCATTGAAGGTGATGTGCAGGAACCCGGCGGGGTTCGACATGGGCTGCGCACCGCCTTCGAGGTCGATGATCGAGAGCCGGGTGTGGCCGAGCGCGATGGGCCCCCGGGTCCACGTGCCCCTCGCGTCGGGACCCCGGTGGTGCAAGGCCGCGACCATGCGGTCGAGGGATGCCGTGTCGATGCCGGCACCACCCAGATCGTAGATTCCGGCGATTCCACACATACGCTTCTGGGGCGACTCCAGGCTCCGGCAGCCGGCCGGGATCTCGATGTAAGGGGTCCCTCGGTCTCTTCGCGACCCATCCAGGTCGAACATCGGCCTATCGCCGGCCTGGGCTGAGCGCATCCGGTGGACGCAAGCTCGCGAACCTGGTGCCCAGTCTACACGCGAACGGAGTGCGGAGCCCGTCCATCGCCGGCTGCGCAATGCCCACCGATGGAGAGTGGAGGCCCTTCTTCGGTGGACAACGGCGCGAAAGGGGGACAGTCTCCCGACACGCATGTGCAACTCCTGTGTCGGTTGTTGCGTGGCCGTCAGGGGCGGGCCCCTTGCTCCCCAGAGTGACCCAGAAGGAGGCAGGAAGCGCAGGTGCGACGGCGTTCCCGTGAACGCCAACACCCACGAAGGGAATCCTTGAAGAAATCCCACTTGCTGCACCACTTCCTCTCGCGCGCCGCCGACGAGCACCCGGATCAACCCTTCCTCGTTCATGAAGAACAGGTCAGCTGCTATGGCGAGGTCGAGGCATCGTCCAATCGACTCGCGCGTCGGCTCCTTGGCGAGGGGCTCGGCGTCGGTGACCGCGTCGGCATCCTGGCCCAGAACTCCCGCTTCTACGTCGAGGCCTACTACGCTGTGCTCAAGGCGGGCGCGATCGCGGTTCCCCTCAATACCGCGGCCAGGGGCCCCGCCCTCGCCCAGGTGCTCCGAGATTGCGGAGCCCGTTTCCTGTTGGCGGGTCGCCGCTTCGCGAGGGAGTGTCTCTCGGCCATCTCCGAGGGCACGGAGCTGGAAGTCCTGGCTCTGCAGGGCGGGAGCCGCGGCCTGGCCCGGCTCCCGGGGGAGGTGCGGGGCCTCTCACTCGACGAAGGGGTCGAGTCCGAGTCCCCCGATCCAGTGGATCGGGGCTCCGTCGAGGGCGACATCGCCTCCATCGTCTACACCTCCGGGAGCACGGGGACACCCCAGGGTGTCGCCCTGTCCCATGGCAACCTGTGCTCGAACGCGCTCTCGATCGTCGACTACCTGCATCTCTCGAGCGAGGATCGCGTTCTCGCCATCCTTCCCTTCTACTACGTCTACGGGAAGTCGCTGCTCAATACCCATGCCGCGGTAGGGGGAACCGTGGTGATCGAGAATCGCTTCCAGTACCCCAATACGGCATTGGATACCCTGGAGAGCGAGCGATGCACGGGTCTCGCCGGGGTTCCCTCGACCTTCTCGATCCTCCTGAACCGATCGAACCTGACGCAACGCAACCTTTCCCACCTCCGGTACGTCACCCAGGCGGGGGGTGGGATGAGTCCCCAGCTCACCCGGCGCCTGATGGAGGCGCTGCCGAACCAGCAGGTCTTCGTCATGTACGGTGCGACGGAGGCGGCGGCCCGGCTCGCCTACCTCGCCCCCGATGAGCTGCCCCGGAAGATCGGCTCCATCGGCAAGGCCATTCCCGGCGTGGAGCTCCGGGTCCTGCGAGCCGACGGCAGCGAGGCGGCGGACGGCGAAGAGGGGGAGATCGTGGCGCGCGGCCCGAACATCATGGCGGGTTACTGGAACGACCCCGAGGCGACCTCCGAAGTCCTGGACGAGCACGGCTACCACACGGGCGATCTCGCGCGACGCGACGAGGAGGGCTTTCTCTACGTGGTGGGCCGAACCCGGGACTTCATCAAGGCGGGGGCCCATCGGATCTCGGCGCGGGAGATCGAGGACGCCATCCTCGAAGACGTCGAGGTTCACGAGAGCGCCGTGATCGGCGTCCCGGACGAGATGCTCGGCGAGAAGATCGTGGCGTACGTGGTGCCTCGCGCCGCGGCCGCCTTCGACCCCGCCGCCCTCGCGAAGAGCCTCAAGCACCGCCTCCCGATCTACAAGGTCCCTGCCGAGATCCGCGTATTGGACGATCTTCCCAAGAACGAATCGGGCAAGATCATGAAGCAGGTGCTGAGGGCGAATCCCCCGGCCTAGGGCCGATCTCTCGCCCGGGTCTCGACGGGAGCGTCCTTCAGCCCGAGCTCGGCTCTCGTAGATGGCGCTCGAGCGGGAGCGTGCGGATGCGTCGACCGGTCGCCGCGTAGAGGGCGTTGGTCACGGCGGGGGCGATGGGTGGCGTGCCGGGCTCGCCGATGCCCTGGGGCGGGCCTTCGCCCTCGAGAAGCTCGACGGTGATCTGCGGCGCTTCCGCGAGGCCGAGCAGGGGATAGTCGTGGAAGTTGCCCTGCTCCACCTGCCCATCGCGCAAGGTGATCTCGCCGCGCAGGGCCGCCGTGAGTCCGAAGAGGATGCTGCCCTCCATCTGCGCTTCGACGGAATCCGGGTTCAGGACCTGACCGCAATCCACCGTGCAGTACACGTGCTCGACCGAGATGGAATCGCCGGCAGACGCCAGCTCGACGACCTGGCAGACCGTCGTGCCGAAGGAGCTGTAGAGCGCCATTCCCCGGCCCCTTCCGGCGGGCAGGGGCCGCCTCCAATCCGAGAGGGCGGCCGCCGCCTCCAGGACCCGGCGCTGCTTCGGGCTCGCCAGGGCGTGCCGGTACGCGTAGGGGTCGCTGCCCGTCGCGGCCGCCAGCTCGTCGACGAAGCACTCGGTGAAGAAGGCGAGCTGCGAGGCCGCGACCGATCGCCACCACCCGATCGGCACCCCGGAATCGGCCAGCGAGTACTCACTCCGTTGGGTCGGGATCGAGTAGCCGGTCGGCGGCCCCCCGCCGGCGACGATCCCCGCCACACCCCGGGTCAGCAGGGGAGGCAGCCGGCTGGAGATGGCGCGCGGAACGAAGTCCGGGACGAGGGGCCCGCCGAGCTCCTTCTCCAGGTCTCCCACCCACGCGCGCAGCCAGCCCGGGAGACCCCGCCGCGGCCAGGGACCGGCCACGTGCTGCGAGAGGCCCCGGGGACGGCCGTCGGCATCGAGGGCGGCCCGCAGCTCGGCCGCGCAGGCCGGGCGGTAGTAGGCGTGCCGCGTGTCGTCCTCGCGGGACCAGATCAGCTTCACGGGTCGGCCCACGGCCTGGGAGGCCAGCGCGGCCTGAATGGCGAAGTCCGGCTCGAAGCGGCGGCCGAAGCCGCCGCCCATGAGGGTGGTGTGCACGGTGATTCCCTGGACCGGTAGCCCCACGGCTTCCGCCACGGCATCGCGCAGACGCCCCGGGCCCTGGGTGGGTGCCCACACCTCGCAGCGATCCTTCGCCACGCTCGCCGTGCAGTTCATGGGCTCCATGCAGGCCTGGGCGAGATAGGGCACCTCGTAACGAGCCTCGACGACGCGCGCGCCGGCGAAGGCCTCCTCCACGTTGCCCTGCTCGAAGACCGGTACCCCCGGCGTGTCGAGGGCTTTCCGCATCCTGAGCGAATAGCCGCGGCTATCGAACTCCGTATCACCACCTGCGAAGCGCGGCTGCAGTGCCTCGAGGCCCTTCCGGGCCTGCCAGTAGTGATCGGCGACCACCGCAAGACCGTTCGGGATCTCGACCACGTGGCGCACGCCGGGCCGGGCCAGGGCCGCCGCGGTGTCGGCCGACACGAGCTCCCCGCCGAAGACGGGGCTCATCGAGGGCACCGCGTACAACATCCCCTCGACCTTCACGTCCATTCCGTAGCGCGCCGTTCCGTCCACCTTCGCCGGCAGGTCGAGCCGCGTCACGGATCGACCGATCAGGTGCCGTTCGTGCGCGGGCTTCAGCTCCAGGGACTGGGGCACGGGGAGCTCCGAGGCCCGCGCGGCCAGTTCGCCGTAGCCGAGCCTCCGGCTGCTGGGCCCGTGCACCACCTCTCCACCCGAGGCTCGACACTCCTCGGGCGGCGCCTTCCAGGTCAGGGAGGCCGCCCGGACCAGCATCTCCCTCGCGGCGGCGCCGGCGCGCTGCATCGGCTCCCACTCCTGGCGCACGCTGGAGCTGCCGCCCGTGGTCACTCCGGGTCGCCCTCCATCGAGAGCGCGGTTCTCGACCCGAACCCGGCTCCAGTCGATCTCGAGCTCTTCGGCCACGAGCTGCGCGAGCCCCGAGTGGACACCCTGGCCCATCTCGGCGCGCTCGACGAAGAGGGTCACCCCTCCGTCGGACCCGATGTGGACCAGGGGGCTGACGGCGGCTCCGTTTCTCAGCCCTGCTGCGGAGGCCCGCCAGCCGAGCAGAAGGCCCGTCCCCAGGATGCCGCTCGCCTGGAGGAACTCGCGCCGACTAAGGTTCAGGATCGCCATGAGGCTTCTTCATCTCACCCGACGCCACGTGGATGGCCCGGCGGACGCGGGGGTAGGAGCCGCAGCGGCACAGGTTCGTCATCGCCCGGTCGATCTCGTCGTCAGCGGGAGACGGGTTCCGCTCGAGCAGGGCGGTGGCGGTCATGATCATGCCGGCCTGGCAATAGCCGCATTGCGGCACCTGCTCGGCGATCCAGGCGCGCTGCACGGGATGGCTGCGATCCGGTGAGAGCCCCTCGATGGTCTTGATCGCGACACCCCCGAGCCGGCCTGCGGGAACCTGGCAGGAGCGGGTGGGCACGCCGTCGAGGTGTACGGTGCAGCTTCCACAGACGCCGATCCCGCAGCCGAACTTCGTCCCCGTCAAGCCGAGGTGGTCGCGGAGAACCCAGAGCAGCGGCGTGTCCGGACCTGCTTCGACCCGAAAGAGACGACCGTTGACTTCCAGCTCGAGCATTCTCTCGGCGCCAGGATAGCGATCGCGAGCCGCGGGTGTCGACGTGCCCGGGCCCTCGGCTCGAGCCACCATGCTAGGTTTCGCGCCGACCATGCAGCGGACGGAGGAGGACGCGACGCAAGCGCGAGCCGTGCTGGAATCGACCTCGAGCTCGCGTTGGCAGGAGCTCTCGCAGTCGACCGTCGTCTTCGGCCATCAGTCGATCGGTTCGAACATCATCGAGGGGCTGGAGACCCTGGCGCACCGCTACCCCGGCTTCGATCTCCCGATCGTCGCGCTCTCGGTGGCGGACGCCGTCTCCGGGGAGCTTCCCGCCGGTCCCGGGCTCTTCCACTTTGCCGCGGGGCGAAACCGGGATCCCGAGGCCAAGATCGAGAGCTTTCGGCAGGTCATGGCGAGTGAGCTGGGCCAGCGTGCCCGGATCGCGCTCTTGAAGTTCTGCTACGCCGACTTCGGGTACGAGATCGATCCCGATCGCGTCTTCGAGGCCTACTCCCGGGCCGCCGAGGAGCTTCGCTCGTCGAATCCGTCGACGCGCTTGCTGCACGTCACCGCTCCGCTCACGGTGCCCTGGCGGCGGACGGCGCTGGATCGTGGGAAGGATCTGGTGAAGACGTTGGTGCGGCGTCCCGTCTACGCGGATCCCAACGTGGCGCGCAGCCGCTATGGCGCGCGGGTCGTCGATCGCTATTCGCCGTGGGTCTTCGATATCGCACGAGTCGAGTCGACGGGCCGAGACGGCTCCCGGGGGCTGCAGAAGATCGGGGAGGAGGACGCGTACTTCCTGCGTCGCGAGTGGACCGAGGATGGGGAACACCTCTCGGCACCCGGGAGGGAGCGGGTGGCCGAGGAGCTCCTGCGCATGCTGCTGGTCGCCCTGGACTAGGTGTGGGGCCTCAGCGGAAGGAGGCCTTCTCCGGCCCGATGCGCGCCGCAATGGGCGCGAGCTCCTCGGGGTCCAGGGCGTAGAACTCGATGGCGTTGCCGCCGAGCTGGGCCGCAGCTTCCTCCTCCGAGAGCCCGGCCAGGGCCTCCAACATCTGGTCCTTCGTGTGGGGCCAGCTCCCCTCCGGATGGGGGTAGTCGCTGCCCCACATGATGCAATCGCCTCCGATCACCTCGCTGAGCTTTCCGTCCGAGGGGGACATGCAGGCGGCGCCGAGCCGGATGTTGCGGCGGAAGTAGTCGCTGGGCTTCATCGAGAGGTGGCTGATGTAGTCGCCCAGCTTCTGGGCCTGGGGCGTCACCTTGTAGCGCACGTCGATCAGCCGCAGGAAGTCGGGCACCCAGTCGATGGCACCTTCGACGATCGAGAACTTGAGCTTCGGGTAGCGCTCGAAGACACCCCCCCAGATCAGGAAGGTGGCCGTGCGGCTGGACCACCAGACCACCTCGGAGAGGTAGGCGCCCATCGCTCCGGTGGGGGCGCTGGCCTCTCCGCTCTGCAGCGCCGAGAGCGGGCCGAAGTACTGCTCGATCGGCGAGGGCCCGATGTGCACGTGGATGGGCATGTCCAGGTCCTGGCAGATCTCCCAGACCGGGTCGTACCGGTCGTGGTGATAGGCCGGGCGATCTCCCCAGATCGGGGGGATGATGATCCCGCGGAGCCCCGCCTCGTGGGAGAGACGGATCTCCCGCACGGCCTCCTCCACGTCCCACAGCATCGGAATGCAGGCCAGGCCCAGCCGGCGCTCGGGGGCCATGTCGACCAGCTCGGTCACCCAGCGGTTGTGGGCTCGGCAGCCCGCCCATTGCAGCTCCGGCACGACACCCGCCGTCGGCATGGCGAAGCCGGCGCCGAAGGGCGGGGCGTTCTGCTCGGTGATGCCGTCCGGAAAGATGACCTCCACGGCAATGCCGTCGCCGTCCATGACCTTCATGCGCTCAGCGTGATCCCAGGCGCCCGTGAGCGCCTTCTCGTGACCCTCGCGCCATTCGGCGTTGATGTCAGCGATCAGGAAGCTCCTCTCCATGGTCTTCGTCATCTCGATCTGGATCGGAAGCGCGTGGTCGAAGGCATCGCGGTACTGCGGGTCCACGTAGCTCCGGTATTGCTCGGGCGGAAGCCCGGCGTGGCAGTCGGAAGAAACGACGATGTGACGGTCCATGGGGCTTCCCTCTCTCGATTGCGCAAGGTGAGGATAGGGCATTCCGGGTGCCGCGTGGCGCCGGCCATGGGCAAGGCTGCCTATCCCCCTGGAAGCGCCAGCGCTACGCTGCGGACGTGAAGCAGGTCCAGGAGCCCGCACGGCAGATCCCCGTCCTGGCCGAGACCGACGTGCTGGTGGTCGGCGGCGGCCCGGGTGGCCTCGCGGCTGCGCTGGGTGCCGCCCGACAGGGTGCCCGGGTGATGCTGGTCGAGCGCTACGGCTGCTTCGGCGGAGTCATCGCCCAGTCCATGGTGGGCACGGTCGCCTGGTACCGGACGAGCGAGAAGACGGTCGATGCCGGCGGGATCGGAACGGAGTTCGAGCGCCGCGCGAAGGCGATGAACGCGAGCCTCCAGGTGAACCACTACGAGGTCCTCGACACCGAGGTCTTCAAGCACATCGCGGACCTGATGATCCAGGAGGCGGGCATCGTGCCCCTCCTCCACACCCACATCGTGGACGTGCTGGCGGAGGAGGGCGCGATCACTGGCGTCATCACCGAGAGCAAGTCGGGGCGCCAGGCGATCCTTGCGAGGCGCGTGATCGATGCGACGGGCGACGGGGACGTGGCCGCGCGAGCCGGTGCACCCTTCCGGATCGACGCGAAGGAGGAGCTCGAGGGCGCGACCGTCAACTTCGGCTGCACCGGGATCGACCTCCGGGAGTTCCTCACCTACGTCTTGAAGAACCCAAACTCCATTTCGGACTGGGGAGGCGAATCCGGCGAGAAGGAGGCGACCGAGTTCAGCACCTACCTCCGCGAGCCCTTCGACAAGGCGAAGGAGGCCGGCGAGATCCCCGCCGACGTGCGCATGGAGAGCTACTGGGGGAGCTTCACCGACGCGGGTGAGATTCCCAACATGAATGCCATCCACATGGCCGGCATCGATTCGACGGACGTGTGGGACCTGACCCGGGGCGAGATCGAGGGCCGCCAGCGCGTGATGTGGGCGGTGGAAGCCCTCAAGAAGTACGCACCCGGGTTCGAGAAGGCGCGTCTGCGGACCATCGGAGCCTCGATCGGATGCCGCGAGTCGCGGAAGATCCTCGGCGCCTACGACCTCACCGAGCACGACGTGCTGAACCAGGCGAAGTTCGACGACTCGATCGGCATCTTCCCCGAGTTCCTGGACGGGGACGGCATCGCAATCCTGCCCTCGACGGGCCGCTACTTCCAGGTGCCCTACGGGATCACGGTCCCCCAGGAGGTGGAGAATCTCCTCGTGGCCGGCCGCTGCGTGGCGGGAGACAAGGTCTCCCACGCCGCCACCCGCCAGATGATGTGCTGCACGGTCACCGGGCAGGGCGCTGGCGTGGCCTCGGCCATCTCCCTGGACACGGGCGTTTCGCCTCGCGAGGTCGACATCAGCCGGGTCCAGGATGCGCTGCGAAAGCAGGGCGTGCGGCTCGAGTAGCCTGCCCCGCTACGGCGCGAGCTCCCGGGCCAGCGCCTCCAGGCGGTCGTAGGGTGTTTCCCCGAGGCCGGCTACAGCCCGAGCGGAATCCTGCCGATGGAGGCGGAGTTGCGATGGCCTCCCAGGGGCCGTCCAAGCGAAGAGGGGCGGGGCCCGTTGTCCTCATTGGTCCGATCCAGAGATCTCCCGCAGGAGCTCACCCGGGCGGAGGATCTGCCCTCGCTTCCCGCCGTCGCGGTGGAGATCCTGCGCCTCTCGGGCGACGAGGGAGCCGGGTTCGAGGACTACGGCCAGGTCCTGGCCAGCGATCCCGTGCTCGCTGCCAAGCTCCTGAAGCTCGCGAACTCGCCGATGTTCGGGCTGGTGCGGGAGGTGACGGACCTGAAGGACGCCACCAGCCTGCTGGGTCTGCGCACGGTGCAGATCATGGCGCTGGGCTTCTCCCTCGTCTCGGAGCTCCCCAAGGAGGGCGGATCGAACTCCTTCGACTACGAGACCTATTGGCGGCGGAGCCTCCTCTTCGCCGTGGCGGCCCGGGAGCTGGGCTTGCGGATGGACCGTCCGCTGGCCGACGAGGCCTTCCTCTGCGGGTTGCTCTCGCACATCGGCCAGCTGGTCATGGCCCACGCCACGCCGCAGAACTATGAGGCCGTCCTGCGGCGCAGCCCGGGCTGGCCGAATGCCGAGGTCGAACGCAACGCGCTCGGCTTCGATCATCACGAGGTGGCCGACGCGGTCCTCGGGGGCTGGGGCATCCCCGACACGATTCGCGTACCCGTCGTATCCTGGGAGGACGGCGGGGAGCTAGGCGAAGCGGTGCCCCCGAGGGTGGAGAAGCTGCGGAAGCTGCTCTCCGTCGCTCGGAGCGTCGTCGCACTCGCCTGCGACGAGGACAAGGGGGTCGCGCTCACCGAGCTCCATGGTGCGGCCGTAGCGAACGGCATGGACCCTCCCCAGATGGACGCCCTCGTCCTCCTGCTCGAGCACCACACCAAGGATACGATGGAGCTCCTCGATCTGAAGCCGGGCGAGGCGGAGGACCACTACACCATGCTCTCCCAGGCCCGGGAGCAGATGGTGCAGCTCTCGATCGGAACGGCGGTCGACCTGAACCGTTCCGAACGGCGCTCCAGGAAGCTCGAGTCGCAAGTGAAGCGACTCAGCCGGAAGCTGATCCGCGACCCCCTGACCGGGCTGGGAAACCGCGCTCACTTCGACGCCATCCTCGAGAGTGAGATCAAGGCCCGCGTCCAGCGGGACGTCGAGGGCTTCCTGGGTGTGCTCATCGTGGACGTAGACAACTTCAAGGAGCTGAACGACTCCCTGGGCCACCCTGCGGGCGACGAGCTGCTACGGACGGTCGGGCAGGCCATCAGCAGCACCAGCCGATCGAGCGACATCCCCGCCCGGATCGGCGGCGACGAGTTCGCCATCGTCGTCCCCAGCTGCGATGCCCCGGGCCTGCTGGGCTTCGCGAACCGGCTGCGCCGATTCATCGCGGAGACCGAGGTCATCATCCAGGGACGGCCGCGGCGGATGACGGCGAGCATTGGAGGCGCCATGATCGCGCACCCCGAGTGTGCCGAGGACGGGAAGCTGCTGATCGCGGAAGCCGACCGTCAGCTCTACGCCTCCAAGAAGGCAGGGCGCGATTGCGTGTCCGTCTCGGCGGTTCCGGTCGACGAGGCCGCCGACGCGACGCCCTAGCCCGTCGGGAGTCCCCCCGGCTCTGCCGGGGAGGCGCTCAAAGTTTGACAGTTCCGGAATGCAAGACTCCCCCTCGTGAGCCGCTCAAAGCA
>NYZB01000095.1 GCA_002687015.1 Deltaproteobacteria bacterium
CCCGCCTCGACGACCGGCATCAGGCCCGCAACGAAGCGGAGCGGTGTGTAGTCGTCGGCCTCGCCGTGCAGCACCCGGATCGGCGAGGGGGTCCAGCGCGGCAAGGCGGGGGTGACATGGGCGGCCGGGTAGATCGGGAGGTGAGCGGCGAAGCGCGGGCCCTCCGCGCCGACCAGGGCCTCGCGCAGGGGCTCGTAGCCCGCGTAGAGCGCCACCGTGCCGCCCAGGCTCCAGCCCGTGACGCCGATGCGGCCGGCGTCGATGGCCGGGTGGGTGGTCAGGAGCTCGAGGGCGCGATAGGCATCGGTCAGTAGCATCGCCGCGGTCACGCTCATCTGGTCCTCGACCACGCTCTGCACCTGGCGGGCGTCGAAGCTGTGCACCCGGAAGACGGCGATGCCCATCTCGAGGGCCCGCACCATGTGCTCGTGGTGATGGCCGCGCCAGCCGAGCGAGCCGTGGCAGGCGACGATGGCGGGCACCGGCCTCGTCGCGCGCTCGGGCCAGAGCAGCCAGCCGAAGAGGCCCTGCTCCTCACAGGCCGGGAGGTCGCGCAGGATGTGGGTGAACTCGAAGGGGTTGGCCGAGCGGTAGGGGATCAGGCCGATCGGGCCCTCCGACAGATCCTTCACTTCGTTCCCTCGTCCGCGGGATCGACCAGGAAGCCGCGCTCGTCGCGGATCTCCGGGCCGCGCACGCGGGCGCGGCCGTCGCCGAACCGGGCATCGCGCTCCTTGAAGGCGCCGGCGAGGCCCTTCTCGCCCATGGCCTTGAAGAACTCGCGGGTGGCGGGGGCGCGGTGCCCCCGCGCGTCGTTCTCGGCCGCGAGCCGCTGCAGCACCTGGGCTCCCATCAGCTCCATGGACATGTTGATGATGCGCTTGTTCGCGGAGAGCAGGTCCGGGTCGATGAGCGCCAGGCGGTCGGCCAGGCCCTCGACCTCCGCCTCCAGGAGCTCGGGCGGGACCGACTTCAGTGCCAGGCCGATCTCGGCGGCCTCGGCGCCGGTGACCGTGTCGCCGGTCAGGTTGAGCCGCTTCGCCCACTGGGGGCCGCAGTGATAGACCCACAGGTTGTTCGGCAGCGCGCCGAGGTTGCGTGCAGGCGGAAAGCCGATGCGCGCGTCGTCGGCCGCGATCACCATGTCGCAGGCCAGGGCCAGGTCGGTGCCTCCGGCCAGGCAGGCGCCGTGGACCTGGGCGATCGAGGGCTTGTGCATCTCCCAGATCGCGCGGATCTTGCGGTTGTTGCGCTCCAGCCCCCAGACGTCGTCGTCGATGGTGGAGCCGGAGCGCCGCGGCACCCCGTCTCCCTCTTCGCCACGGCCCATGCCGAAGCCCGAGAGGTCGTACCCCGCGCAGAAGGCCTTGCCCGCGCCGCGCAGGATGACGCTGTGCACGCGGGTGTCGTCGTCGGCCTCCCAGAGGGCGTGCTCCAGCTCGTCGAGGAGCGGGTTGGCGAGCGCATTGCGCTTCTCTGGCCGGTTCAGGGTGATGCGGGCGCGGCCCTCCGCGACCTCGTAGAGGATGTACTCGTAGGACATGGCGCCATCATAGGCCGCCCTTCGGGCCGACTGCGATCGGTCCGCCCGGGCTGGCCGGGAGCGCTCGTGATCCCCCACGCTGCCCCGTGGGTCGCCAGGGCCGATCCCGACATCGGGCTCATCGTCCCTTCATGCCGGCTCGTCTAGCGTGCCGCGGTGAAACGGAACGCCCTGCTTCTCGTGGCCCTGGGGCTGGCCGTGATGGCGCTCGCCGCGGTCGCCCTGCGCTCCCCGCCGCCCGGCAAGAGGGTGGCCGCCCTGTCGCTCCTCGCCCTCGGCGATACGGGCCAGCCGATCGGCGGGCCGCTCGCCGCGCTGCGTCCCCAGCACCGCGTCGCCCGGGCCCTCGTCGCCGAGGACGAGCGGGCACCGATCGACGGGCTGGTCCTCCTGGGCGACAACTTCTATCCCGACGGTCTCGAGGAGGACGAGCTCAAGGACCGGCTGCGCGTGAACATCGTCGCACCCTACTGCCGCTTCCTGCGTTTCACCGCCCGTGGTCGCGGAAGCCTGGAGGGGGAGTGCGGGGTGCGCCAGGCGGCCCGCCATCCGGTGCCGCTCTTCGCCGTGCTGGGCAACCACGACTATGGCGAGCGGGAGAGCCCGATGCTCCAGAAGGAGCTCGTGCCCGAGTACATCGATTCCTGGCGGATGCCCGACCGCGCGGAGGTGTTCGAGCTGCCCGGCGGCGTCAGCCTGATCCCCTTCCAGTCGGTGCCGACGATGGTGGGCAAGGCCAAGGGGACGGCCGCCCTGGAGAAGGCGCTCCAACGCTCGAAGGGTCCGTGGCGCATCCTCGCCGCCCATCACCCGATCGCCGACCCGGGCAACGGCCACGCCGACGCCTACGCCCGCAGGGTGCGCGCCGCCATCGCAAGAGCGGGCGTACCGGTTCACCTCTTCCTGGCGGGACACGAGCACAACCTGCAAGCCATTGAGGGCGAGGGCGGCCGCGACGACGCGGCGCTTCACGTCGTCGCCGGCAGTGGCTCGGACACCCGGAAGGTGCGCGGCACCCCGCGGAAGCGACTCTTCGGCGTCGAGGCCCTGGGCTTCGCGCGAATCGATGCCGAGGCGACCCGGCTCCGGGTGAGCCTCTTTCGCGTGCCGGCCACGCCCGGCACCCGTGCGGTGGTGGAAGCACGCTTCGAGATCGACGCCGAGGGCAAGGTGCGCCGGGAGCCCTGAGAGCTGCTGCTCGTACCCGCCGCGCGTTAGCCCTTGCGCGGATCCCGGGGCAGCCCGAGCAGTCGTTCGCCGATGATGTTGCGCTGGATGTTCGATGCGCCGCCGGCGATCGCGGTGCCCAGGGTCATCATGGAATGGGACACCCAGTAGCTGTCGGTGTATTCGCTCGGGATGCCCATCGCCGCGTCCTCGGCCGTGGGCATGGTGAGGCCCTCGTCTCCCAGCAGCTCCATCGCCAGGCGCGCGACGAGCTGGCCCGTGTTGGTGCTGAGCAGCTTGGCCATGAGCATCTCGTTCATGACCTTCATGTCTTCGTTCTTGTGGATGGCGGTGAGCATGCGGGCCACCGCGTACTCCTGGCTGGCCACGTAGCCCTCGATCTCCGCCAGGCGCTGCCGGACCCCCGCGTCCCGGATGGCCGGTTGGCCCCCGCGCTGCGCGCGCCGCGCCAGGTCGAGCAGGCCGTCGAAGCTGCGCCTCGCGCCCGAGGCGTCGCCAATCAGCAGGCGCTCGTGCTTGAGGGTGGAGCGCGACACCTTCCAGCCTTCGCCGCGGCGTCCCACGATGTTGGCCGCGGGCACCCGCGCATCGTCGAAGAAGACCTCGCAAAAGTCCTGGCCGCCGTTGATCATCTTGAGGATGCGTGCATCGATGCCCGGCGTGTCCATGGGGACGAGCAGGTAGGAGATGCCCGCGTGCTTCTGGGCCTCGGGCTCGGTCCGGAAGAGACCAAACATCATGTCGGCCTCGGTCGCCTGGCTGGTCCAGATCTTCTGGCCGTTCAGCACCCAGTGCTCGCCGTCGAGCTCGGCCCGCGACTGAAGCGACGCCAGGTCGCTGCCCGCGCCCGGCTCGCTGTAGCCCTGGCACCAACGCAGCTCGCCGGTCAGCGTCTTCGCGATGTAGCTCTGCTTCTGCTCTTCGGTGCCGCATTCGAGCAGCGTCGGGACGAGCATGTGGGTGCCCTGCACCGAGCTGCGGTGGGGGGTCCGGGCCGCGTCGAGCTCCTGGCGGATCACGGTCTCGGAGAGGACATCGGTTTCGCCCCCTGCGCCTCCGTACTCCCTGGGCACGGTCCGGAACAGGATGCCCGCCTCGATGGCCCGCTGGCGAAAGCGGATGGCCTGATCGCGGGGCGGGAGCTCGGCCTCCTCGCCGCGCGGCGGCCAGTGTGCCGCACAGAACTCCCTGACCTCTTCGCGCAGGCGCTGGTAGGAGGCGCCGAATTCGAGATCCATGGCTACCAGCCTCCCAGGTCGGCGAGGCGCGCGCGGTGCGTGTCCGGCGTGCCGGCCCATTGGCGATCGAAGAGGGCGCGCTTGAACCAGATCTGGGCGTCGCACTCCCAGGTCATGCCGATTCCCCCGTGGATCTCGATCGCGTCCCGGGCCACCTGCATCGCGCGGTCCGTGATGTGGGCCTTGGCGAGCGCCGCCGCCCGGGCGCTCTCTTCGGGCAGGTGATCGAAGGCGTGGGCCGCGTACCAGAAGAGCCCGCGGGTGGGATCGATGTCGAGGGCCATGTTGGCGAGCTGGTGCTTCACCGCCTGGAAGGCCGCGATGGGCTGGCCGAACTGCTGCCGGGCCTGGGCGTAGTCGACGGCCATCCGGACCAGCCGCGTCCCGGCGCCGAAGGCATCGGCCGCGAGCAGGACGAGCGCGGCGTCACGCACGCGTGCGCCCGTGCCCGGGGCGAGAGTCTCGATCGGCACCTCCTCGAGCTCGAGGGCGTAGAGACGCCGCCCGCGGTCGAGCGAGTCCTCGGCGCTCCAGCGCAGGCCCCCTGCGGAGGCATCGACCAGTCCGAGCGCCCCGCCCGCGCCGCCCACGACGACCAGGCCGGCTTCCGGCCCGGCGGGAACCCGCGTCTTGGCGCCGTCGGCCCGCTCGCCCTGGAGGGACAGGGTCCATTCTTCAGGCGCCCACGCGCCACCCGCCTCGCCGAGTGCCACGGTGCCGAGCCGATCTCCCGACGCGAGCGCTGGGAGCCAGCGCTCCTGCTGCGGCGCGCTGCCCCCCAGGCGAAGCGCGAGCACGGCGAGGGTATGGCCGAGGAAGGGAGCCGGCACGGCGCCGGCGCCGAGCACCTCGCACACGAGCGCGCTGTCGAGCAGCCCGAGGCCCGCACCACCGTGGGCTTCGGGGACGGCCAGCCCGGCGAGGCCCATCTCGACCAGTCCCTTCCACAGGTCTGCATCGTGGCCGCTCTCACCGTCGAACACCTCGCGCACCCTCGGAGGCGGGCACTCGTTCGCGGTGTAGCTGCGAACCGTGTCCTGGAGGAGCTCCTGCTCCTCGGACAGGGAGAAGTCCATCGGGTCCTCCGGGATCGGCGCTCACGATCGGGGCGCACACGGTAACGGAGGGCGTGTCGGCCGACGACCGGATTGCTCCCTCCGCGGAACCGGATTAGGCTACTGACCCGTTTGTCATTAGCCAAGGAGTCGCCGTGCCGACCAGCCGAAGGGCCACGCGCGCCGCCTCGGACCGACGCCGCCGCCTGCCGCCGGCAGAGCGCCGGGCGCAGCTCCTGGCGACCGCCCTCGAGGTGTTCGCCGAGCAGGGGCTCGGGCGCGCGCGCCATGCCGAGATCGCCAAACGCGCCGGAGTCGCCGTATCGACGGTCTTCCTCTACTTCACGACCCGGCGGGATCTCGTGCGGACGGTGCTCGACGAGGTCGACCAGTTCTTCAGCGAGCTCTCGGTTCGCGTCCACGCCCAGGTGGGCAAGCCGTGCCGCGAGGTCCTGCGCGAGCACGGGGCTGCCTTCCTCGCCTCGATCGACAGCCATCCGGCCCACGTGCGCATCTGGCTCGACTGGAGCACCAGCTTTCGCGAGGAGACCTTCGAGGGCTTCCTCGACTTCACCGAGCGCCTCGTCGGCGTCTACGCCGACACGATCCGACGCGGGCAGTCCGAGGGCGAGGTTCCCGCCCACCTGGATGCCGAGGCGAGTGCCCGCCTGCTGGTGGGCGCCGCGCAGATGGTGGCCCAGTTGAAGCTCACCCACCGTGGAGACGACACCTGGCTCCGCTCCGCCGACGCCCTGGTCGAGGCCGCGCTCGGCGGCACCGCTGCCTGAACCACCGCTCGCCAAGGAGACCGCATGTCCGCCGCCACCAACCGCTCCATCCGCCTGGCCCGACGCCCCCGCGGCGACATCGAGGCCGATTGCTTCCGTTTCGAGGAGGCCCCCGTCCCCGAGATCGGTGAGGGCGAGGCCCTGGTCCGGGGGCTCATGATCTCCCTCGATCCGACCATCCGTGGCTGGCTGAACGAGGTGGACACCTACATGCCGGCCGTCCGGATCGGCGACGTCGTGCGCGCCGGGGCGGTGGGGCAGGTCGTGGAGAGCCGCTGTGACCGCTACGCGGTGGGCGATCTCGTCTTCGGCATGATCGGATGGCAGGACTATGCCGTGGCCGATGCAGCCGGGCGGGCCATGAACGTCCTGCCGCCGGGCGTCGAGCCGGCGGATGCCCTCGGGATCTTCGGGATCACCGGCATGACGGCCTACTTCGGAATGCTGGACGTGGCTCGGCCGAAGGAGGGCGACACGGTCTTCGTCTCGGGTGCCGCGGGTGCCACGGGCTCGGTGGCCGGGCAGATCGCGAAGCTGCAGGGTTGCCGGGGGGTCGGCACCGCCGGGACCGACGAGAAGTGCAAGTGGGCCACCGAGGAGCTGGGGCTCGACGCGTGCCTCAACTACAAGAACGCAGACCTCGCCGAGCAGCTCGACGCCGCGTGCCCGGACGGTATCGATGTCTACTTCGACAACGTGGGCGGCGAGATCCTGCAGCTGGCCCTGGCGCGCATCAACCAGGGTGCGCGCATTGCCCTGTGCGGCGGAATCTCCGGCTACAACGCGGTCGCGCCCCCGCCCGGGCCCAACAACCTGATGCAGCTCGTGATCCAGCGGGCCCGCATGGAGGGCTTCCTGGTGCTCGACTACGTGAGTCGCTTCCCCGAGGCGATCGCCCAGCTGGCGACCTGGGTCGCGGAGGGCAAGGTCAACAACCGGGCCACGATCGTCGACGGGCTCGAGAACACGGTCGACGCCTTCCAACAGCTCTTCACCGGCGGCAACATCGGAAAGCTGCTGGTCAGGGTCTCGGATCCCTCCTGAGCGCTTCACAGCCGATCCGGGTCGGTGTCTCGAGCTGTCTGTTGGGCGAAAGGGTGCGCTGGGACGGCGGCGACAAGCGAAGCGCCTTCGTCGCGGATCGTCTGGCCAGCACGGTCGAGCTCGTGCCCGTCTGTCCGGAGGTCGAGCTGGGCCTGGGCGTGCCGCGGGAGCCGATCCGCCTCGAGGACGGTGGCTCGGGGCTGCGCCTGGTGGACACCGAGACGCACCTTGATCTGGGCCCCCGCATGGATGGCTGGGCGAAGGCGCGCGCCCTGGAGCTCAGTGCGCTTCCGCTGTGTGGCTTCGTGCTCAAGGCGGGCTCGCCGAGCTGCGGCATGGAGAATGTCCCGATCTGGCGGGAGCCGAACGGGCCGAAGCGGGGTAGGGCGGAGCCTCGCCCGGAGGGCCGCGGGCGCTTTGCCGAGGCGCTCATCCGAGCCATGCCTGACCTTCCCATCATCGAGGAGGGCGCACTGGCCAACCCCCAGGCACGCGATCGCTGGCTCGAACGCGTCCACGCCCTGCACAGGAGCACCGCTTGTTGAAGCGCATCGTCATCGCCGTGATCGCGCTCGTCGTCCTGCTGGCCGGAGGCGGCTACGGCTGGCTCTGCTGGTACGGCGCCGCCAGCCAGGACCCGACCTTCTTCGAGAGCGACATCCAGGCCTTCGAGGAGGAAGACCGGATCCGTCCCCTCGCACCCGGCACGGTGCTCTTCACCGGCAGCTCGAGCATCCGGCTCTGGTCCACCCTGGAGCAGGACATGGCCCCCCTGGCGGTGCGCAACCGCGGCTTCGGGGGCTCGCAGATGAGCCACGTCGTGCACTTCGCCGAGCGGATCGTCGGCGGGGGAGGCCCGGCCGCCGTCGTCGTGTACGCCGGCGACAACGATCTCGATGTGCGAACCGGAAAGACGGCCGAGGTCGTGCGCGATGATTTCCAGGAACTGGTCCGCGTGGTCAACCGCCTTCATCCCGAAACGCGCATCTACTACCTGACGATCAAGCCCTCCCGCCTGCGCTGGGACCGCTGGCCCGAGATGGAGCGCGCCAACCAGATGATCCAGGCCTTCGCGGAGAGCGATCCGCGCCTGGCCGTGATCGACATCGGGCCCGCGATCCTCGGGCCCGACGGTACGCCCCGCGACGACGTGTTCCTCTTCGACGGGCTCCACCTGAACGCCACCGGCTACGAGGGCTGGACGGCGATCGTGCGGCCCGTGCTGCTCCGGGATCTGGGTCGGGGCTCTTCGCTACCGTCCACCGACCGCTGATGGGGAGACCACCATGCGACGCGAGATCTTCGGCGAGGAGCACGAGCTCTTCCGCGAGCAGTTCCGCCGCTTCGTGAAGGACGAGCTCGAGCCCCATGCCACGGCGTGGAACGAGGCGGGCATCGTGCCTCGTTCGGCCTGGAAGCGCATGGGCGAGGAGGGCTACCTGGGCGCCAACCAGCCCGAGGAGCTCGGCGGCGCCGGTGGCGACTTCCTCTTCGACGCCATCATCATGGAGGAGCTGGCCTACCACCGCGTGCACGCCCTCCAGGCTTCCCTGCACACGGACATCTGCCTCCCCTACCTGACGAGCTATGCCAGTGAGGAGCAGAAGCAGAAGTACCTGGTGCCCGGGATTGCGGGGGAGTGCCTCGTCGCCATCGCCATGACCGAGCCCGGCACCGGCTCGGACCTGGCCAACGTCCAGACCCGGGCCCTCCGCGACGGCGACGCCTACGTGCTCGACGGCGCCAAGACCTTCATCTCCAACGGCCAGAACTGCGACCTGGTGATCGTCGTCGCGAAGACCGATCCGACGAAGCGCCACGACGGCATCAGCCTGCTCCTCGTCGAATCCGACACGCCCGGCTTCGAGCGGGGCCGGAACCTGGCGAAGATCGGCCTCAAGGGCCAGGACACGAGCGAGCTCTTCTTCAAGGACTGCCGGGTCCCGGCGGAGAACCTGCTCGGCCAGGAGGGGCAGGGCTTCAAGATGCTGATGGAGAAGCTCCAGCAGGAGCGGCTCTGCATCGGCGTCGGCTCCATGGCCAGCGTGCACCGCTCGATCGACGACACCCTGGCCTACGTGAAGGAGCGCGAGGCCTTCGGCCAGCCGATCGGCCGCTTCCAGAACACCCAGTTCAAGCTGGCCGAGCTCGCCAGCAAGGTCGAGATCGGCCAGGCCTTCGTCGACAAGCTGCTCGCCGCCCACGTGCGCGGAGACGAGATCGTCTCGGAGGTGAGCATGGCCAAGTGGTGGTGCACCGACCTCCAGAAGGAGGTCGCCGCCGAGTGCCTGCAGCTCCACGGCGGCTACGGCTTCATGGAGGAGTACCCGATCTCGGCGGACTACCAGGACGCCGCGGTGCAGTCGATCTACGCGGGGACGAACGAGATCATGAAGGTGATCATCGCGCGGCGGCTGGGGCTCGGCTGATTTCGGGATTCGAACCCGGAGCGATGGGAAGCGGCCTGCCGGCGGAGTTCGAGGCGATGTACGATCAACAGCGAGGAGCGTCCGCCACGGAGGCGGTGCTCAATGAACCGGGTCTCCGGAGAACCCGGGGCGGTTCACTCGAGGAGGGGGGGGAATGAAGGAAGGACGCGTCAGCCAGACCGCGCTCAAAGTGGCGCTCGGGCTCGTCACCCTGAGCATCAAGGACGACTGGGCCGAGCGGCTGCCCGAGGGTCTGGTCGAGCTGAGCGAGCGCCTGCTCGTGGCCTCGGGGGTCACGGGCTACGGCCCCGGCATGATCCGCGCCTCGAAGAAGCAGTGGATGATCAGGCTCTACGGTGTGCAGGAGTGGATCCTGCCGGGACAGTTCGAGGGCTTCGGGCATCGCAAGATCTGGGTGAACGAGCAGGTCGAGGCCGCAATGGCAGAGGGCGCCCGCCAGGTGCTGATCGTTGGCGCGGGCTTCGACACGCTCACCCAGAGGCTCGCCCCGAAGCACCCCGAGGTGACGTTCTTCGAGGTCGATCACCCGGCGACCTCGGCCGCCAAGGCGAAGGGCCTCGCGGAGATCGGGCAGCCCGCGAACCTGTTCCAGATTGCCGAAGACCTCGGGGAACGCGCGCTGGCCAAGGTGCTCGAGGAAGACGCCCGCTTCGACACCTCGGTTCGCACGGTGTTCGTTGCCGAAGGTCTCTTCCAGTACCTGACCGACGGCGAGGTGCGCAGCACCCTGAAGGATGCGGCCCAGTGCGCTCCGGCTGGCAGTCGCTTCGCGTTCTCGCATGTGGAGCCCGGTTTCAGCAAGTGGGTCGAGTTCCTCACGGGCCTCATCGCGGAGCGTTGGCGGTCTGCAGTCGCGAGCGAGAAGGTTCCCGACTACATCGACGGCACGGGCTGGCGGATCGTCTCCGCCCCCGACGACGACC
Organism: Deltaproteobacteria bacterium; assembly: GCA_002687015.1. Classification (GTDB taxonomy): domain Bacteria; phylum Myxococcota_A; class UBA9160; order UBA9160; family UBA6930. Next base: position 10,230 of record NYZB01000095.1, read on the forward strand.
CGGCCCACGGAGCGGAGCGCTACGCACTCGCCGAGCGGCAATGAGCCCTGCGCGCCTCGCGCTCTATCTCAACGTACTGGCGTCGTGATCACGGCGTGGAAGTCTTCCAACGAAGAGTAGGGCGCTTCGGTGACCAGAGCGGTGGAGCAGGCGGGTTCTCGCGGGTGCGATGGTTGCGGCTCGGCCCGTGGTTGCGTTCCCCGCGACACTCAGTGACACCCGGTGACGGCTCTAGACACCTGAAATCCCACAAGTCCGCGAAACCAAAGGAGCCGGGGCCAATGAAGGTGATCATCGTGCGGCGGTTGGGGTTGGGCTGAGAGCGTTTTGGGTAGGAGAGACGCCTCACGCGGAAGCGATGGGAAAGAGCCCTTCGAAGCCGCGCGAACCGAAATCGCGAGCCAACCGATGCGAGTGACGACGATCCGAAGCCTGGAACCTGCTCAGAGGTCAGCCGCGTTCCCGGCTGCCCTGGCAACGGCTTGCGTGATCTGCGGCCAGGCTTCTCGAGGCATTTCGTGTCCCATCCCCGAGATGATCTCTAGCTTCGCGCCGGGAATCCGGGCGGCAGTTTCGCGGGCGTGGTCTGCTCCGAAGATCGGATCTTCGTCGCCATGGATGATTGCCGCCCTGCAGGCGATCTGCTCTTGCGCCTCGAGAAGATCAGGGGTTCCTGATGCCCCAATCTGCCGAGCGACACCCTTCGGGTCGTAGGACCGAGCGTGCGTGCACGCTGCACACTCTCGGCCCCAGTCCTCCTCGAAGGCGAACCTTGATCCGTTGTACTGTCGCCAGGCCTCGACGTAGGATTCGATCGCCTCGGCTGAGCTGGCGGCAGCACGGGTCTTTGACATCATTCCCTTGAAGGCGTGGGGTGCCATCTTCGAGTATCTCTCAGCAGCCGGACTACCGAATCGAGCTCCACACCCCGACATGATGACAGTGACCGATTGGACGAGGCTCGAATGGCGGAGCGCAGCCCAACGGGCGATGAAGCCCCCCATCGACGCGCCGATCAAGTGTGCTCGCTCGGCGCCTAGGCCTGCGATCAGCCCCGCCACATCGTCAGCCATGTCCAGGTACGTATAGGATCCAGGCTCCGCATCGTAGAGGTGAGTCGAGAGGCCGACGTCGCGATTGTCGAACCGGACGACTCGAAAACCGCGCTGTGCCAGCGCGTCAGCAAACTCCTGGGGAAACTCGACGCCGCCCATCTGCTCCCCGAGCCCGGAGATCAAAACGGCCATCGGTGCTGTTGTCTCGCCGCACTCCTCGTACTCGAGCTCCATCCCGTTGCTTGAAAGACGCGGCATCTTCGTCGTACCTCGTGGCTTGGCAAACCGGACCATCGATGAGGGGCAGGTTATCGAACCCTGCCGCTCCTGCAGAGTCGCGGAAGCCGCAGGAGCGAAAACAGAGCACGATCATGGCTGCACGACAAGCTCGCGGTGGCACGGCGGCAGACGTCGATGATGCGATCGCACTTCTCGCTCTGGCATTCGCCGAGGATCCGGAGATCCGCGCGCTCTTCGAGGATGGACCTTCGATCACGGCCGGCTGATCTCATGGCTGCCGGTAGGCTGGCAGCACTCTGGCCGCCCCCTGGGTCCCAGGAGCGAAGGCAGTCGCGCAACCCCGACTTGGTCTCGAGTGCGCACCATCACTTCCCCCCGGATCCGGCCCGTAGGGCCCGGGTGGTGGTGACCGACGCAGAGATCGCTCCTCTTCGAGCTGGAGCGATCGTCACCAGGCCAAGCGCTGCGACGAGCCAGAGCGCGGCCGAAGGTTCCGGTACCGAAGTGACGAGACCTGACGCTGTGAAGTGTGGGACGGTGGGGCCGGGGTCGGGGCCTGGTGAAGGCGTGTCGATGTAGGCGAGAGAAGACCGGAGACCTGCGAACGGCGCGGCGGAGGTGGGAAGGTCGGGTCCCGAGAACGCCTGTCCGGTCGGATCGAAGACCGTGAGGATGAGACTGAGGGGCGTGGTGAGATCCGGCCCTCGGGCCTTGAGCTCGGCACTCCCCGAAATGAGCTCCCGTTCGATGTAGATGACGAGACTTGGGCCCGCGGTGAATGTGGCCTCCCGAGCCGGGACCCTGGCAGTGATGCCGCCAAGCTGGGTCGCAGGGTCGTACATGAGTGTGACATCGAGGGCGTCGCCAACTGTGACGTCCAGGAGATCGGGGTTCGGCGGATTCGGGAACCCCGCCGTGCTCGTAACCGAACCCGTCATGCTCATGGTCACCGAGACGGCCGCGGAGGAAACGGGGTCAGAGCAGACCAAGACGATGGCGATCAGCAACGCGGAGAGGCGCATGGTGAGCATTCCGGTGGTACCCCTCTTGGAAGTGGCCCGGATCGACGGCAGGTGGCAGCGAGAACTCGATCTCTTGGTGAGGGCGCCCAATGCGGTCGTTGTCGGGCTCGCCCTGCGTGCAGCGGGATCGCGGCATCGCGGAGCCGTCGCAAGCGGCTAGAGTCGCCCCGTGGACGCCAAGTCGAACCCCCACGCAGGGCCTGCGCCGCTGGACGCGCCCGCGAAGCGCCCGTGGTGGATCCTCCACTTCCTCGGGCCGATGCCGGCCGTCTCGGAGAGGAACGTCCAGGTGCTCGGGGCTGTTGCCTTCGCGCTCCTCTTCGAGGAATACGATCTGGCGATGTTGACAGCGGCATTGCCGCAGATCGCCGCGTCCTTGCAGATGGCCGAGACCGACTTCGGTCTCTACCTGGGGATCATCCGGCTCGGTGCGCTCCCGGCGTTCGCGCTGATCCCCTTTGCGGATCGCATCGGGCGGCGCCGGATCTTCCTCGCGACGCTCGTCGGGACCGGGCTCGCCACAGTCCTCACGGCGTTCACGGTCGAGGCCTGGCAGTTCGTCGCGTGCCAGATGGCGACGCGCACCTTCTTCGTGAGCGGGTCAGCGGTCGCGTTCGTGATGGTCGCGGAGGAGTTTCCGGCCGACCATCGCGGTTGGGGGATCGGGATCCTCGGCGCGCTCGGTGCCACGGGGCACGGTCTCGCGATGCTGCTCTTCTCGCAGATCGATCTCCTGCCCTATGGATGGCGGGCGCTCTACGCCTTCGGGGTGATCCCGCTGCTCCTCCTCCCGTGGTTCCGGCGGCGGCTTCCCGAGACCGAGCGCTTCAAGCGCCACGCCGACGCGCAAGAGGGCGACTCGGGATCGAACTACTCGATGGCGCCGCTCCTTGGCCTCGCGCGCGACCACCCGGCCCGCACACTCGGCATCGTGCTCGCCACCTTCCTCTCGTCCGTCGGTCTCGTCGCGGCGTTCCAGTTCACCGGCTACTTCATCCAGACCGTGCACGGCTGGTCGCCGACGCAGTACGCGCTGATGGTTGGCATCGGCGGTGCGCTCGGGATCATCGGCAGCGTCGCGGGTGGCCGGCTTGCGGACCGCTTCGGCCGCCGTAGGGTCGGGATGACGCTCCTGGGCTCGGTTCCGTTCTGGGTCGCAGTCTTCTACAACGGCCCTTCGTGGGTCCTTCCGATCGCCTGGGTCGGCTTCCTCTTCGGGTCGAGCGGCGGGCGCGTGATCCTCCGCGCGCTCTCGACGGAACTCTTCCCGACCTCCCAGCGCGCCAGCGCGTCCGGGATGTTCGCGATCTTCGACGCCCTCGGCGGTTCCGTCGGCCTCTTGATCCTGTACTTCGGCAGCGTGGCGGCGGGCGACTTCGTCGAGTTGACGACGCTTCTGGCGCTGACCGTCCTGCTCTCCGCGTGCGTGGTGCTCTTCTTCCCGGAGACTGGCCGTCGCGAGCTGGAGTCGATCAGCGAATAGGTTCGGAGCGCCGACTCCTGGGCCCGGCGGGTCCGAACAGCCTGAGATCCCCGGGAGTCGCCAGAGCGAGACCGACCCGATCAGACGACGGGCCCGAAGGGAGGCTTGTCGCCTCGGCTCAGGCGGCTTGGAAGCCCGCCAGCCGCTCGGTGATGATGGCCTCGGCTTCGCTCATGATGCGGTCGATGAGCTCCTTCACGGTCGGGACGTCGTGGATGAGTCCGGCGACCATGCCGCAAGACCACGCCCCCGCTTCCACATCGCCGTCCTGCATGACGCGAGGATAGATCCCCGCGACTTCGGGGATGATGTCCTCGAACTTGAGATCCGCTCCGAGGCTCTTTTCCTTCTCGATCAAGCGCTCGACACCGGCGTTGTTCAGGACCCGCTCGGTGTTGCGCAGGCCGCGCATGATGAGACGGGTATCCAGCTCCGAGGCGTCGACCAGGGCCTGCTTCACGTTCCAATGGACCGGGGCCTCCTGGGTGGCGATGAAGCGCGTTCCCATGTTCATGCCCTCTGCCCCCATGGCCAGGGAAGCCACGAGGCTCCGGGCGTCCGCCATTCCGCCGGAGGACACGAAGGGGATCGAGAGCTCTTCACCGGCGCGGGGCAGGAGGATGAAGTTCGTGACGTCGTCCTCACCGGGGTGCCCACCACATTCGAAGCCATCGACCGAAACGGCGTCACAGCCGATTCGCTCCGCCTTGAGGGCATGGCGCACGGAGGTGCACTTGTGGATGACCTTGATGTCGGCCTCCTTGAGCATCGGCAGCCACTCCACGGGGTTGTTGCCCGCGGTCTCCACGGCCTTGACGCCGCTCTCGATGATGGCCTTGAACAGGCCCGGGTAGTCCGGCGGCTGGAGGGAGGGCAGGAAGGTCATGTTCACGCCGAAGGGCTTGTCGGTCATCTCCCGGCAACGCGCGATCTCGTTCGTGAGCTTCTCGGGTGTGCCCTGCGTCAGCCCCGTGATGATGCCGAGGCCTCCCGCATTCGATACGGCCGCCGCCAACTCGGCGAGACCGACGAAGTGCATGCCGCCCTGGATGATGGGATGCTCGATTCCGAAGAGCTCCGTGATTCGCGTCTTCATGTCTCTGGTCTCCTGGTGGATTGGAAATGGGGTGGGAAGGTCTGTCCTACGCCTCGAGGCCGAATCCGGCTCCCACGTCGGCGTGCAGCTGTCGCTTGAGGGTCTTGAAGATCCGGCGCTCCTTGCTCGCCAGGTTCTCGGCCAGCTTCCTGGCCTCCCCCAGGAGCCCGATTTCGCTCGCCTTGCCGTCGGCCAGGCCCGCTGCGATGGCGTCGTCTGCCCCGTAGCGCTTGCCGGTGAGAACCGCATCCCGGGCGGTCTCGGGCGGGACCTTGGCCTTCAAGAGGTTCATCATCGGTTCGCCAATGGGCACGCCGGCGTCCACCTCGGAAACACAGATCCATCCCCGGTCTTCCCGCATGAGTCGGTAGTCACAGGCTAGCGCGAGGAAGGCGCCCGCCGCGAAGGCGTGCCCGTTGATCGCAGCGACGGTTGGGACGGGAAGCAGCAGCAGGCGCCCGATGATCTGGCTCATCGAGGCACCGAAGCGCACCCTGTCCTCGCCCTCGAGGCCCATGATCACCTCGACGTTGAGGCCGTTGCTGAAGAACTTCCCCTGGCCGGTCAGCACGAGGCCGGCATCGCCCTCGCAGTCGGCTTCGACCGTGTCGAGGACCTCTAGCATCCTCGCCTGCCAGGGCGGATCGATCATGTTGGGGCCATGGTTCAGGGTGACGACGTGGGTCGCACCCTCTCGGCTGTGCTCTATCACTCACCTTCTCCCTCGGTCAGGGCGCATTCTTCGTCGACCGCTCGCCAGCGCTACTCGGGGATCTGCAACACCCGCTTCGCGATCACGTTGAGCTGCACTTCGTTGGTGCCGCCCCAGATCGAATCGGCCCGGGTCGTGAGCCAGGCGCGGGTTCGCTCGAGCTGCGTATCCTCGAACCCGGCGCCCGACCATCCAAGGCCCTTCGTGCCCAGGGCCAGCATCGCGATGTCCTGCTCGTTCTTCACCATGTTCGCCCAGCGGTACTTGCCGAGGGATCCGATGTCGCGGGCCGTCTGGCCGGCGCGAGCCTCCGCCCCCGCGCGGGCCATCGTGAGTCGCAACGCACGGGCTTCGAGCTCCTGGTCCGCCAGCCGCTGCCGCAGGGCCGGGTCGGCGAGCACGCCCTCCTGGAGGCCCACCTCGCGCTTCACCAGGTCGGCCAGGGTCTCCTTCATGGCCCCGGTGATCCCGCCCTCACTTCCGCCATCCGTGCTTCGCTCGTGCTGGAGCAGCCGCTTCGCGATGGTCCAGCCGCCATTCACGGGTCCGATGACGTGCTTGGCTTGCGCTCGTGCGCCATCGAAGAACACCTGCGAGAACTCCGCGCTCCCGTCGATCAGGGTCAGGGGCGAGACCTCGATGCCCGGCTGGTGCATCGGGAAGAGGATGAAGCTGATGCCGTCGTGTTTCGGGGCGGCGGGGTCGGTGCGCACCAGGCAGAAGATCCAGTCTGCGGAGTCGGCGCCGGTGGTCCAGATCTTCTGGCCCGTGATGACGTACTCATCGCCTTCCTTGACGGCGCGGGTCTGGAGGCTCGCGAGATCCGAGCCCGCCCCGGGCTCGCTGTAGCCCTGGCACCACCTGACTTCGTGCCGCGAGATCGGCGGAAGGAACTCCTGCTTCTGCTCCTCGGTGCCGAATTCGAGGAGGGTGGGACCCAGCATGCTGGTTCCGAAGGAGCTCACGATGGGAGCCCGGACCGCCTTCAGCTCCCTCATCAGGGCGGCCGCCTGCTTCCGGTCGAGTCCGCCACCGCCGTACTCCTTCGGCCACTGGGGCGCGATCCAGCCGCGCGAGACCAACGCCTTGATCCACCGGCCCAGGCTCTCCTTGGGCAGGTCCCTGCGGTTTCCGACCCGCAGATCTGCCGGGAGCTTCTCCTCGATCCAGCCGCGGACTTCCTGCTTGAACTCGTCGATGCTTGCCGATGACATGAGGTCGTCTCCTTCTGGTCGATTCAGTAGCCGCGGAGGCCGGCGAAGCGATTCCGGTGATAGACCGCGTCGCCCAGGGTGAGCTCGGCCGCCTTGAGGCGCTTGAAGAAGAGGCCGATTTCCTCCTCGTCGGTCATCCCGATGCCGCCGTGCATCTGGATCGCTTCGCCGCCGATCAGGCAAGCGACATCGGAGCAGCGCGCCTTGGCCCCGCTGGCACATTCGGCCACGTCGTCGCGCGCGTCGTCGACGGCGCTCTGTGCGTCGAGCACGACGGAGCGGGCGAACTCGAGCTCGCCGAACATCTCGGAGGCCCGATGGCGCAGACCCTGGAAGGTGCCGATCTTCACCCCGAACTGCTCCCGGGTCTTCAGGTACTCCAGGGTGCGTTCGAAGGCCTCCTCGAAGCAGCCCACCATCTCTGCGCAGAGCCCGATCGTCGCCCGGTCCAGGACCGCGTCGAGGAGGTCGGCCGCGCCGTCGATCTCGCCGAGCACACGCGCGCCGTCGATCGTGACGTCCTGGAAGGAGACCTGGGCGGCGCCGCGGCCGTCTACCAGCTCGCTGCGTTGGATCGTCAGGCCCGCCGCACCGGCGTCCACCACGAAGAGCGAGAGCCCGTCTCGTTCTCCCGTGCTACCGGCCGTCCGGGCCAGCGTGACGATCTGGTCGGCGACGTGGCCGTCGAGCACGAACTGCTTGCTCCCCTGGATGCGGAATCCGTCGCCGTCCCGTGTCGCACGGGTCTCGACCGAGTAGGGCGCGAAGCGGCCCTGTTCCTGGAAGGCCAGGCAGAGAATGCGCTCGCCACTGCAGACCTCGGGCAGCAGCTCCTTCAGGAGCGGCTCGTTGCCACCGAGGAGGATCGCGTTGCCTCCGAGGAGCACCGTCGAGAGGAAGGGCTCCGGGGCCAGCGCGCGCCCGCATTCGGCGAGGATGATGCCGAGCTCGCCGTAGCCCATGTCAGCGCCGCCCACGGCTTCGGGAAAGGGGATGCCGAGCCACCCCAGGTCCCCCATCTCCTTCCACAGGTCACGGCTGAAGCCGGTCTCGTCTTGCGAGTCCCGGAGCGTGCGCATCCGCTCGACGGGCGACTTCTCATCGAAGAAGCCCTTCGCCATGTCGCGTAGGATCAGCTGGTCTTCGGTCAGGATCAGTCCCATGGGTCGATTTCCTCGTGGTGGCAATCGGTCGAGCATCGATCGGGGTCGAAGCGCTTGCCCTTCCCGAAACGGGTTGGACGCACGCCGCAGGCTTGCGTTCAGGTGAAGAAGACCTCGACGGGCCCCTGGAAGCTCACGCCGTTCTCGAAGAACCAGGCTTCCGTCGGATGGGGGAGGTGGATCGTCGTCCTCGCGAAGAGCTTCTCGGTGCGCAGACACCACCCCTCCGGCATGCAGAACCCGTGTCCGCTCGGTGGCGCGGCCTGCGGCTGCAGCGTCCCCCGCCCTCGGGTGTCGCCGCGATCACCTGCACGAAGTCCCGTCCGTCTGGCAGGCGGATCACATCGACCTCCCTGCCGGCTTCGAAGATCAGCGAGTGATACCTGTCCACGCGCAGGAGCCGTGGGCCGCCCGCAACGGGAGACTCCGGGCCACCCTCGGGTGGATTCGCGCAGTGGATGAAGAGGTGGCCCTCGATCTCCCGCTCCGCCACCGGGCCGTCCTCGTGGGCACCCGGAGAGCGGCGGAAGTAGTGCCCGTCCATCACGCCCGTTCCGATCCCCACCTTCTGGAGGGTCGGCGGAAGCACGAGCCCCGCGTAGGCCTCGCGGCTGATCGGCCGATGGGATTGCCAGACCGTTGCCGTCTCGAGGTCCAGGAGCTCGGCGTGGGGCTCCTGACATTCGACCATGAGGTTGTGGGCAGGGATCGGGGGGTGAGTCACGGCGTTCGCTCTCGGCGACCTTGTGACATAGATGATGTCATATGTTGGCGTGAGGGCAAGGGGTGACCCCGCGAATACCCCAGGGTCCCGCTTCATGAACCCGGACCGCTGGTTCGCGGGCTCGTGGTGCTGCCGGGCCTGGCGGACCGCGCCGTCAGCCTCGAGGGTGGGGCCACCGTGGCTTCAACTACACTCGAGCCGCCCGATCAGGGGACATGCCGAGGGACACGATGGCGAGATCATCTTCGATGAACCCCGATCTCCCGGCAGCACGGACCCGACGGATCGCGGCCCTGGCGGTTTGCATGGTGGTCGGCAGCCTCGTCCTCGGAACGAGCCCGGCCACCACGGCGGCGAGGAAGGCAACCCTCTCTCCGGCGACCCGGAGCGACGCCGCCCAGCTCGGTCGTGCACTCGTCCGAGGCAGTGGCCAGGCGCAGTTCACGGCGTACATGGAAGGCCTCGAAGCCAACAACCCCCACGGCAACATCGGGGAAGTCCTGTTCGTGGTCTTCCGTGAGTCCATCGAACAGATGAACAAGGACAAGAAGTACTACCTGGGGAAGCTCGAGAGGTTCAACGCCATGGGCGAGGCCCTGTCGGAGTATCTCGCCGAGCTCACTGAAGCCTCAAAGGAGCTGAGCTCCGCTTCCGCGGGGAGCGGGGCCGGGGATCTCGATGACGACGATTGCAGTGGGTCGAAAGTCACCACGAGGACGGACCGCCTGGACCGTGCCGCTGCCCGCATCGAGAGCCTGATCCCGCAGCTTCCGCCTGCGGCCCGCCAATCGACGGAGGTGCGAGAGCTCTCGCAGTCGCTGAGACGCGACCGACAGCTCATCGCGCTGGCGAGGCGCAAGCTGCTTGCGGCCCGTTCGCGGCCCGCCCCACCCGCTGGGCTCCGGCGGGCGGACCAGGGCGAGGCCACCCCGAAGGTCGAGCCGCCGGACCGGCGCAAGCCCAGCGGCGCCCGCATGGAGCCGGCTCAGGATGGAACGCAGGAGCGGAATGCCGACACGCTGGCGAGACCGCCTCAGCCAGCTCCGACGGCGGAGCCCTCGCGACGCCCTGCGCGCGGCAGGCGGCTCCCTCCGAAGGACTGATGCGCCCGCCGTGCGACGCTGGATCGTGGACGCCCACGCCTACCACATCGGTCTGGAACCGCGGTTCCTGTCTGTAGCCGGCATAATCAGATGATGACGAGGCTCCTCCCCGTGCTCCTGCTCCTGCCCCTCCGGTGTCTGGGCACGCCGATCCTGCTCGCGCTCCTGCTGTTTCCCCTGCTCGCCCCCGGCGCCTCGGCCCAGCTGCAGACCCCCTTCGAGGCAGGCCCGGTACGTCCCCTGGCCATGTCCCCGAACGGCTCCCGTCTGTTCGCGGTGAACACGCCGGGCCAGCGGCTCGAGATCTTCAACCTCCAGGGGGTCGGGGTCGTCCATCGGGAATCGGTGCCTGTGGGCCTGGAGCCCGTCGCCGTGGCAGCTCGCAGCGACTCCGAGGTCTGGGTGGTGAATCACGCCTCGGACAGCATCAGCATCGTGGACGTCTCGACCAGCCCGGCCCGCGTGGTGCGCACCCTGCTGGTCGGCGACGAGCCACGCGACATCGTCTTTGCCGGCCCCGGCGGTGACCGCGCCTTCATCACGGCGGCACACCGGGGCCAGAACATTGGCTTCGATCCCCAGCCCCTGGTCTCGGCCATCGGGCGCGCCGACGTGTGGGTCTTCGATGCGAACTCCCTGGGCAGCTCCCTCGAGGGAGACCCCCTCGCGATCGTCAGCCTGTTCGGCAATACGCCGCGCGCGCTCAGCGCGAGTGCGGACGGCAGCACGGTCTTTGCCGCGGTGTTCCGCTCGGGCAACCGCACGACCCTGGTTGCGCCGCCCGCTGTCTGTGATGGAGGCGAACTGGTGGCGCCCTGTGTCGTCGAGGGTGCGACCATGCCCGGTGGCCTTCCCGCGCCGAACCAGAACATCGAGGCAGTACCCCAGCCCGAGACGGGTCTCATCGTCAAGCAGGACACGGTGACCGGCGCATGGCTGGACGAGCTGGGCCGGGACTGGAGCCCCGCGGTTCCGGTGACCCTGCCCGACTTCGACGTCTTCTCCATCTCCGCCAACGGCAGCCCGCCGGTGATGCTGCAGAGCCAGAGCGACGTCGGCACGATCCTCTACGGCATGGCCGTGAACCCGGTCAGCGGCAACCTCTACGTGAGCAATACCGAGGCGCAGAATCACGTCCGCTTCGAGCCCGAGCTGACCGGCGCCTTCAATCACAGCCGGATCACGGTTCTCGATGCCACAGGTGTCCATCCGCGCCACTTGAACAAGCACATCGACTACGCCATGTCCCCGGCGCCGGCCGGTGTCTCGGCGAACAGCCTCTCCCTCCCGATGGGAATGGCCGTGAGCGCGGACGGCGCGACCCTCTACGTCGCCGCCTTCGGCTCGAACAAGGTCGCCTTCCTGGACACCGCGTTGCTCGAGAACGACACCTTCGTGCCCAGCGCGGCCGACCACGTCGTGACCGCAGCGGGGCCCGCTGGGCTGGTGTTGGACGATGTGCGAGGCCGTCTCTACGTGCTCACCCGCATCGAGCATGGGGTCGAGGTGATCGACGTGGCGACGCGGCAGGTCACCCAGCGCTGGCCCCTCCGGGATCCGGAGCCGGCGAACCTGCGCGCGGGCCGGCGCCTTCTCTACGACGCCACCCTGACCTCCAGCAACGGCGAGGTGTCCTGCGGAACCTGCCACGTGTTCGGCGACTGGGACGGGCTGGCCTGGGACCTCGGCAATCCGGACGGCCTCGTCGCCCCCAACCCGAACCCGGGTACCGAGAACGAGCCGCCGGGAAGCTTCGTCGACTTCCATCCCTTGAAGGGACCGGCCACTACCCAGACCCTGCGCGGCATCTCGACCCACGGCCCGATGCATTGGCGCGGCGACCGCACCGGCGGTTCCCAGCCTGGCGGCGACCCGATGGACGAGCGACAGGCCTTCCACGAGTTCAACCCTGCCTTCGCGGGCCTGCTCGGGCGCAGCACCCAGCTCTCCTTTGCCGAGATGGATCTGTTCGCGGACTTCGTGCTCTCGCTGTTCCTGATGCCGAACCCCAACCGCGCCCTGGACAACAGCCTCACACCGGCCCAGGACGCCGAGCGCCAGCTCTTCGAAACGGGCTGTGCATCGAGCTGCCACACCCTGGATCCTGCCAATGGTCTGTTCGGGACCAGCCGGGAGACCATCCTGCTCGAGACCTTCGGGCCCGGCTTGCGCACCAAGAAGCCGGCTTCCCCGCGCTTCGCCTATCAGAAGATCGGCAAGTTCAACATGTTCCCGCTCTCCGCCCTGACGGGAACGGCGCAGCCGCCGGTCGGTGCGGAGATCGCCGGCTTCGGTCTCGGCATGGACGGCAGCGGAGCCTTCCAGGAGTTCGGCCTGCCGATCTTCCTGGAGGTGTTCCCCACGGATCTGGCCCCGATCGTCGGCCAGCAGACCACCCTCACCTCGGCGACTGCGAGCGCCAGCGGTCCCAGGGTCGATCTCTTCAACGCTCGCGCGGGTGTCGCCTACGACTCCCTCCTCCTCGGTCCCTCCGCCACGGAATGCGAAGTGGTGGCTCGTGGCCTGGTAGGAGGGGAGCCCCGGGGTTGGCTGCGCCTCGCGAGCGGGCTCTTCCAATCGGATCGCAGCGCGGAGCCCCCGATCAGCGATCCTGCCCTACGCGCCCTGGCCACTGCCGCGGGCGCGGGTCTGACCTACACCTGTGTCGCGCCGGGAAGCGGAACGCTGGTCGCCCTCGACCAGGACGGGGATGGCGTGTTCGACGGCGACGAGCGGGACGCGGGCACCGACCCCATCAACCCTGCCAGCTTCGCGGGGGTCTGCGCAGATGGGCTGGACAACGACGACGACGGCCTGACCGATCTCGCGGACCCCGGCTGCGCCAACCCGGCCTGGACCCTCGAGAACCCCGCCTGCGACGATGGCGTCGACAACGACGCCGACGGCAAGGTGGACTTCTCGGACGGCCCCTGCTCCGGCTCCCCGTGGCGAACGAAGGAGACCCAGTGCGGGCTGCTGGGCCTCGAGGTCGCCCTGCCCCTGCTGTGGCGCCGGTGGCGGCAGCGGCGCAGCCGGGCCGCGGGTTGAACCTCCGGGCCGTCGCGGATTCGCTCCATCGAGAGCAAGGGACCCGAGTCGAAAGCGGCATGCATCTCGTCGAGCCGTCGCGTTGCCGAGAGGCGAGCGAAGTCGAGTATGATCGCTCCATGCCGGATCGTTTCGACTCCGTTTTCCGCCCGGGGCTGTTCGCAGGCCAGGTCCACGTCGTCACCGGTGGGGGCACCGGCATCGGCCGCTGCATCGCCCATGAGCTCGCCTGCCTGGGGGCTCACGTGGTCGTCACCGGGCGGCGACCCGAGCCGCTCGAAGAGACAGTGGACGAGATCGAGGCTGCGGGCGGCGAGGCCAGCTTCAAGCTGATGAACATCCGCGACGAAGAGCAGGTGGCCGCGGTCGTGGGAGAGATCGTGGCGGAGCGCGGGCGTCTCGACGGGCTCGTCAACAACGCCGGGGGGCAGTTTCCCTCGCCCGCCGAGAAGATCCCCGCCAAGGGCTGGCGCGCGGTGGTGGATACGAACTTGAACGGGACCTTCATCGTCTCGCAGGCTGTCTTCAACCACTGGATGGGCGAGCACGGCGGGGCGATCGTCAGCATCGCGGCGGACATGTGGGTCGGTTACCCGGGCATGGCGCACACCGGTGCAGCGCGAGCCGGCGTCGTGAATCTCACGAGAACCCTCGGCCTCGAGTGGGTGCGTCATGGCGTTCGGGTGAACGCCGTCGCACCGGGCGTGATCCTCTCGAGCGGCATGCTCAACTACCCGCCCGAAGTGATCGCGCGTGCCGCGAAGGGGAGCCGCGGCTTCCCGCCCTCCAGGCTCGGCACGGAGAGCGAGGTCTCCGCGGCCGTCGCCTTCCTGCTCTCGCCGGCTGCGGCCTTCATCACAGCGGATACGTTGCGCGTGGACGGCGGGGCGTCGCTCTACAAGACCCACTTCACACCGATGGGCAACCACGACCGGCTGCCCAGCTGGGACGGCTTCCATCTGAGCCCGCGAGTCCCGGAAGAGCTGCTCGGGGCGAGTGAACCCGAGAAGGAGTGAGCGCGCTCGCGGTGTCGCGGGTACGGGGCGCGAAGGCCGCCGGGCGGTTTCAGCCCTGGCGGTTCGAGTTGGAGTTCCGAACCGAGAGGGCGAGCATCCCGACGGCGAAGAGCAGCTTCGGAACCGCGCCGAGCTTCCCCGGAGGTGTGTGCTCGTAGTACACCGGGTCGAGCGGGTGAAGGGCACCGACCACGAAGCCGAAGCAGGACTCGACGACCAGGAAGGCGAACATCAGCGGGATCAGGTTGCGGTAGCGCCAGAGCACGACGCCGTAGACCATGACGAAGAGCAGCTGCTCCACGCCTCCGATCGAGCTGAAGAGGTAGATGAGGTTGTTCGGATCGGGGCTGCCCTCGAAGAGGATGATGCTCGCGATCGAGTTCACGCCGCTGTCGTCCTTCAGGAAGTGGACGGTGGAGCGGAAGAGCATCACTGCGGCCACCAGGCAGAACCCGTAGAAGGGGACGAGGCCGCCCCGGTACTCGTTGCTGGCCTCTCGGGGCAGGATCGTCTCGAGGACTGCGTGCATTCGCTCTACCCCGTCGCCGGCCCGGCTTCGGGCCCCACGCGCGGCTTCGATGACTGCCGAACCGCGAGGAAGAGCAGCGTGCCGATGAACAGGAACATCGGCACGCGCACCAGCATCGCGGGGGGCGTCCGCTCGAAGTAGTCCGGGGTGAGTGGATGCAGCGTGCTCGCGACCACACCGAAGGCCATTCCCACGAGCATGAGCGTGAGCATCAGCGGGATCAGGTTGCGGTAGCGCCAGAGCACGAGGCCGTAGAGGAGCACGAAGAGCATTTCGTGTGCCCCGGCGATCGAGGCGAACATGTAGACGATCGGGTTCGGGTCGGGGTCGCCCTCGAAGACGATGATGCTCGCGATCGAGTTCTTGCCGCCGTCGGGGGTCAGGAAGTGGACCGTGGCGCTGAAGATCCTCTCCGCGACCAGCAAGCTGAACCCGTAGAAGGCGATGGCGCCGCCCCGGTAGTCATTGTTCGCACGTCGCGGCACGATCGCGTCGAGTGCGCTCGCCATGGGGACCTCCTGCTGCTCGGAGAGGGGTAGCGCGTGGTGTGGCGCTGTGCCCTCACGCCTTCGGTCTGGCCGCACCAAGGGGGCAAATGGGGTCGCTGGGCGATGCGATGGGGCGCTCTGCGCGGTCGCTTGCCGGCCGTCGCGGGCCCCGAGGTGGGGGGTACCGACCCTTGCTCAGCTCCTCTTCGGTCTGCGATCCTGAAGGGTGCAGCTTCGGGCCGACCTGGCCGCGCCCTTTCTGCACCTCGCTTGCCATCCTTGGATCCCACGCAGGAGCCGATCCGTGAAGGTGATTCTCGCCCCCGTCGACTTCTCCGAGACCGAAGAACGCGTCGTGCGCGAGGCGGCCGTCATCGCCAAGCAGTTCGATGCCGAGCTCCGGCTGCTGCACGTGGCCGCGCCGCAGGCGGACTTCGTCGGATGCGAGATCGGCCCGCAACCGTCGAGCGATGCGCAACCTGACACGCTTCGCGAGGAACACAGCGCCCTGGGCCGCTGGCGAGACGGCCTGATCGCCGAGGGAGTGAGGTGCAGGGCCTTTCTCCTCGCAGGGCGCGCGGTCGAGCTGATCCTCGAGCAGGCGACGGAGCACTCGGCCGACATGATCGTGCTGGGCTCCCACGGGCGAACGGCCATGTACAAGACCCTGGTGGGCAGCGTGGCCGAGGCGATCCTGCGCGATGCGGCTTGCCCGGTGCTCGTGATTCCGCCCAAGCTGGTCGGCTGACCCGACCCGCGGGTGAGCCCTGCGAAGCATTGCGGGCGTGGCCCAGAGCGCCGTGGCGGGGTCTGGCTCAGACGCGGCGGCGCACCGCCAGGACGAGGCCCGCGACTGCGAGCAGGGCCATCGCTCCCGGCTCCGGGACGGCGAAGACCGACGCGGCTGCCTCGAAGCGGAGGTTGTAGGTCACGGCAGAGCCGGTGTTGTTCACGAAGTCGTGCGAGAAGGTGGCCCCGGTGTCGATGAGCGGGTCGCCCGCCTGGAGGGAGTAGAAGTCGTTGGCCCAGGGCATGTTGACGCCACCCGGCTGGTTCAGGGCGATGTCGGTGGAGTAGAGCCTGAACTGGGCAAAGGCGGTGCCGATGTCACCCGCCTGGGAGTCGAGGTACGCTTAGGCGGACCGCTCCAGGTGGCCTACGGCGCACCTGGCCCCCCCCCGGCGAGCTTCGTCCCTCATCCGTCTCCGGCACTTCCCGTCGCACGCCCCCGGGCCTGGTCCACGAAGATCGGCGAGGACCAGGCGCGTTCGCGTGCCGGCGCAAGGCAGTCGTCGTCCGGGTCGACCCGGTAGTCGCCAAAGCAGGGGCGCACGGTCTTCACGTTTCCGTCCGCGTCGCGTTCGGGACGGAGGAGATCGCCGTTGATCGCCGGTGTGGCGGGCTGCAGGACGCGAGCGTAGTAGAGCGTGTCCCTCCCCGAGGTCACGAACTCGTCGTCCTGGAAGGTGACGGTGCAGCCCGCGGGATCCGGCTCGCATGGGAAGCGGCGCCAGGGGTCTTCGATGCGCTCTCCGGCATCGCCCTCCGTGCCGGGCCGGATTCGGATGATCTCGATGGCCTCGATGGGATGGCGTAGCTCGCCGGGGTTGTCGCACTCGCCAGCACAGAGCGCCTCGAGGCGGGCGGGCGAGAGTGCCGCGTGGCTGCTGGCCGGGCAGCCCGGCTTCTGGGCGAAGGCGCCCGCGGCGCGGACCTCGAAGCGGGGCGCCTCGTCGAGCGCGACCGCGGAGCCCATGGGCGCCGGGCCGCCCGGGGCGTTCTGCAGGTCGAACCACAGGAGGATCTTGGGACCGCTGGTCCCGTACACCTCGCGGGACTGCAGCGCAGCCCAGACGGAGGAGCGGCTGCGGCCTGCGGCATGGACCGCGACGATGCCGCCGGGGTAGGTGAAGCTCGTGACCCGCTCCGAGTCCATTGCGCGCTTGGCGACGTCGACGGCCTGTGCGCGCTGCGCGTCCATCTGGTCGTCGAGAGCTGCGCGGGGTGAGATCATCCCGGTCGTCATGCCCGGTGAGAAGGTCATCTTCTTGCGCGCGTACTGCTTGTAGCCGGTCCCCGGCCGCGAGGTGTGGTCGTCGGTCGAGCCGATGAATCCGAAGCGGAAGCGCAAGGGTCTGCCGTCGGATCCGATCTCCTCCGCACTCGCCAGCGACATCGCGTATTGGATGGACTCTTTCGGGCGGTAGTTGAAGGAGGGCTTGAAGCAGTCCCGACACTGGTCGCAGTCGAGCCAGTCCTCGGCCTGGCTGTCCGGGAAGATGAAAGCCGGCGCGACGCTGGCTCGCATTGCCAGTTGCTGTGCCTCGGCCACCCGGGCCTCGCACTCGGCAGCCGGGAGATCGCCGCAGCGCTCACGCATCAGCTCGCCTGCCCGCCAGCAGCAGGGCAGGAAGTCCGCCGTCGGTGCCGGGCAGACCAGCTCGCCCTTCGCCTGCTTCGTGAAGTTGTCCCAGCTCCGGTACTCCTCGCTGTTGCCGTGCCCGGACATGATCTCCACCAGCCGCACCTTGTCCTCGTCGTGGTAGCGGCGGGAGAGCGCCTTGTCCCAGCTCGTGGTCGGCGGTGTGTAGGAACCCCAGGCGGTTCCATGGGGGATGACCAGCGCGTCGAATCCCCACTGGTCGAGCTTGTGGTAGAGGACGTCTGGCGAGGGTGCGTTCTCGTGGCAGTCGGGCGGGAGCTCGCGGGTGGGCACGTCGCGCGGGCATTCTGGGAAGGCCTCGAGCTGGTCGACCAACCACTCCAGGTCCAGGTACTGCGACCAGTTCAGGGGATCGAGGAAGCGGGCCTGCACCGCCGCCCGCACGGTTCCGAAGAGGCCGATGCCGGATCCATAGGGCCGCGAGTTGATCGCGCGGGCGGGCAGCTCGTCCTCTTCCTGACCGAGGAAGATCACGTTCTTGTGTCCCCAATGGCTCTCCGGAGTGAGCCCGACCTGGGTCCATTCCCAGCCGGCGAAGACCATCAGGTCGGGATCCGTCGCTCCCGCGCTGGCGTTGCAGGCGCGCACGGCCTCCTTGGTTGCCTGCCAATGGTCGGGGATCAGCGACTCGGCGTGGTCGTTGAAGCTGAAGAAGTCCACCTCGGAGCAGTAGCGAGCGAAGTCGCAGGCATCGGAGAGGGTGTGCGCACCCTCTCCGCCCATGATCGGCAGGGCCAGGGTGAAGGCGTCGGGTGAGTAGGTCGTGTGCACGTGCAGATCGCCGAAGAGGATCTGCTTCGCGGGCAGCTCACGGGTCGCTCCGCCCCGCTCGCTGAGCCGGCGCTCGCTGTCGACCTGGCGCTCGGCCTGGGCCGTCACGGCCTGCGTGGATCGCGCCGGCCCCTCGATCGCGTTGTTCGAGCGATCGGACCCACTGCAGGCCAGGGCCAGGATCGCGATCGCTGCGAGATCGATCGGACGCATCGTACAGTCTCCCCGGCGATCGATGGACGCGGGGATTTCTCTGCCCGCAGCTCGATGGTACCCGTCGTGGCGAATCACATGCCAGCGGCCGCCTCGGTCGTCGTGGTCCTCCGGAGGTCCCCACCGCGTGGCCCAGAGAGCGCCGGGCTTCCGTAGCTGCACAGAGGCTTCGGTGGATTCAAGGCCCTTCGCGATTCCGCTGAGGCTGGAACGGCGCGCGTCTCAAGCGGGTAGGGACCGGAGCCGATGCTCTCCCCGTCCACAGTGGGAATCGGGGAAGAGAGTATTGCGTCTCGTTCTGCAAGTCGCCGTCGGTGTGCTCGTCATGCTGCTCGGCAGTCGATTGATCCGTCTCGGCCGGGAGAGCGGCGGGAAGCCCGAGCGCTGGCTCGGCGCCTTCTTCGGCATCGCCGGCGTATCTCTCTGCCTGTCTCCCATCGGAGCCGAGCTCGGCGGCAACAGGGTCCTGGGTCGCGGGCTGATGACGGTGGGCCAGGGCGCGACCACGCTCGCTCTCATCTGCCTGATCCGCTTCAACTGGCAGGTCTTCCGGCCCGATTCCACCTGGGCGCGCAGCTTCGCGATCTTCTGTGGAGCCCTCGATCTGGCGAGCTTCCTGGCGGCCGCCTGGATGGGCTTCGGGCCCGCGTTCCAGAGTGACGTCGGGCACGCTCCAATGCATCGCCGACAACACGGGCGGCAAGTTCCTGCGTGCCGACAACGCAGCCGGCCTCACGAAGGCCCTGGGCACCGCCGTAGAAGCCGTCAAGAAGCCGGCGCCGAAGCCCGTGGTCGAGAAGGCCGCGAACCCCGGGCTCCATCTGAGCTCGGTGTTGGCGGAGGGGGCCGAGCCCTTCGACCAGCGTGTCACCTACTCCGTCTACAAGCCGGACAAGGACCTGCAAGGCAACCGCGAGCGCGTCACCTATGGCATCGACCCGGCCGTGACCTTCCAGCTGCCGAGCGGCCGCTACTTCGTCACGGCGGAATACCAATCGGCCTTCGCGTCGACCGAGGTGGACGTGGTGGCCGACCAGGCCCAACGCGTCGTGATGAACCTGAACGCCGGGCTACTGGCCGTCTCGTCGAAGCTCGAGGCCGACGCCGGGCCCTTCGACCAGCGGGTCACCTACTCGGTGTTCCGCAGCGTGTCGGACCTCGAGGGCACCCGGGAGGAACGCGTCACCTACGGCATCGATCCGGCCGTGCAGTTCTATCTGCCGGCCGGCGAGTACACGGTGGCGGCGGACTTCCAGACCGTCTCGACGCGGGCGAAGCTCACGATCCGCGCCAACGAGCGCACCGAGCACGTCTTCGATCTGAACGCCGGCTTGCTGGCCGTCTCGTCGATGCTCTCGGCCGACGCGGGGCCCTTCGATCAGCGGGTGAGCTACCAGGTCTTCGTGACCGTCTCCGACATCAAGGGGACCCGTCAGGAGCGCGTCACCTACGGCATCGATCCGGCCGTGCAGTTCTACCTGGCGGCTGGCAGCTACACGGTCCGTGCGGAATTCCAGACCGCCAGCGCGTCGGCCACTCTCGAGATCCTCCCCAACCAGCGCACGGAGCACGTCTTCGATCTGAATGCGGGTTTGCTGGCGCTCTCGGGGGTCATGACCCCGGGTGTTCCGGCGACGGATCGGATCTCCTTCCAGGTCTTCAAGACCGTGAACGACCTCAGCGGTGCAAGGGAGGAACGCGTCACCTATGGCATCGATCCCACCGTGGAGTTCTATCTGACGGCCGGCTCGTACCAGGTGACGGCGGGGCTCCAGAGCGCCGAGGTGAAGACCGCGGTCGACATCGTGGCGAACCAGCGCAACGAGACCGTCATGGACCTGAATGCCGGCGTGCTCAGCATCGATGGGAAGATCGGGGGCGCGCCGCTCACCGATCGCGCCACCTACCAGGTCTATCGAAGTGTCGGCGGCGGAGGGAACTCGACAGGCGAGCGAGTCACCTATGGCATCGACCCCACGGTCCAGTTCATTCTCTCCGCCGGAAGCTACGTGGTGACCGGGGAACTCGGAAGCATGAAGGGCGAGGCCGAGGTTCGCGTCGAAGCGGGCAAGAACGTGAAGCTGACGATTCCCTTCGACGGCTAGGCAGGCCCCCTCGCGGGGCCGGGCGGCTCCTCTGGGGTCGTGGACGAGCGCGGCGCGTTCGTGCCCCGGGGGGCCGACTCGCCGGGCCTCCCGAGGCGCGCCCTGCATTCTGCGCCCTTGCTTCCACTCCTCCTCGTCGCCCACCATGGCCCCGAGGAGGCGACATGGACATCCAACTCGGTTCGGAGCCCAGTGGACCGCTGGCCGGCGTTCGGGTCGTCGACGTCTCGGCCGTGGTCTCGGGGCCGCTCTGTGGGCAGATCCTGGGCGACCTGGGTGCGGACGTGGTCAAGGTCGAGAGCCCGGTCGGAGATGTCACGCGACACCTCGGTCCGGAGGGTCAGACCACGCTGTCCGGGCTCTTCGTGCAGTACAACCGCAACAAGCGCAGTGTGACCCTGGACCTGAAGGGCGAGGCGGGGCGGGAGGCCTTCCTGACGCTCACCGACGGCGCTGACGTCCTCGTCGAGAACTTCCGGCCGGGCGTCGCCGAACGGCTGGGGATCGGATACGACGCCGTGCGGGCGCGCAACGCGGGCATCCTCTACGTGGCGATCAGTGGCTACGGACCGACCGGGCCCTATGCCGAGCAGCCCGCCTACGACATGGTGATCCAGGGTCAGTCGGGCTTTGCGACGACCCTCGGCGATTCCGAGAACCCCAAGCTCATCTCGAACCTCGTCGCTGACAAGACCTCGGGTCTGACCGCGGCCTACTCGGTGATGGCCGCGTTGTACGCCCGAGAGAAGAGGGGCGGGAGCGGGCAGCGGATCGACATCCCCATGATCGACGCCTTCTCGACCTTCGTGCTGCCGGATGCCTACGCGCCCCAGACCTTCGGCGGCCCGCCGGTTCCGCGCGCCGGCGACGGAGTCTACCGCGCGTGGAAGACCAAGGACGGCCACGTCGCCATGCTGATCATCGAGGACCGCCAATACGCTTCGATGTGCCGGGCGATCGACCGCGAGGACCTGATCGAGGAAGAGGCCTTCGCCACCCTTCCCGCCCGCCTGGCCAACGGGCCCGATCTCCTCGCACTCCTGGAGGTCGAGATCGCGGAGTGGAGCACGGCCGAGCTCGTCGCGCGCGCTCGTCGCTTCGGCGCGCCGCTCGGAGAGGTCCACGACATCGACGGCTTCCTCGAGAACCCGCAGGTGAAGCACAACCGGACCCACTTCAAGCTCGCCCACCCCACGGGAGTGGAAATGCGGCTCTTCCGAAGCGCACCGCGCTTCGCGGAGACGCCGGCGAACCTGCGGCGCGTACCGCCGGTCCTGGGCGAGCACACGGACGAGGTGCTGGCGGAGGCGGGCATGGACGAGGCCGCGATCGCATCCGCGGCGGGGAGGGAAACGGGCTCCTGAATCGGCGATCCGGTCGGAAGATCGGATCGTGCACGCCGTCTGGAGGGGACAGCGTGGCGAATCACGTGAACCGGAAGGCCCCGAGTCAGTAGAAGAGGAAGTAGTTCGCGATGCCCCCGAGGTGGGTGAAGACCCAGACGATCATCAGGGACCGACCGTAGAGGCGATGGTGACGATTCAGATGCGACGCGGAGGGACCGTGACGCAAGCGTGAGATTACCAGCAGGCTCGCTCCGAAGAGAGGTACGAGCCCGAGGGTTCCGTGAATGGCCAGCCAGGGGATGTAGGCGGGGTCGATCTCGGGCATCGCGCCTGGCTGGCCGTATCGGAGCAGGTAGCTCGTGATGAAGACCCAGGCGCCGAGCGTGAGGAAGATCATCAGGTTTCGATGGAGGGACCACCTTCTCGCCACCGCGGCCCGCCATGCGAGCCACAAGAGACCCAGCGACACGACTCCCCATAGGGCGCTGAGCTGGGCGAACATCACGTCGACCCGAGGGGCCGGGCCTCTGCAGGAGCCAGCATCTCGAAAAAATGCCCCGTCGCGGCGGTTCCCACAAGATGGGAAGACGCGCCGAGCGGCGGGAGACCGACGGAACCCCGCGGCACACGGAACTTGGGAGGCAGGCGAACTAGAGTGGCGGGGCCCGGACGCACGGGCGAGAGGAGACGAGCGTGACCTGTCGGGAAGACATCCGCCTCCCGGTCGCTGGCGGCCGCGACATCCTCGCCCACCTGGCCCTTCCGGAGTCTCCACAGGGGGAGGCGCCGGGCGTTCTGGTTCTCCACGAGATCCTGGGCCTGAACGCCGACATCCGTCGGATCGCGGGGCGCTTCGCCGAGGCGGGCTACGCCGCGTTGGCACCCGATCTCTTCGAAGGGCGTGGCCCCAAGCCCGTCTGCATCGTGCGCGTCGCGGCCAGCGTCTCCCGCGGAGAGGGCCCGGTCGTGGACGACATGCTCGCCGCGCGCGCCTGGCTCGCGGCCCATCCGCAGGTCGACGGCGAGCGGCTCGCCGTCGCGGGCTTCTGCATGGGAGGCGGCTTTGCGCTCCTCCTCGGGAGCCTCGGGGGCTTCCGCGTGGCGACCCCCCACTACGGCGAGGTGAAACCCGATCCGGAGTCGTACCGAGACATCTGCCCGGTGGTCGCCGGGTACGGGGGCCGGGACCTGGTCTTCGCCCGCAAGGGTCGCCTGCTGAAGTCACACCTGGAGGCACTCGGCGTGCCCCACGACGTGAAGATCTACGACGAGGCGGGACACAGCTACATGAGCCAGCACGCCCCCTGGATGATGGCCGTGGCGCCCTTCACGCCGCTGCGCGCGCGCTATCACGAAGCGGCCGCGGAAGACAGCTGGCAGCGCATCCTGGCATTCTTCCGGGCGCACCTGGGCCAGCCGGAGCCCAGAGACGAGGGCCCGGACGGTCGCTGAGGGCGATCGATCTTTGCGGGATGCCCGTCTTCGAGCCGGCGTGAAAACCCTCATCATTTCAAATGGTTGCGCGCTATCCGGATGCGCGGCAAAGCCACGCGGATCGGTGCCTCTACGGGGCTCTACCCGTCCCGCGGGCGTTTCTCTGGCAGCTCGGGCAGACTCACCCGGAGGGAAGACCGATGAGTGAGATCAGTGTGAAGCGCTCCTACCTCCTTCCGTTCCGGATGAGGACCGCGCTGATCGTCGGCGCAGCGCTCGGCTGGTTGGTCCTGGTTCCCCTCCAGCTGACTCTCTTCATCCTCATGTGCGTGGCGGGGATCGGGCTCCTGGGAGCCATCGTGATCGAGATCTTCTACCCGCCTACCGAGGAAGAGCTGGCGCAGCACACGCCACTGAACCTCGACGAACGAAGGCGCTGGTAGAGACCCGCTCTCGGCCCTCCTGGGGAGCTACGCGGGCGTCGCGCTCTCGGCCCCCTGCTCCCCCGCGTCCGGCAGGTCGACGAAGATCCCCAGCAGGCCACGGGGCCCGATGGAGCTGATGATGTTGTACATCATCGCGAGGTACGCCACGACCATCAGGCTTCCGAAGATGGCCGCACCGATCATCTCCGGTTGGAAGGGATGATCGGCCCCGTACATCGTTCGGCGCAGCATTCCGTCCATTCCCGCAAAGCCCATGCAGACCGACATCCCGATCCCGCCGATCAGGTGAGCCCAGAAATGGAAGTTCGTCAGGAACCTGCTCTTCAGCGGGGTGTCGTTCGTGAGCATGGGGAAGAGCGCGTACAGCGCTGCATACAGCGTCATGCCGAGGCCAATCAATAGCTGCATGTGGGCGTGAGCTCCGATCACCCACTGGGTGTTGTGCAGGATGCGATTCATCCCGAGATCCGCCTGGATGATCCCGGCCGGCACGCCCAGGGAGAAGCCCAGGATGCCGCCGAGGAGGAACTTCAGCTGGGGCGTCATCTTCAGCGGTCGGGCGTCGTGAAGGGTCTTGAGGGTGACGAAGATCGCGATCCCGGAGGTGACCAGCTCGAAGGCCGTGACCATCTCTCCCGAGAGGATCTTCATCCAGTTCCACTGGGCCTGATCGGCCAGCAGGTGGTGGGCCCAGACATTCCAGGACACCACCAGCTCGACCAGCAATGCGGCACGCGCGACGTTCTCCATGAAGAGCTTCCGCCCGGAGATCAGCCCGGCCAGGAGATACCAGGTGCCCGCTACGTAGATCAGCACCAGGCCGTCGGCGATCAGGTCCAGCCCCCACCAATAGATGTTCTTGTAGACGAGGGCGTCGAACCAGGTGGTCGGCAGGGGCTCCCCGGTGAAGAGAAAGACGGCGTGAATCAGGAAGACGATGGAGATTCCGCCGAGCACGAGCGCATCCAGCAAGGTGTCGATGGTGCCCCGGAAGATCGCCACGATGGGCAGGGGCATCAGCGGCTCTTCGACTTTCTCGCCCCGCCAGCGCCGGTAGACGTTCACGAAGCCATCCAGACCCACGGCCGACTTCAAGAGCGGCCCCATGGGCTCCTCGGTATCACTCCGATGAAAGACGGTGGCAAAGATGTTGTAACAGAAGATCATGACGCCGGTCATGATCAGGATGTTGCCCGTGGCGAAGACCAGGAGCGAGATCGGCTTGAACTCCGTTACGGGCAAGGGCCAGTAGTTCGTATAGAGGGCCGCATAGCGAAACACGAACCCTGCGAGCCAGACCGTGACCACGCCGACGGCCATGGTGATCCAGTTGATCTCGGCCAGCTTCTGGCTGTACAGGCTCTTCTTCATCAGCGTCGGCACCAGGAAGTAGAAGGCACCGAAGACGAGCATGAAGCTGCTGCCGAAGATGCCCACCATGGGATGGGCGCCCATCAGCGCGAAGTAATGATCTGCTTCCATCAGGTCGAAGCTGATCTGCTGGCCGCGCATGATCATCCCCTCCATGATGCAGAGCCCATAGAAGAGGAGGGAGATCACGGCAAAGCGAAGCGATACCCGCTGCAGCGGTGTGAGTCTGGAAGCGTCCAACACGTCCTTGCTCCTTGCAGGAGGTGAGAGGCGCCACTGCAGAGCAATGGGCCAGGGGGCTAGAGGTCGACGGCGGCCAGGGAGTCGGAGAGGAGATCGGAGACGATCACCACATCCTCCAGGAAGAGGTCCTTCCCATCCGGTCCCGAGTACTCGGTGGATCGAATCGAGTAGATCCCGGGCTTGTCGAAGAGCCAGACGAGATCGTTGTCATACCCGGGCAACACCTGCATCTGGAACATCATGGAGCCGTCTTCGCGAAACAGGCCAAAGCCGTAGGTGAGATCCGAGGAGGTCACATTGAAGCGCACCATGTTTCCCGTCTCGATCTCGATTCTCCTGGAGGGAAGCCGGAACTCGTGCTCTGCCATCCGGATCTCGAATTCCTGGTCGATCTGCTGTGTATCGCGCGTCAGATCCCACTTCACCCAAGGGATCTTGTTGAAGGTGAACACGTGGATCCCGACGCCGACCAGAACGAGACAGCCAACCCAGGCGTAGAAGGCCCGGGTCGCGCCGGGTCTGGTCGTGCCAGCCAAGGTCACGCGCCGGCCGAAGTACCCGAGGAAGGAGACGGCGATCAGCGTGTAGGCCAGATAGGCGACTTTCATCAATGCGAAGACATCTGCTGAGTCCGTCACGAAGGATCTCCATGCTTCAGGTTGGGCGCCGGGAATCACCAGGAGCAGACAGCCGACAAATCGATCTGGAGGTCTGAGAAATCGCCAGGTAGGAAAGCAATCGACGTGCCAAACAAGGGCTGGGCAAGAGTCGGCCCAAGCAGGTGTCACTTCTCTCACCGAGCTCGACCGCCCCGGCACAGGTGAGAGCGTTCCTTCTCCCCTGACTCCTGGGAGTGTGGTCAGGAGATGGGCACGGGCCGACCAGCAACTGGGCAAGTCCGCATTCAACGGGAAATCGAAGCTGCCCGTTTCGTCGATAGTCGCCTTGGTGCTTCAGCGAACGATTGCTACCGATGGGCGTCGTGGGAAACCAGGCAACCAACGAGACGGAGATGAGCACACAGAGCGGCAAGCTTGAGGGGGTCGTCGATGCGACCAGGGGGGTACAGAGACGGCGCTTCCTTCGTCGCGCCGCGCTCGTCTGCTTCCTGCTGTTGGTCGCCCTGAATGCGACCTTCTTCTGGAAACTGAGGAGCTCCGTGCCGCACTCCAATCCCCTCGATCTCTCTCGGCGGAGCCGAGGGAGCCCAGTTGAGCTTCGCGGGCTCTTTCCCGGGCTTTATCACCTGGCAATCGAGTTCGCGCTTCCCGCTGATTTCGAGAACGCAGAGCGCTTCTACCTTGGAAGCGGTGCAGAGAGAATCCGAGAGGATCTCGCAGTCGATCTCGAGTTCACACTGACGGACGAGAATGGGAGGTCGCTCCTCCAGACGGATGCTGCGACACGAAGCTGGAAGGTCCTCGATCACCCTCACCTCGAGCACGCAGACGGCCGGCTGGCGGGTGTCTCCTTCGAGGCGGCTCCGTTTGGGTCGTATGTCCTTCGGACGGCTGTGCTTCGCGGAAATCCCGCCGCCGCGCCGTACCGTGCATTCCTTGTTCTCTACGCAGACGGCCTCGAATATCTGGGAATCGAGGCTGCCATCTACACCAGCCTTCTTCTCATTGCCTCGACGATGATCGTCGTGTTGGTCTGGTCGCACCGATTCGGCGAAACCGATGAAGGCGTTCCCTCGTTGCCGCGGGTGCGAGGTTCTCGACCCAGGAGCTGATCGAAGTCCGGGCCCCAGATGGCGTCTCAGCTGGAAGCACGAGCCCTGGCGTCATGACAGATCCCAGTGGAGAGCCCTTGGCGAGGGCATGGAAAGGAGCGCCCGCCTTCGCCCATCGGCGGAGACCCCGCTACGCCGGCGCCTCCGTCGAGGTCAGCAGGGTGACCTCGATTTCCCCGTCCGCCTCTTTGGAACGGCGGAATTGCACGCCTCGCATCTCCTGCTCGATGATCCTGGAGTGCTCTCCGATCTGGATGACGACGCCCGGGTGGAGGGTCCCGGTGACCTCGATGCGCGCGGCTTCGAGCAGCCCCCTCGGGTCGCGTCCCCCGGTCTCCGGCCCCGCGGCAGCGCCTGGCTTCGGGTGGGCGCCGGACCGCTCTGGGTGGCGGTTGGAGGGCGAACTCTCCGTTCCCTCTCCACCCCCCAGCTGCGCAGCCACCGTCTCGTGTTTCCAGGGGAGGTAGCGCCCGACGGCGAGTACGGTCCTGGCGCCGAGGTGGGAGCCGACCTCGCCGACCACGATCTGCTCCTCTGCGCGTGCTTCCCCTCCCAGGATCCGCACGGTCTCCGTCTCGCCGACGATCCTTTGGGCACGAAGCGGGCTGTTGACCGCGTCGTGCTGGAGCGTCAGTGTGCCGAGGCACTCGACCCGGGCTCCCTGGGTGTGGTGACAGACGACGTCGCCTCCTGAACGGATCGACGCCTTGCCCTGGCAGACGACTCCGCCGGTCACCGTGACGGAGGCGTCGCTCTCGACGCTGCCGCCATCGACCATGCCCTTGATCACGACAGCCCCGGTGGCCATCAGGGCTGCGTTCCGGGTGATGTCGCCCGTCACGACGATGGCGCCGTTGACCTTCAGATCTCCGGACCGGAGATCTACGTCCCCCTTGTGCTCGCTGGCGTCGCTCACCCTCAGTGTGCCACCGGGCTCGTAGGAGACGACGCCGGCACTCGTTGCCACGACCCGGCCTTCGTCGCGCAGCTCTGCACCGGTACCGAGCTTCGGCGGACGGTCCTTGCCGGGCTTCGGTGCGAGCTCGCCGCCGAGGACGGTCGTTCCCGAGGTTCCCTCCGTGGGGCCATGGTGGGTGCCCAGCACCTGTTCTAGCTCGACCGCGACCAGTGCGCTGCGATCGCGGAAGTCGGTGCTGCCGTCCTCCCGGAGGGTCCCGGCGAGGGCGCCCACCGGGAAATCCGGTTCGAAGTACCCGTCGTCGCCCTCCGTCGCCGGGGTCGCGCTGGCCAGGAGGATCTCCTCGATTCGAGCGGCCGGATCGCGGAGCTTCTGCCCGAGCTCGCGAGATGCGGCCTCGGCGACGCCATGACAGACTCCGGCTGCGGCCAGTACCGCGGCCACGATTCCCTCTTCGCCGGCCTTGCCGGCGAAGAGCTGTGCCGTCGCTCGCATCTGGTCGCTGCTGATGGCGAGAAGGACGCGCTTGTCGGCGGGCAGCGGCACCACCTGGACTCCGCCTTCGCCATCTTCGCAACGAAGCACTCCCACCTTCGTGGCATGCACGATGTCTTCGGGGCTCTTCTCCACGCCGTCGCCGAGCCGGCGACTCGGATCCTCCACCGGTGCGCAGTCCAAGCGCTTTCCCGTGACGGTGTAGCCCGGCTCTCCGGGGTCGCAGGGGTCGAGGTGCCCGATCTCCTGCCCGGAGATCACGTTGGCGAAGAAGGCCCCGGAAGCACCGCGGTCTGGCTTGCTCGTTCCCGCCTCTCCGGCCAGGTGCGCGCCGGGGATGTCGCGGGTTGCATCGATGTGGAGAGCGCCCGACTTGCCATCCCGGGCGGCCTTGCCCTCGGCGATCGAGACTGCTTCGCAAGCGTAGACCGGGTCGCCAACCTGCTGGGCCAGGGTTTCCAGGGCTTCTTCCAGAATTCCCTGACATACCCCCGCGTCCTCCAGGGCACGTCGAAGGTCGTCGGCCCCGCAGGCTGCGCCACCTACGACGCCGACCTGCGCAGCCATTTCATCGTCCGTCACGAGAATCCGGAAGCGACTGCCCATACTTCCATCATCGAACGATCCTCCCGGTGCCTTGACGAGCGCAGCGCTCGGGAACCTGCAGTGCGGGGCAGGCGCGGGCGCTCTCGTTCGATCGCCTGGGGGCACTCCCTGGAATCCTCCCCCGTCCCGACTCCGCAAAAGGCCCGACCTCCGTGGGAGGGGCTCGTGGACTCGGCGATCAAGCCTGTAGAGGAGCGCCGGTTCGCGGGTCTCAGCTGCGCCCGATGACCTCGAGGCGGTACTCGCAGGTGGTGCAGCGCCGCATCGCGCTTCGGATTCGCTCGTTCCGGGCCTCGAGCTGCGCGACCTCCTCGCGCAGCCGCTTGA
>NYZB01000096.1 GCA_002687015.1 Deltaproteobacteria bacterium
ATGGCGGAGAGGGTGGGATTCGAACCCACGGTAGGTCTCCCTACACACGCTTTCCAAGCGTGCGCCTTAAGCCGCTCGGCCACCTCTCCGGGGAATCTCGGGGTCTTCAGGGCGCTCGTCCCGGGGGCTCCCGCCTGGGAGGCCGGCCAGGAATGGCGAGCGAAATCAATGGTTTGGCGGAGAGGGGGGGATTCGAACCCCCGGTACGGTTGCCCGTACGCAGGTTTAGCAAACCTGTGCCTTCAGCCACTCGGCCACCTCTCCACACACCCGCCGAGAGCGACCTCGACGGAGGGTCGGGGATCATACCGGCTTCCCCGGCTCGCGCTCCACCGGGCTCGGCCCGGGCCCGCAGGCCCTCAGCGGGTCGGGACGTCCCGATCGAGCACGGTCTTCCGTTCGTCCCGCCGCGCGTTCTCGATGGCCCGGTCGCAGACCTCGCGGACGATCACCGACAGGGGGCCGAGCACCCGCTCGGAGGTGTTCATGCCGCTGCGCGCGCGGATGTAGTCCTTCAAGCGGCTGGCCACGATGAGGATCTCGTCGGGGACGTCGTCCGAGAGCGGCTCCGGCGCGGCGGGGGCGCTGGTCGACTCGGGCTCCCGTTCGGCGGCGGGCCTTCGCACGACGGTTCCGGTGGGCCGCGGCGCTGCCGGCCGGGGCGCGGCGGGCTTCGGCTCGCGCGGCTTCCGGGTCGGGCCGGGCGCCGCCTGCTGCCGGGCCCACTCGGTGCTGCTCGGCGAGCGCTGGTCTTCGGCCCAGGCCTCCCGATGGTTCATGGTCGGCAGGTGCGCGTCCCAGCAGCTGACGGAGCAGAACACGAAGGCCGTGTTCTTGCGATTGCAGGTCGAGACATTGCAGGTGTAGTAGCCCGTTTCGAAGTCGATCCACTCGCGGCACGAGCTGCAGCGCCGCCATCCCTCTTGATGGGTCATTCCCTCTCCTCCGGCCTACAGGTCGATCCGTTCCTCGTCGAAGGCGGCGCTCAGGCGTCGCAGCACCGAGCTCTCGCTGCGCGACACGGCGCGTACGCCGCCCACACCGCCCGCGGCTTGCGCCACCCGCTGTGCGCGCGCCAGCAGGCTCTCCTTGAGCCGCAGCCGGCCCTCGACGCTGAGCTGCGGGATCAGGGCCTTCAGGTAGCCCGTCCATGCCTCGTAGAGCCGGTCGTCGGGCTGGCTGGCGAGCCACTCGGAGAGCAGGTCGAAGCTCGCCGTGCCCCGCTCGATGCCCAGCGTCTCGGCCTCGTACAGGATGGCCTCCCGTTCCGGCCGGTCGAGAGCGCCGTCGGCCCAGGCGACGGTGACGAGGGGGATCGGGGCGAGCGCGGTGATCGTGTTGCCCTGGATGCGCAGGGAGCCCAGCGTCTCGGCGAGGGCCACGTCGCCGATCAGGGGCTGGGCCGAGATGGCGTCCTCGGGGCCCGCGACCTCGGGCCGGTAGAAGACCTCGTCCAGGCTCTGGGCGCGGGCTTGAAGCGCCAGGCGCGAGGCCAGGATCAGGTTCGTGTTGCGGAAGAGGATGGATGCGATGCGCGGGTACCGCCTGCCGATCTGCTCCATCGAGGTGTGGGAGAGGCGAAGCAGTCGCGCATCCTCGGTGATCTTGGCATCGCTGAAGTGCTCGCCCACGAAGAGGGCGGCCTCGCCCACGGTATCGCCGCGTCCGTGGATCGTGGGCTTGAGGTTGGGATCGAGGGCGTCGATCCAGGACTCGACCCGGCCGGCGATGACCACGTAGAAGCCCTCCGCGGGCTCTCCGGTGCGGAACAGGCGCCGGCCCGCAGGCACGTCCACCAGCGCACCCATCAGCGCGACGATGCGGGCCTGGGCCGTGCGCAGGCCGCGGAAGAGCCCGATCGACTGGCGCGGGTCTTCGCCCAGATCGAGGGAGACCAGATCCCAGAGCGTGACGATGTTCATGCGCGCGCAGAGCGCGGGCGTGAGCGTCACGTCGGTGAGCCACGCGAAGGCCAGCGAGAAGGCGGCGAGCTGGCCGATCTCCCGTTGGGTGGAGAGCTCGCTCGAGAGCAGGCACAGGAAGCCCGCACAGAGCGCCAGGGTGGTCACCGTCACGGGCGGCCCCACCGTGGCCAGGGTGGCGGCGGTGGCGTTCTTGGCGTCGCGGATGAAGCGGGCGAAGTAGTGGATCGTGTCGTCGACGGCGATGCCCAGCACCATCGGAGCGATCAGGCTGGTGCCGGGGCTCAGGCTGATGCCCGCCCAGCCGAGCGCGCCGAAGTAGATGCTCACCGGCAGGACATTCGGCACCAACGCCACCAGGCCGACGCGAGAGGAGACGAAGAGAGCCGACAGCACGACGTAGATGATCAGGAAGGCGGAGAGCACCGAGAGCGCCTGGCCGCGGATCACCTGGTCGAGAGCCTCGCCGATGACCACCGAGGTGCCCGTCACGCGGCCCTCGATCGAAGCGGGCAGTACCTTCAGACGCTCCTCGATGCGCGCCGTCAGGGCGGTCATCTCGTCGGAGTCGATGACCTTGGCCCGCACCTTCACGACGGTGGTCTGGTACGCCACGTCCACCAGGTTGCGCACTTCGGGGCTATCGCCGAAGAGCAGGATCTGGCTGATCATGCGCTGGCGCGAGGGCAGCACCATCCACTCGACTTCGTTCTCGTGGAAGGCGCGGTTCAGGAGCTTGATGTGGTCGACCAGCGAGGCGGTCTCACCGACCGTGGGCTCGGCGCCGAGCCAGCCCTGCAGCGCCTCGACCTCGCTCAGGATCTCCGGGTCCTTGAAGGCACCGGGGCGATCGGCGGTCAGCACGATGAAGAGGGGGTTGGCGCCGCCCAGCTTCTCGTTCACCGCCTCGAAGTGGCGGCGCACCTCGGACTCCTTCGAGAACTTGGTGATCTGGTCCGAGCCCACCCGGATGCCCGTCGCGCCAAAGAGCGCCACCAGGAAGGCAGCCCCGAAGGCTCCGAAGATCAGCAGCCGATGGTGCACGGCGAAGCGTGCCACCTTGCCCGCCAGGACACTGCTGCGTCCGATCGCGGGCGGCTTGCGGCGCGGCGGTGTCCAGAAGCTGAGCATGGCCGGGGTCAAGGTCAGCGAGGCGACCACCGTGCAGGCCACCCCCATGACCGAGAGCAAGCCGAACTGCCGCACCGCCGGCAGCGGGGACAGGACCAGTGTCGAGAAGCCGACCGCGGTGGTGAGGCCGGTCAGGAAGACGGGGAGCTGCACCTGGGCCGTGGCCTGGGCGGCGCGGCGGACCGCCGTGGCCTCCTCCACCTCGTAGTACTCGGACACGACGTGGATCGCGTAGGAGAGGCCCAGGGTGGTGAGCAGTGCGGGCACCAGCACGGTGACGACGTTCAGGACGTGGCCTGTCACCACGGCCAGGGCCAGCGACCACAGCACCGCCACGGCCACCGTCAGCAGCGGAAGGAGGACCCCGCGCACCGTGCGGAAGGAGAAGACCAACACGAGGGACATCACGCCCAGCATCAAGCCGGGCAGGAAGACCGTCTCGCGCAGCATCACGCGGGCGTTGGCCACACCCATGTGGGGGCCACCGGCCAGCCAGATCTCGCCATCGCCGGCCTCGGCCCGGGCCGCCGCCAGGATGCGTTCACTGACCCGGGCGCGGCCGTAGTCCGGCGTCGAGATCGGTGCGAGCTGGATCAGCAGGGCCGTCGCCTTGCCATCCCGCGAGACCAGGCTGCCGGCGGTAAAGGGATTGGTCATGACGTGCTCGCGCAGCTCGGCCAGCTCGTCGGCGCGGGTGGGGATCTCGTTCACGAAGGGCCCGATCTCGAGACCTTCCTCGCTCCCGCTGATGTTGATCGCGTTGGTCAACGCCGTGACTCCGCGGATCTCCGGAAGCGCGATCAGGGCCTCCCGGATGCGGCGAATGCGAGAGAGTGCATCGCTGGAGAAGACGTCGGCGATCGCGAAGCCCATCACCAGGCTCTCGTTCGAGCCGAAGCGGTTCTGGGTCTCCGCGAGGAACTCGCGTTCCGGGCTCCCCTCGGGCAGCAGGCTCCAGATCGAGGGCTCGATGACCAGGCGCGAGCGGCGCTCCACCGGATCGAAGACCACCAGGAAGGCCAGCACGGTGACCAGGGCCACCGCGACCAGGACGAGGCCCGAGCGCTCCAGGATCAGCCGTTCGAGGCGCATCCCCGCTGCGGCCTCAGTCGGAGGCCCGCTCGAGAGAGGTGAGGTCGAAGACCCTGCGCTTGATCTTCACGTTCATCTGGGCCGAACCGATTTCGAGCACGGTCGAGGTGCCCCCGAGCTTGTCCTCCATGCGGATGCGGCGGGGGATCTTGACTCCGGCCTCCTCGATCAGCTCGTCCACGCTCGCGGTCATCACCTTGCGGAGGGCACCGCCCGACTCGAACATCTCGCTCTTGAAGGGGATGCAGCCCTCCCGGGTCACGTAGGTAACCACCCGCTCGTACTGGGAGCCACTGCCGGGCGCGGGCCTCTGCTCGAAGCCGTCGACCTCCCGCCCGTCGACGATGCTCGCGGGCAGGCGCTTCGCCGCTCCATCCATCGCCAGGCCCTGGAGGTTCTGGAAGTCCTCGTAGGTGAAGTCGCTTCCGAAGAGCGAACCCGCCAGGGTGTGCGTGGTGATGCGGCGGGTCTTTCGCATCTCGGGGGAGTAGAGGAAGAGATCGGAGCCGCCGTCGCGCTCGATCATCAGGACCGAAGAGCCCCGCACGTCCTCGGGAGCCAGCACCCGGATCAGGGCCCGGGAGCGCTTGGCCTTCAAGCGGTTCCACCAGATCTTCACATCCAGGTCCCGGGTGGAGCCGCCGCGGTCCTCCACCCGGAGCTTGACCTCCTGGATGCTGCTCTGCTTCGGGAAGTTCTGGCGCACGCAGGTGCGCAGCTCTTCGAGATCGGCGGCCAGCGCCTCGGCGTCCTCGGCAGCCGGGGCGATGCTGGCAGGTGTAAGAACCGCCAGAAAGGCAAGAAGGGAAAGGACTCCAGCTCGTCTGAGATCTCGGGCGCGCATGGGCCTATCATAGGCCCGATCGATCGCCGCGCCGCGTCCGGCCTCCTGGGATTTCATGGCGGCCGATGGGATCGCGGTCTTCCTGGGGATCGGCAGGGTCGGCGGACGGCGTCACCCGCTGGGCGTCTCAGTCCAGGCGATAGACCCGTGCGGCGTTGTCGTGCAGGATCCTGCCGGCTACGTCGCCGGGCAGCTTGCCCAGGACGTCGGCGCAGTACTGCCGCGGCGGCACGGCAGGCGTGGCCGGACCGGGTGACATCGAGGTCGGGTGGGGGAAGTCCGTCTCGTAGAGGATGTTGTCCGGGTACATCTGGATCGCAGGCGAGAGCATCTCGCTCTCGAACCAGAAGCAGGCGTAGACCTGGCGCCGGAAGTACTCGCTGGGCAGCAAGTCGTACTCCGGATGCTCCTTGCGGACGCCGACGTTGGCCCACTGCCAGTCGAGGCACTCGAGGAAGCCCGGAATCCAGCTGACGCCGCTCTCGACCGAAACGAAGTTCAGCTCCGGATAGCGGTGGCACACGCCGCCGCAGATGACCTCGCTGATGCCGAGCCCGTTGGCGATGAAGGCCAGCGCCGAGAGCCGGGCGAAGTGGGCATGGATCCCCATCTTGGCCTTGTCGGCGAAGGGATTGCCATCGGCGCCGCCCAGCCACTCCTGGCTCCCGATGTGGAAGTTGATGGGAAGCCCGGCCTCCTGGGCCAGGGCCCAGATCGGGTTCCAGTCCTCGTGGGCAAGGGGCGCGCAGCCGAAGTCCTGGGGCTGGCTCGGGAAGAGGATCGACTTGTGCCCCAGGTCGATGCAGCGCTTGATCTCCTCGACGCTGGCCTCGACGTCCCAGAAGGGAAGCGCCGTGACCGCCAGCAGGCGTTCGGGCGCAATGCTGGTCCAGTCGCTGAGGAAGTCGTTGTAGGCCCGCACGCAGGCGAGCATGAGATCCTCGTCCTTCATCTCCAGGAAGGCCTGGGAGCCGAAGCCGCCCACGTTCGGGTACAGGACCTCGGCCCAGATCCCGACCTCGTCCATGCGTTTGATGCGTTCGCCTGCGTCCGAGCCCGCCGGGTGGCAGTCCTCGTAGGTCGGCGGGAACTCGGTAGGCGGCCGGCCGTCGTAGCCGGCCATCGTGACGAGGCCAGGGCTCAGGGTGGGGCGGCCGTCGACCACCCAGATGTCGACCCCATCGATCCGCTCGATGCGCGGCGCGCGCTCCTTGAACCTGGCGGGCACCCGCGAGGTCCACGTATCCGCCGGCTCGGTCACGTGGGTGTCGACGTCGATGACGCGGTGTTCGTCGAAGAGATCCATGGCTTGCCTCCCACCCGACTCTACCTCGCCCTGGGAACGCCGGGACAGACCCGAGGAGCGAGAGAATTGACAGGCTATCTGCCGCAATCCTATCGTGGGAAGGGAAACCTCTGCAGGAGAGGAGCATGGCGCTTCGAACCCTCCGCGCCCCGGCCGGTCGCCTCGAGCCCGCAGAGCTCGGTGCGAAGGCAAGGGAGTTCGCGCTCGGCTACGGCGCCTGCGCGGTGGGCATCAGCACCACCGCGACCCTGGAGGGCGGCCCTCCTTCCACCGACCTGGGCTACGTGCTCGAGGGTGCGCGCTCTGCGGTCACCTTCGCCGTTCCGCTCGACGTTGGCGCGATCCACGACTACCTCGCCAAGCGCAGCCGCGAGCGTCACCAGGTCGACCTGAACCGGACGGGAACCCTGGCCACCGGGATCGCCACGCAGCTCGCCAGCTACCTGCGCCAGTTCGGGTACGAATCCGTCGGCCTGACCGCGAACGAGGTGTACCGCGACGACGACGAGGTACACGCGGGACAGTCCTACCCGGACATCTCCCACCGCCTGCTCGGCGCGCGCTGCGGAATCGGATGGTTCGGATTCTCGGGAAACCTGCTGACGCCCTCGCACGGCGCCAACGTGGTGCTCTGCTCGATGGTCACGACGGCGGAGCTCGAGCCCACCAAACCGCTTCCGCCCGAGGAGAGCTACTGCGACCAGTGCCAGTCCTGCAACTCGTCGTGCCCTTCGGGCTTCTTCCGCTACGGCAAACGCGACGAGACGACCGTCTCCATGGGCGGCGTCGAGTTCAGCTACAGCGAGCGGCGCAGCTACGCCCGCTGCAACCTCGTCTGCGCGGGCTTCACGGGGCTCCATTCATCGGGACGC
The DNA here is from genome assembly GCA_002687015.1 of Deltaproteobacteria bacterium. GTDB lineage: Bacteria > Myxococcota_A > UBA9160 > UBA9160 > UBA6930. The sequence continues at coordinate 7,168 of NYZB01000096.1, forward strand.
TGGTCGACCTGGTCGCCCGGGCGCTTCGCAATCCCGCGAGACGATGTCGATCTTCACCCGGCCTCCGTGGAAGCCATCGCCAAATGGCACCAACGCCCGGAGCTCCACGGCCACAAGCTCGAGCAGCCCTTGATGTACGGGATGCTGCGTCGAGAGATCCCCTTTACCTGCGGCAACTGCAACCTGGTCTGTGCGCCGAAGCGCTCCGAACGCGACCGCCGGCTGGAGCTTCTGCGCAACTCCGGAGTCGTCATCCAGAAACCGGACGGAAGCCTCGCCGCCGTCAGCCCCGAAGAGGCCGAGGCCTACATCGACGGTCTCGATCCGGAGAGGCGCGCCCTCTACGTGAATACCGACGACGGCGTGCAGAAGGGGATGCAGTACATGGCGGAGATTCGCGAACGCAGATCTCCCCCCGGCAGCTGAGCCCCTTGCTGCCCTAGCATCCTGTCCCGCAGCCAGATCGGAAACCATCGACGAAAGGGCGAACTCGTGCCGAAGACATACAAGGTCATTCAATGGGCCACGGGCGTGGTGGGCAGCGCTGCCCTCCGCAGTGTCGTGAGACACCCGAAGCTCGAGCTCGTGGGGCTCAAGGTCTACAACGACGACAAGAAGGGGCGCGACGCAGGCGACATCGTCGGCATCGACCGCACGGGGGGGATCGCAACCCAGGACGTCGACGAGATCATGGCCCAGGAGGCCGATTGCGTCCTCTACTGCCCGATGCCCTGGAGCCTCGAGGAGATCTGCCGGCTCCTGGAGACCGGCAAGCACGTCGTCACGCCCTGCCCCTACTGGTTCCCCTTCGTCCAGAACCCGGACACGGCCGCCGCGATCAACGAGGCCTGCAGGAGGGGCGGGGTCAACTTCCACGCCTCCGGCTGCAATCCGGGCGGCATCGCCGAGCGCTTTCCCCTGACCTTCACGGGTTGGTGCAATCGGATCGACCGCATCACCATGACCGAGTGCGGCGATTGCAGCACCTACAGCTCCGAGGGAGTCATGCGGGAGCTGATGAACCTCGGCAAGACACCCGAGCAGGCGGAGAGGAGCCCGATCAAGGCGATGCTGGCCAAGAGCTGGAACGAGCCCATCGACATGATCGCCGAGGGGCTGGGAAGTGAGGTCGTCTCCTACGAAGCGAAGCACGACTACATCCTCGCCGCCGAGCCGATCGAGACAGCGGTGGGAATCATCGAAGAGGGAACCATCGCGCTGAATCACTACCGGCACATCGGGAGGACCCGCGAGGGCACGGAGATCGTCCAGGAGCAGATCTGGTACGTCGACGACATCCAACAGAACCGGCTCCAATCGAAGATGGACCTCCCGCGCGAGTCCGGCTGGCGGATCAAGCTCGAAGGCGACGTGAACCTCGACATCGACATCGACTTCCCGCCGGAGCTGAACCAGGACCAGCGCGTGGCCCAGGGCCTGAGCACGACCGCCTTCCACGTGGTCAACAGCGTGCCCCTGGTCTGCGAGGCTCCCGACCCCGGCCTCAAGACCTTCCTGGACCTGCCCATGATCACGGGCTGCATGGGAACCCACTCTACGAAGCGCTGACACTCCGACCCACCCCGCAGCGGCTTGTCTCGTCTCGCTGGGCCGCTTCGCTCCTCCTGTTGGGATCGCGGGACGGCGGGCACCCTACGCTCATGGCTCGGCCGGGACGCTCTACTTCCGGCGTTGCGTGGACGCAGTGTCGCCTCCGCGGCTTGC
>NYZB01000097.1 GCA_002687015.1 Deltaproteobacteria bacterium
CCGCCTTCTTCGTCGTGGCCTTCTTCGCCGCCGCCTTCTTCGTCGTGGCCTTCTTGGTCGCGGCTTTCTTGGCCGCGGCCTTCTTGGTCGCGGGCTTCCTGGCGGCCGCCTTCTTGCCCGCGGGCTTCCGGGTGGCCGCCTTCTTGGTAGCGGCCTTCCTGGTCGTGACCTTCTTGGTGGAGGCCTTCCGGCCGCCCGCCTTCTTGGCCGAGGGCTTCTTCGCCTTGGCCGCCTTCTTGGTGGCCGCCTTCTTCGTCGTGGCTTTCCTGGCCGGACTCATGCTGGGCCTCCGACTCGGGTGGGAATCGCGTTGCCGGCCTCATCGACGGATCGACACCCGGGCTCGCGCGGGGGCCGGGTTCCATCGACGAGGGAGTGATCGGGTTCGTTCGGACCGTTCATCGGGAGGCACCCGGGCTCGGCGGGGAGGATGTCCCGCGGGTCGGGGAACGAGGCTCCTCTTCGATCATCCAGCTTCCTCAGGGAGGCAGGGGCGTGGCCTCTTCCCCACGAATCCGGCCATTCCCGGCGGTGTTCCCAAGAACTCAACGGCATGGTGGGCCCATCATCTGTCGCGGGCTTTGCGAGCAGTCGGTCGATCTCCCGATCTCGGTCGGGCTCGCCCCGAGGGAGAACTCTCCGGGCGACAGGGGGCGATTTGCCTATAGCGCAGAGCCGCTCCGACGCCAACGACGAGGCCAGAGACGGGCCGATGGCTCCCCCGAGGGGAGGCGCATCCCGGTCGGACCGCCATTCCAGTCGGGCTGTTCCGTTCCCGTACCACTCAACTCCCTGCAACTCCGGTCCGATACGCGGATGCGTGCGGCGAAAGGCCGTGCCGAGCCACTGAGGTAGGGGACGTGGCAGGGCTGTCGTGGCTGAACAAGAAGCGGAGCCCCCCGGGCACCGTGGGATTGGCCTGGACGGGAGAGGAGCTCTCGGCCCTCCACGTGCGCCCGGAGGACGATCGCCCGGTCCTGACCGCCAGTGCCCTGCTGGCACCCGATGCCGAGGCGTTGGGTGCCTGGGTTCGCGAGCACCGCCTCGCGGGCGCCCGTTGCGTGATCGTTCCACCCGCAACGGCCTACGCCCTGCGCGTCCTCGAGGCACCGGAGGTGCCCAGCGAGGAGCGGGTGGAGTCGGTGCGTTGGCTCGTCCAGGACCTCGTCGAGTTCGACATCGAGGAGGCCTGGATCGATGTGTTGGACATCCCCGTCGAGGAATTGGACTTCCCCCGGAACCGTGGACACCTGGAGGGCTAGCGTTGAGCTACCCGAAGGAGTCCACGGTTCCGGGGGAAGTCCAGACCTCCTCGCCCGGGGGCTGCGCCGGGGCACAGGCATCCCAACCGACGAGCAGGGGAAACAGCACGAGGACGAGAAGAGGCTTGGCACGCATGGGGGTCTCCATCCCGAACCGGTGAGTGTGGAGCGGCTCGTAGGGGTTTCCCGGCGATCCTGGCATGGATCCTTGTTTTTTCAACAGTGTTGATAAATTCTTCCGGTGTCTGGCGAAGTATCCACCGCGGTTCCGCGAGGGCGGGGGCGACCCGCCAGGGTTGACCGCGCCTCCGTCCTCGCAGCCGCCCGCCTCGTGGTCCAGCGCGAAGGCCCCCGCGGCCTCAGCCTGCGCGGGGTGGCGCGAGAGCTGGGCGTCGACCCCTCCACGCTCTACGCCTACGTCGACGGCAAGGCGGGCCTCGTGGTCGCCCTTGCCGAGCAGGCCGCCGAGGAGGCGGTCCTTCCCGAGCCCGGGGCCTCGGGCACCGAGAGCTGGGAGGACGCCTGCATGGAGGTGTGCCGGGCCGTCCGAAACGCCCTGGACGCGCATCCAGAGCTGGCCCTGCTCGACGGAGAGTGGCTTCCGCTCTCCTCGTTCAATGCGCGCGCGACCGCCGCCCTCGCTGCCGCCCTGGTGGGCTCGGGGCTGGATGCGGCGCGGTGCATCGATGCGGCCCAGATCCTGCTCTACCAGGTGACTGCGCTCTCCCGGGTCGAACGGGGTCTGGCCGCCCACTGGGACCACCCCGAGGACATCCGGCGCTACCACGAGCTGGTGGGGGAACGGCTCCACGACGCGGAGCTGGGAGAAGCCTGGGACGGGCTGATGACGAGCGCACCTGGGGCCAACTTCGACCGGCTCTTCGAGCTGGGCATCGCCTCGATTCTCCTCGGGCTGGTCGCCGGCCGAAGCTGAGCCCGGCCCCTCCGGCCCACGCCCTGCAGGCGGGCCACCCGTCGAGCGACAAGACGCCGACGACCTGCCACACTCCCGCGCCGTGAGCCGAACGACCGCCGCCGAGCCGCTCCCCAAGGCCTACGACCCCACCGAGGTCGAGGCACGCTGGTATCCGATCTGGAGCGATGCCGGGGTCTTCCACGCCGACGCGGCGGAGACCCTCGAGGCGGGCCGCGAGCCCTACGTCATCATGATGCCGCCGCCTAACGTGACGGGCACCCTGCACAACGGGCACGCGCTCTTCGTCACGCTGCAGGACATCCTGATCCGCTACTACCGGATGAAGGGGCGGAACGCCCTGTGGCTGCCGGGTGTGGATCACGCGGGCATCGCCACCCAGGCCGTGGTGGAGCGCGAGCTCAAGCGCCACGAGGACCAGTCGCGCCACGATCTCGGCCGCGAGGCCTTCGTCGAGCGGGTCTGGTACTGGAAGGAGAAGAACGGCTCGCGGATCGTCGAGCAGCTGAAGGTGATGGGCGCGGCCGCGGACTGGAGCCGCGAGCGCTTCACCCTCGACCCGATGTGCTCGCGGGCCGTCAAGGAGGCCTTCGTCCGGCTCTGGGACGAGGGCCTGATCTACCGGGGCGAGCGGCTCGTCAACTGGGACCCGGCCACGCGCACGGCGCTCTCCAACGAAGAGGTCGAGCACGAGGAGCGGGAGGGCGAGCTGTGGCGATTCGCGTACCCGCTGGCCGAAGGCGAGGAGGCCGGCGGCGCGACGGAGATCGTCGTGGCCACGACGCGCCCCGAGACGATGCTGGGCGACAGCGCCGTCGCCGTGCACCCGGAGGACGAGCGCTACACGGCGCTCCTGGGCAAGAAGCTGCGCCATCCCTGGTTCCCGGAGCGCGAGCTGCGCGTGATCGCCGACCCGATGGTCGACCGCGAGTTCGGCACCGGCGCCGTCAAGGTCACGCCCGCCCACGACCCGAACGACTTCGAGATGGGCAAGCGTCACGACCTCGCCTTCATCAACATCTTCGACCTCGACGCGCGGGTGAACGAGCAGGGCGGTCCCTTCCAGGGCCAGGATCGCTACGAGGCGCGCGAGCGGGTCAGGGCCGGCATCGAGGAGGTCGGGCTGGCGCGCGGCAGCGAGGCCATCAGCCACGCCGTCTCCATCTCGGAGCGCTCCGGTGACGCGATCGAGCCGATGCTCTCGCGCCAGTACTTCGTCCGCGCGGCGCCGCTCGCGGCGAAGGCCTGTGCCGCCATCGACGAGCTGGGCCAGACCCGCATGATCCCGGCGAGCTGGAAGTCGACCTGGGACCACTTCATGAAGAACATCCAGGACTGGTGCATCAGTCGCCAGCTCTGGTGGGGACACCGGATCCCGGTCTTCTACGACCTCGAGAAGCTGGCCGACGCCGTGCGGCGCGACGCCGAACGGAAGGGTGCGAGCACCTCCGCCCTGCAGGCCCTGGCGGGCGGGGAAGACCTCCGCTCCGTGCTGCGCCTGGCCCTCGACGGCCTGGACGACGATCTCGTGCGGGAGTTCTCGATCGCATCCCGCGAGGAGCTCTGCGAAGGGGAGGGCGGCGAGCGCTACCTGCAGGAGGAGGACGTCCTCGACACCTGGTTCTCCGCCGGCCTGTGGCCCTTCTCCACCCTCGGCTGGCCGGACGAGACGGACGACCTGCGCGCCTTCTACCCGGGCGCCGTGCTCGAAACGGGCTTCGACATCCTCTTCTACTGGGTGGCGCGCATGATGATGTTCGGCTGCCACTTCATGGGCGAGGCGCCCTTCCGCGACATCTTCCTCCACGCCATGGTGCGCGACTCCCACGGCCGCAAGATGTCGAAGTCGCTCGGCAACGCGATCGACCCGCTGGACGTGATCGGGGGCATCAGCCTGGACGATCTGCTCGAGAAGACCCGCACCTACCCGGTGCCCGAGAAGCTCTTGCCCCAGGTGCTGAAGGGACTCGCCAAGGAGTACCCGGAGGGGATCCCGGCCTCGGGAGCCGACGGCCTGCGCTTCTCCCTCGCCGCCCTCTCGGGGCAGGGCCGGGACGTGAAGCTCTCGATCCCGCGCGTGGCAGGCTACCGGGCCTTCCTGAACAAGATCTGGAACGGCACGCGCTTCGCCCTGATGGGCATGGGGAAGGAGGCGCCTCCGCCTCTCGCCGCCTGCCGTGACCGCCTCTCCCTGGCGGATCGCTGGATCCTCTCGCGCCTGCAGGCCGCCAGCGAGCGGGTCGCGACGGCGATCGAGGCCTATCGCTTCGACGAGGCGGCCAACGGCATCTACCAGTTCTTCTGGAGCGAGTTCTGTGACTGGTACATCGAGCTCGTCAAGGACGCGCTCTCGCCCGACGTGGAAGAGGGCGTCCGCGACACGACCCGGGCGGTGCTCGTGCACGTGCTCGACACCTCGATGCGCCTGCTCCATCCGATCTGTCCCTTCCAGAGCGAGGAGATCTGGCAGCGCCTGCCCGGGCGCGAAGCTCGCTGGGGCGAGGAGGTGCCGTTCTGCGCGGTGGCACCGTTCCCCGAGGTGGACGAGAGCCTGCGCGACGCCGACGCCGAAGAGCAGTTCGATCGCGTCGAGCGGGCCGTCACCCGGCTTCGCAACCTTCGCCAGGAGTCGGGGCTTCCCCAGCGCCAGCGGGTCCCCGCGGTGCTGCTCTCCGCCAGCGATCCCGTGCGCCAGACCCTGACCCGACTGGGCGGCGAGATCCAGCGCCTCGCCCAGATCTCCGAGCTGACGATCGCCGAGCCGGCCGGCTACACCGTGCCCACCCAGGCCGCCGTCCACGACGAGCCCGACCTGAAGGTGGTCCTGCCCCTCGAGGGCGTGATCGACCTCGACGCGGAGCGTGGGCGGGTGGAGAAGGACCTCACCAAGGCGCGCAAGGAGCTCGAGGGCTACGAGCGAAAGCTCGGCAACGAGGGTTATGTCAACAAGGCGCCGGCCGACGTGGTCGCCGAGACCCGCGCTCGGGCCGCGCGCTGCCGCGAGCGCATCGCCGGGCTCGAGTCCTCCCTCGAGCGCCTGGGCGCAGCCTAGCTTCCCGCCGCCGCGGCCCGCTCCTCGTCGTAGTTCGGGAAGGACGCCTTCATGGAAGCGCTGTTCAGCAGGGTCGTGGCCACCAGGCGCTCGCTCTTCGCCTCGCGCACCGAGGTGCGCACCCAGTGGGACTCGACCCGCCGGCTCTCGCTGAGGGCGATCACCTCGCGCTCGAGCAGGTACTCCTCGCCGACGAAGAGGGGGCCGTCGAGCAGGCGGATCTCCTGGTTGGCGAAGAGCCCGACGACCGGCTGACGCACGGGGAAGCGCGCCTGGTAGGCCGTGTACTGGGTCAGGACGCTGATCATCTCGAGGGGAACGATGGGGCGACCCCAGGGAGACGACGCGCCTCCGTCCTGGGTGTAGTAGCGGCAGGGCTCGGTGATGACGGCCAGCTTCTGGACCAGGCTGAAGGGGTAGAGCTTGCCCATGTGCTGGTCGAAGTCCATCCGCACGCGCTCGATCTCCGCGCCCTTCATACCCACCTCCATGTCGCGCAGGATGACGAGCTGCTCGGCGGGTCGGATCCGGCCGAGCAGGGCGTCGAGCTCGGTCTCCGGATGGTCGGGCCCGATCGAGAGCGTGGCCGAGAGCACGGGGGTCCCATCGCGCTTCGTCGCACCCGCGGCCACCCGCTTCGCGCCCTCTGGAGCCTCGGCGGCCCAGGCCTGGACCTCGTCGCCTTCCACGCAGGGGCTCAGGTAGTGGGCCGAGATGCAGCCGCGCTCGTGCCAGGCCTCGCCGAACAGCTCGTGGCCGAGCGGGACGAACTGGCTGAAGTGGGTCGGCCCCTCGATCGCGCCGCCCTGGAAGCCCACCGTCTGCGCGGTGGCCTCGTCGTGGATCGAGGTGCGCCCCCCGATGTCCTGGTCGGCGAGCATCTGCTTCGGCCGGCGCCAGGGTCCCAGGATCCGCGGATCGGGCTCCCGGATGCGGGTCAGCTCCGTATCGAAGAAAACCGCAGCAATGCTCATGGGCCCTCCGGATCGCACGTGTGGCTGGAGGTTACGACAATGCAACCCAGCACCCCCTGGGGGCGTCTCGGATTCCCTGTCTTTTCGTGCCACCAAGGCGCCTCCCGATGCCACTCCAAGAGGAGGAGAGAGAACGCGTCCTGAATCCGCCGGGACGAAAGCTCCCGCTCGCATCCCGCTGAGGAGTCGCACCGATGAAGAACTGGCTGGCCACACTCCTTGCGAGACATCGTCGAGACCGCCTCGTGCGCCGAGGAACCGCCACGTCTCTCGGCACCAAGAGGCCGGGGAACGGGATCTCGAGCGCGCGCACCCGCCTCGACCTGGTGGAGAAGGGCCGCTTCGTGCGGTCAGCCGTCTTCGCCCCCACATCCCCCTCCGATTTCTAATTGACATAATATTCCTTATCGGACATTGAATCCGGCAGGAAGGCTGCCGGGGGAAACGTTACGATGCCTCCCTTCTGACGTTCTTGGGGGGCGCTGGGGCGTGGTGACGGGGGATCTGGGATCGGACGCCGGTGCGCTGCGCCGCGCCCGCGTCCTGCTGGGGCTCGTGGTGCTGGCGGTTGGCCTCCACCTGGTGCTCGGCGACAAGCCCTGGGGCGAGGACGGCATGGCCGCGGCGTTCGATGAACGCGGTTCCGGCGACTGGCTTGCCACCAAGAACTACGTGGTCACCTGGAGCTACTGGGCGGCGTGCGGAACCGGGCTCGTCGCGATGGTCCTGCTGCTCACGGCTCCGCTCTGGACCCGGCGCGCCGCCGGGCGACCGGGGCCCCCTGCCCTCTCCCTCCCCGATCCCCGCGGGATTCCGCGCTGGCTCCTCGTGGCGATCGCGGCGGCCATGCTGGCGCACGCCGTCCTGGGTCTGCCCCGGCTCTCCCACAGCTTCTGGGGTGACGAGGCCTATGCGGCGCGGACCTCGATCGCCGGCATCCCCTCATTCAAGGACGACCACTGGAGGGACCCGAAGCTCAAGTGGCGGGAGACCTTCCACTTCTACCGCAAGCCGAACAACCACGTTCCCTTCGGCATCCTGGCCCGGCTCTCGAACGAGACCTGGGCGATCCTGACCGAACCCTCCGAGCGGCTCCGCAACGAGGTCGCCGTCCGCTTGCCCGCGTTCGCGGCGGGCCTCCTGGCGATCGCCGGCGCGGCACTCCTGGTCCTGCGCCTGGGGCATCCGGGCTCGGCCGCGGCGGCGGCATGGCTGCTCGCGCTGCACCCCTGGCTGCTCCGCTACAGCACCGAAGCTCGTGGCTACTCCCTGCTGCTCGCGCTGATCCCCGCGCTCTGGCTGGCCACCTTGCGCGTGCTCCGAACCGGCACCTGGCCGGCCTGGATCCTGTTCGCGGCGTGCCAGACGCTCGTGCTCTGGACCTATCCGGCCGCACTCTTCATCCTGGCAGTGACGAACCTGGCGCTGCTCGGCCTGCTCTTCCGGGGCCGCCGCCATGAGGCGACCCGGCTGCGCGAGCAGCTCGCGCGCTACGCCGTCGCGCTGACCCTCTCGGCGACGGCCTTCCTGCAGGTGATGGCTCCGAACCTGGCCCAGTTCTGGAGCTACGTGCAGACCCAGCAGCGCGGCGAGGTGAGCATGGCGCTGGCGCGCGACCTGTTGGCCCACCTGGTCGTCGGCGTGCCGTGGGGCCGCGCCGGGCCCGGCCCGGCAAGGGTCGATTTCCAGGACCTCGCGGCCGCCCATCCCGTGCTGATGCAGGCGACGCTCTGGCTGGTGCTGGCCTTCGCTCTCGCGGGGCTCCTGCGTCTGCTCCGCGGCGGCGATGCCCGGGTCGGAGTGGCGGCGGCGCTCACGCTCCCCCTTCCGCTCACCTGGCTGCAAGCGTGGGCCCTGGGTAGCCACGTCTACGTCTGGTACATGATCTTCGCCCTGCCGAGCCTCGTCGTGCTCGCGGCGATCGGCACGACCTGGACGACGCGATGGATCGGGCATCCGGGCGTGCGCAGGGGCCTGACCACCACCCTGGTCGTCGCCCTGCTCCTGGGCTTCAGCGTGGCCACGGGGCCCGCGAGCCGCATTCTTCGACGGGCCCCGATCCAGCCCATGCGCGGCTCGGTCGAGGCCACCCGGCCGACCCTGGACCCCGGCGACCCTCGCAACGAGGCGATCCTGACGGCCACGATCTACGAGGGCTCCCAGTACTACGACCCGCGCTGCCTCCACGTCGAAGACCGGGAGCACCTGTTTCGCCTGATGGAACGAGCCGACGCGGAGGGGATCCCCTTCTTCGTCGTGTACGGCCGCGAGGGCCTGGCGCGCAGGCGGCGGCCGGAGCTCGTGGAGATCGTCCAGCGGGAAGACCTCTTTGCGAAGGTGACCACGCTGGAGGGCTTCTTCTCGCACCTCTCCCGCCATGTCTTCCGCTATCGCCCGGGCAGCGCCGCCGGGGCCACGGCGACTCGGGCTGGGGGCTAGGAAGCCTCGGAAGCCGCCGCGGTCTCGCCGGCCTCCGGCTCGGCCGCCGTGGGCTCGGCCGCCTCCGCCTCAAAGGCCTCGGGGGCGGAGTGCCGCGCCCGCAGCTCTTCGAGGCGCGCCTCGACGTGCGCCGGGATCGCCCCCGCTGCGGGTTCGGCGGCCTCGAGCGTTGCGTAGGCGGCGAGGGCCTTGGCCTCGTCCCCCGCCTCCACCCAGCACCGGGCGACGTGGGCGAGGGCGATGTGCCGGGCAGGAAAGCCCTCGATGGCACCGGCCTCGCCGTAGGCGGCGGCGGCGGCGGCGAAGTCGCCGCTGCGCTCGAGCCCGGCTCCATGGCGGAGCAGCGCCAACCCGCGCACCTCGCTCCCCGCCGGCGCCCCCTCGGCCGCCGAACGCCAGGTCGCGAGCGCGCCCTCGAGATCGCCGACCCCCTCCTGGAGTTCACCGGCCTGGAGCCAGGCCGCGACGGCGGCGCGTGAGCCGTCGTGCTCCTCCGCCGCCGCGAGGAACTTGTCGATGTACTCGAGGCGGGTCGCCTTGCCGGCCTCGGGATTGGCGAGCTCGGGCAGCTCGAGGTCCCCGGGCTGGGCACCCATCGCGCGGCGGAACTCGGTCTCGAGCTCGGAGATGGCGCGAGAGGCACGCTCCTCTCCGCGGGTGAGGACGGTCTGGGTGAGGCCGATCGCCGCGGCCAGGCCCAGCACCCCGCCGAGCACTCCCAGCACGATGCGCGGGTTGCCCGACACCCAGTCCGCCAGCCGATCGAAGAGCCCCTCGATCTCTTCGAGAGTCTCGGTCGCCGGCTTCGAATCCGGACGCTTCGCCACGGTGTAGTCCTCCCCCCCGCCCACACGAAGAAGCCGGGTGGCGCGCGAGTGTATCGGCTGGAGTCGATCCGCTCTAGAACCGCCCTCTCGAGGCACGGCGCGGGCCCCCGTCCTCCCCGCTCTCGCTGCGGCGCCGGAGCTTGAGCCGCACGGGAACCCCGGAGAGATCGAACTCCTCGCGCAGGCGGTTCTCGAGGAAGCGCCGGTAGGAGGGTTGGACCGCCCGCGGGTCCGTGCAGAACAGGATCAGGGTCGGAGGCCTCGAGGCCACCTGGGTGGCATAGAAGAACTTGATCGGCCGCCTCCGGCTGCCGCGCTGGGCCATGGCGGGCTCGTGACGGCGCACGCAGTCCTGGAGCCAGCGGTTCAGCTCGGCCGTCGGGATCTCGATCGAGGCCGCCTTGCCAAGCTGGGAGACGAGGCGGGGCAGCTTTCGCACGCCCTTTCCGGTCAGGGCCGAGATCCGCAGGACCGGCACGTCCCGCAGCGGGGCGAGGCGCCGCGCGAGCTCGTCCTCGAGCCGCTTGCGCGCCCCCTCGTGCTCCTCGCCTTCGATGCGGTCCCACTTGTTGACGATCAGCGCCGCCGCGCAGCCGCGCTCGCGCACCAGGGAGAGGACCCGGAAGTCCTGGTCGGTGAACCCCTCCTGCGCGTCGCAGAGCACCAGGGCCACGTCGGCGCGCTCGATGGCGCGCAGGCTCATCAAGGCGCTACCCCGCTCGAGGTGGAGCTTGCGGCGGCCGGCGCG
>NYZB01000098.1 GCA_002687015.1 Deltaproteobacteria bacterium
GAGGAAATAAAGCGCAGGCAGGCTACCTGGCCGTCGTCAGCAAGGTCGCCTGCGGCGAAAGCCGCGTAGGCGACACGCTGTCCACGCGCTGCGCGGGTAACCCTGTCCCGGCCGAGCCATTCTGAGGAATGAACCCCGCCCCGCCGCGCGTCAAGGAAAGAAGCGAAGCGGCGCTCACCGCCCAGCCAAGACCGAGAAGCAGGTCAGAAGAGCTTCCCCATGAAGGCGGGCATGAAGAGGGGGCGTTCGCGTTCGATCTGGCGGGCAAGGAAGGCCGTCAGCAGGGAATGCACGTGCTCGCCGGTTCCTGCGGGGATTCCAGCCGGGTGGCTGCGCAGGGCGCGGAGGAGGCGATCGCAGAGATCGAGGAGCTGGGCGCTCTGGGTCTCGAGGGGGGCGGCGTCATCGGAGAGGGCCGTGTCCAGCTCTGCGCGCAGAGACGACCAGGGCTCGCTCGCCGCGTCGTCGAGGAGGGCCCTGACCTCTGTCAACACGGTTCGGAGGTCGTCGTGCGTGGCGGCGGCGAGCTCGTGCTCGCACTCGACGCGCACCACGAGGTGGTCGAGGAGGGTCCGCACGGAGCGCAGCGTGCTCGCTGCCCAGCGGTCTTGCACCGCAGGGGCCACCTTCTCGTCGAGGGCCCAGCGGATCGATTCGAGCAGCTCCCTGGACGTCGGTCGCACTCCCCTACCCCCTCTGCCCGCCACTCATCGTCGAGATCAGATTGGCGGCCTGCTCCATCCCCATGGCCTGGAATCCGCCGAGCATCTGCTCGCCCACCTTCACCGCGCCAAAGCCCATGGCGGGCAGTGCAGGCCGGAGGTCGCGACCGTCGAGAAAGCCCCGTAGCCCCGCGTGGGTGCAGCAGATCGACTTGAAGACGGTCCAGACCCGCCAGAAGGCCAGGTTCTCGCGGGGCAGCGCGAAGCCCGCGCACTCCTCGTAGTGTGCGAGGGTCTTCTCTCGATCCCAGAGCTCGAGCATGCCCTGGGAGAAGGCCCAGTCCTGGGCCGGATCGCCCAGCGCGGCCAGCTCCCAGTCCGAGAGCGCCACGATCTTCTCGTCGCGCCAGATCTCCTCGCCGAGTCCGTTGTTTCCCTTGAGGAGGGAGATGCGGGGGATGCTCTTCGGAAGCTCCGCCTCGAACCAGTACAAGGCCTCCGTCACGGCCGGGAAGCTGTCGCTTCGTACCTCGTCCCAGATCTTCCACCACGTGTCGAGCTCCAGCCGGGGCGCCTGCTCGGGGCTCGCCGGTGCGTCGAGGATCTCTCCGAAGCCAGCGCTCTCCCAGTCGAGCGTGTGCAGCCGGGCCAGATGCTCGGCGTGCTCCATCGCCACGCGCTCGCGGAGGCCATCTCCCGCGGGACCGGGCTCGTGAACGCCCGGCACCTCGGTGCTGCCCAGGACGAGCTCGCGCACGAAGAAGGGGCGTCCCTCGAAGAAGTCGGTGTCCTCGTCGTACCAGAGGGGCTGGCCCACCGGGATCGGTGTCCGCGCGAGCCGCGCGTAGACCTCCCACTCGCGCCGGAGGGGGTAGGGGACGATGCCCCCGCCCGGCGGGTTGATGCGGAGGACGTAGCCCCGCTCTTCACCGCCGCCGAGGCGAAGCTCGACCAGCCAGGTCTCCTGCGACTGCCCTGGGAAGGTCTGGCGCAGCGAGCGGCAATGCACCTCCGCGCCGAGGCGCTCGGTGAAGTGGCGCTCGACCTCGCCGATCTCCGTCACGTCCCGAGCCCGTAGCGCGCCACGCGGCCCACCGTCATGATCGGGAAGTGCCCCGTCCCCGGCTTCCCGTCGACGAGCAGGCGCACGGGCTGCTCGCGGTGGACGGGGCGAAGCACCTGCCCATCGGGCCGGACGACGTCCTCGGGATGCGACACGTCGTAGACGTCGGATTCGAGCAACAGCTCTCCGCGATAGGCGCCCAGGCCCTTGCCGTCGGCGAAGCCATGGTCGTAGCCCGTACCGACGTAGGCCCAGGCCGTCAGAAGCGGGCGCGCCTCGATCTCGATCTTGGCGCCCCCTTCGGTCTGCACGCAGAGCTCGGCGCGCTCGTAGGCCCGCGTCCCTTCGATGAAGCGGATCTCGTGGTCGAGCCCGCACACGCGGTCTTCGGCGCGGCCTTCCGAAGGAGGCCTGGCCAGGCGACCGTCCAGGTACTGCCGCTCGCCCTCTCCGTTCTCGCGGAACTGCACCTGGCCCCCGCCCTCCTCCGTGGCCCAGGCCAGCCAGCCGAACAAGAGCCCACGGGCTTCGGGCGGGAGCGTGCCCGTGAAGGGCTCGAAGCCCCCGACCCCCCTGCGGACCCCCCAGCTGTGGTCACGCGCGCCGAACCAATGCCGGGCCTCGTGGCGCTGGCCCTCGACCTCGATCCAGCCGTCGACCTGGCCGATCTGATCGAAGCGCCGGTAGTCCTCGACCGTGCGGCCGTCGAGCTCCGTCAGGTGGGGCGCCTCTTCGTGCGCCGCCAGGAACCCGAGCCAGCGCAGGTCGAAGGCGATCGGGTAGTCGCCGGGCTCGAGAACCAGACGCAGCTCCTGCAGGGGTTCGACCACCTCGTGACGGAGCGGGCCACAAGAGGGGTCGTCGACGGCCGGCCGCAGCGTGCGGGAGACGCGCAGGTTGTACTGCTTGCCGCCGCACTGGACTGCGGCGAAGCCGTCCATCACGTTCATGTTCGCGTAGCTTCCCATGCCCGTGATCAGACCGATGGACCCTTCCGGATCGTAGGCGCAGAACCAACAGCGATCGAAGAAGCGGTGGTCGCTGGTGTAGACCTCGCCGAAGGTGCGAGGGGTCTGGTGGAGGAGCGTTTCATCCAGACGGGTGAGCATCGAGCTCTCCTCGCGCGCCGTGTTCGCCTCGGGATCGGAGCGGAAGCCTGCCTCGTCGCGCTCGGGGCCGCCAGCTCCTTCGATCAGCTGCTGAGCTTCAACATGCGCCCCAAGGGAAGGTCGAGCGGCGAGAGCAGGCCGGGCTTCGCGGCACACACGAAGGGCAGGGCATTGATGGCCTTCGTACCGGTCGACCAGGTTCCGATCACGTCCCGCTCCGAGTAGATGTCGTGGGTCAACCGGCTTCCCGGTGTTCCCCTGACGTCCACCTCGATCCAGCCCTGCGAGGGGCCGCCCTCCAGCCAGCCTTCCCGGACGAATTCGGTCCCGAGCAGGAAGCGGAGCTCGATCGTCGCGACCGGAGCTCCGGCGAGCGTCGTCGAGGCCTTCACCAGGAGCCCGGCCATCGTGCCCTTGCGAACGACGATCTTGTCCTCGTAGTCGCGGGTCGCCGGTTCGAACTCGTAGGAGAAGTCGCTTCCGTCGTGGGGCAGGCCGAGCTCCTCGCAGAGCAGGTCGGTCTCCTGCTGGAGCGTCCTCGCGAAGATCGCGTAGACGCCAGCCGGTCCCTCGGCGAGCTCCTCTTCGGTCTTGCCGAAGCCGAACATCTGCAGGAAGACCTCGCTCAGGGAGGCCTGGGGCTCGCAGGTCTTGATGGTGATGGAGTCGATGTCGGTACAGATGGAGGAGCCGAGCAGGGCGAGCTCGTAGCTCAAGCCCGGGTTGAGCCCGGTGCCGTAGAGCGAGGACTGACCGGCCTCGCAGGCGGCCGCGATCTCGGGAAAGCAGGAGCGCTTCTTGGGGTTCCAGCCGGCCATGATGCTGACGACGTTCTTTCCGCTCGCGAGCATGGGGATGATCTCGTCGTAGCGCTCCATGGGCGGGTTGTAGAGCACGCAGTCCGCATCGAGGGAGAGGATCTCGTCGAGGTCGGTGGTCGCCCGGACGCCGAGGGGATCGATGCCGGCAATCACTCCGGCGTCGAGGCCCTTCTTCTCCTCGTGATGGACGTAGGCGCCCACGATCTCCATCGAGGGGCATGCCGTGATGACGCGGATCTGGTGCTGCGCGATGTCGCCCGTGTAGCCCTGGATCACGCGGAGCTTCTGCATCGTCTCCCCTCTCCTTCGGAGTCGCACCGCGCCGCAGCGAGACCGCCCCCGACCTAGTGGCGGATGATCTGGCCTGGTCGAGCGCCGGTCTCCTCTCCGTTGCGGAAGGTGACGACGCCGGAGACGAGGGTGCCGCCCTCAATCCGTAGATCGACCATGCGCTCTTCCCCTTCGGGCTCCTGCCCTCATTCCCCGCCGGCTTCGCCCTTGCCCTCGAGGTAACGCAGGAGGGTGTCGTGGAAGTGCCGGACCCTCACCTCCTGGTCTCCCAGGTGGAGCCCGGCGAAGCCCTCGGAGTGCATTCCGGCCTGCACGCGGGGGAGGTTGTAGAAGTCCTGCCCGATCAGCTTCGAGCCGCCGCCCGTCGGCTCGACGACCAGGTCGTCGGTGAGGACGAGGTCCGCGTGCTCGGGGCGCTCGCTGCGGCCGGGCGCCCGGATCAGGTTGAAGAAGTCGAAGTACATCCGGTTCGGATCGGTCGGATGCGGCCGATGGCGGAAGAGCCAGGCCGTCATGCCGAAGATGTTGAAGGTGAGGTTCGGAAAGACCGTGTAGTGGAAGTCGTCGACCAGCTGCTCGTCGCGCAGCTCCGAGAAATCGGCGCCGAGCGCCGGCCCGTGGGCCTCGCGCACCACCCTGGCGATGGCCGGACGAACGTCCTCGGCGCCTCCCTCGAAGGTGTCGGGGTCGACGCCGTAGCGGCGCAGGAAGTCCTCCCGGATCTCGTCGTTCAGCTCGCCATGGGATGGATGACGAGGGCTCGCAACGCCGAGGGGCATGATCATCCGCGTGTGGCGCTCGTAGCAGTCGATGGGGACGTTGACGTCGTCGCTGAAGACCAGCACGTCCGGATGGGTCGCGGCCATGTGATAGGGCTCGTTGAACGCGTCGATCGAGGCCTTCCAGTTGCAGGGAACCTCGACCGTGATGTCGTCGAGAAGGCTCATCTCTTCGAAGTGGTAGGGGTCGAGGTGGCTGGGGATGACGTCCAGGTAGTCGACCAGGGGCCCGGCCTCCGGATCGAGGTTCACGAAGACGAGCCCCGCCCAGCTCTCGCAGCGCACCCTTCCGAGGCCCAGGCTCCTGGCGGGGCAGCCCTGTGGAAAGCTCTTCGGGTCCTGCGCGTACTCGAGAGCGCCGTCGAGCCCGAACATCCAGCCGTGGTAGCTGCACGAGAAGGAGATCGCGTGGCCCCGGCCCGGATCGCGCAGACGGTTGCCGCGATGGGTGCACACGTTGTAGGAGGCCAGGATCTCGCCGGACTCCTGGCGAACCACGAGGATCGACTCCCGGCCGATCTCGAAGGTGAAGTAGTCGCCGGGCTCGGGGATGTCGCGCTCGAAGCCGGCCAGCAGCCAGGTTCTCGTCCACATCCGCTTCCACTCGAGCTCGGCGAACTCGGGCGAGAGGTAGCGCTCCTTCGGGATCAGGTCGGTCCCGAGCTGCGGCTTCGGCGCCCGGTCGACCGGCGTCTGGGGGAGCTTGCGTGCCGTGGTTCCTGAAGTCATCTCGATTCCCCTGCGCTCATCTCGGCTACTCCGCGAGCGGGACGACGGAGTCGCTCCCCGCCGGAGCGATGGCGTGCGGTGAACGGCCACCCGCGGCCTCGCGCGCCGATGGTAGATGCGATCGACCCCCACGGACACCGGTCCCGAGACGGGCGATCAGTCGCGTCCCAGCTCGCCCCAGCTCCAGTCGAGAACCCGCGCGTTCTCTTCCCGGGGATGGGTGTGGGAGAGGTCCTGGAGCTCCTGGTAGTGCAGCCGGGCTCCCGCAGCCTCGAGCAGCGAGGCGGCCTCGCGGGCGACCTGCACGGGGAACACCCAGTCCAGCGCGCCGTGCACCAGGTAGATGCGCCTGCCCCTGGCCCGCTCGACGTTCCCGTTCGCGAGGTTCGCCGGGTGCAGGAGCCCCGCGATCGGGGCCAGCACGGTGTACGGCGCGTCTTCGCGCAGCCCGTTCAGGAAGGTGTAGGTCGCGCCGTCGGAGAGCCCCGTGAGGAGGATCCGCTCGGGATCGACCTTCCAGTTCTCCCGGACGTAGCCCAGCATCGAGGCCAGGGCGGGCGCGTCGACGTCCGGCCCGTTGAAGGACCAGGTGGAGCCCCGCGAGGTCGGCGCCAACAGGAGCATCCGTCGGCTCCGGGCCTCCCGCAGCCAGCTCCACAGGAAGTCCGCACCGTGGCCATACGCCCCGTGGAGCGCCACGACCAGGGGCCGGGCTTCGACCGGGTCGTAGGACTCCGGCACGTAGAGCGAGAAGCCGCCGCGAGCCTCCGGGCCGTTGGCCGCCGAGAGGATCCCGACGCGGGCCCCGGGCTCGCCGCGGTCGGCCTTGGGGCGCTCGGGATCGAGCTCGACGCCGTTCTCGTGGAACCCCGGCTCGACGAAGCTTCGGCCGATCCCCGGCAGGACGCGACGCAACGGATAGGCCTCGGCCAGGGCTCGACCGTGCTCGCGCATCGCTCCCAGGAGCCGCAGGATCTCATCGGGGCCCGGCGCCGTCTCGAGGAAGCCGGCGCAGGCTCGCGCCAGGTGATCGCCCACGCGGCCGACGTGCCCCGCCATGCCCTCGAGACCCTCCGCAGGTGGGCAGGCGCGGAAGCTGGCCAGCGCCTGGTCCAGGCCCTCGGCGGCGGGCCGGAGCTCGGCCCGCAGCGCGTCGAAGTCCGGCGGGTGGAGCCGGCGCCCGATGCCCTCGAATCGAGAGAGCGCCGCCAGCAGGGCGGCGTCGAGTCGGGCCAGCTCCCGGAAGAAGTCGGCATCGGCCGCGGGGCGAGGCTCCTCCGTCATCTCGGGATCCTACCCCCTCGCCGCCCAGGAACAGATCGGGCAGCGCGAAGCCTCGTGGCCGCGGGCGGGGCAGTGCTCGCGGCCGAAGGTGATGATCTGCAGGTGGAGCCGGTTCCAAGCGGACGAGGGGTAGAGCCCCATGAGATCGCGCTCGGTCTGGCGCACGTTCCGACCCGAGCTCAGCCCCCAGCGCGCGGCCAGGCGGTGGATGTGCGTGTCGACGGGGAATGCGTCGAACCCGAAGCCCTGGCTCATCATGATGCCGGCCGACTTGTGCCCGACGCCCGGCAGCGCCTCGAGCTCGCCGTAGCTCCGGGGCACCTTGCCGCCGTGGCGCTCGAGCAGGAGCCGGGAGAGCTTCGAGATCGCCTGGGCCTTGCGCTCGGAGAGACCGAGGGGCCGGATGATCCTCTCGATCTCGGAGACGCGGAGCTTCGCCATCGCCGCGGGCGTCGCGGCGCGCGCGAAGAGCGCGGGGCGAACGGCCGCCACCCGCTGGTCCGTGCATTGGGCCGAGAGCACGACCGACACCAGCAGCTGGTAGGGGCGCGGGTGGGGGCCGGGCACCGGGACGTCCGGATGGAGCCGATCCAGGGTCCTGCGAATTCGCTTCGCCTTGCGAGCGAGCAGCGGGTCGACTTCTTCAGCGATGGGGTCGCCTCCCCCGGATGCGCGCCCGTCTTCAGGAGCCGAGCAGCAGGTAGGTTCCGATCGACAGGGTGATCAGCCACGACCCGAGCAGCGGGAGGCTCATCCTGTCCATTCGGGCGGACTCGGCCTCCACCGCCTCGATCCCGATCTTCATCGCCTGCCTTCTCTTGAACACGATCCACACACAGCCCGCGTTGGACGCGACGGCCACCGCCGCGAAGAACAGCTTGAGGACCAGCAGGGCCGTCAAGGTGCTGCTCATCAGCATTGCGATGCCCGTGCAGGCCACCAGCAGGAGGGCGGGCACTTCGACCAGGAGATCGATCCTCAGGTGGAGGGCCGCTGCGTCGAGGTGCAGCTCCGGGCTCCCTCCGCGCCGCGCCTCGATCAGCACCTCCACGGCCACGCACCCCATCCACGCGCCGATCCCCAACAGGTGCAGCAACAAGAGCCCACTCATCACGTCTTCCCCTCTCGCCGATGCATCCTTCAGTCGCCCATGCCGAGCGCCTCGAGGGCCGTCTCGCGGGTTCGCTTGAAGTCGGCCTTGCCCGAGGGAGAGCGGTAGACCTCGTCGACGTGCACGAAGTGCTTCGGGCACTTGTATCCGGCGAGGTGCTCCTTCACGTGCGCGCGCATCGCCTCTTCGTCGAACTCCCCGCTCTGGGTGGAGACGACGGCCGTGATGGCCTCGCCCCACTTCTCGTCCGGGACCCCGACGACCACGGCGTCCCGGGTGCCCTCGAGGCGCTTGATGACCTCCTCGACCTCTTCGGGAAAGACCTTCTCCCCGCCCGTGTTGATGCACACGGAGCCCCGACCGAGGAGCGAGAGGGTGACGCCATCCTCGTCGATGACGGCCCAGTCCCCGGGGATCGAGAAGCGCTGGCCCTCCGCCTCGACGAAGGTCCGCGCGCTCTTCTCGGGATCCTTGTAGTAGCCCAGGGGCTGCGGGCCACCTACGCCGACCATTCCCTTCACGCCCGGCGAGCTCTCGAGGATCTTGAGATCGGCATCGAAGAGACGGGTCGTGTCGGTGATGGCGAACTTCCCGGTGTTGACCTGGCCGGCCGCCGACGTCACGGACGAGCCCATGCCGATCGCCTCGGAGGAGCTGAAGGCGTCGATCAGGACCATGGTCGAGTTGACCTCGATGAGGGCCGCCTTGGTTTCCTGGCTCCACATGACCCCCGACGACATGACGACGAGGAGCGACGAGATGTCGTAGCGATCGCGGTTCTCGGCGAGCTCGCGGACCAGCGGCCGTGCGAAGGGATCGCCGACGATCGTGAGACCCGTGGCCTTCTGCGCCCCGATCGTGGCGAGCATGTCGGCCGGGTCGAAGCTCTTCGGGTCGCTGGCCAGGATCACGGTTCCGCCCGCCAGCCACGAGATCATCGACGTGAACCAGCCCGTGCCGTGCATCAACGGCGGCCCGACGAGCAGGCGCGAGGCGCCCGCCTGCCCCTGCACGAACTCCCGGTAGGCCTCGAGACTGGTCGGCGCGGCCCCGATGCCGCCACCCCCGAAGCGTGCGAACAGGTCGCCCTGGCGCCACATCACACCCTTGGGCATGCCCGTGGTACCGCCGGTGTACAGGAAGAGCAGGTCGTCGCCGCTGCGCGGCGTGCTGACGCGCTCGCGATCCTCCTCCACGACCTCTTCGTAGCGCGCCGGAGAAGGCAGGCCCGAGGTGTCGGCGCCACCTTCGACCTCGACGACGAGCACGGCCTTGACCTTGGGCAGATCACCCACCACGCTCGCGACCAGCGGCACGAAGTCCTCGTGGACCACGATGATCTCGCTGTCCGAGTTGTCGAAGAGGTAGCGGAGCTCTTCTTCGCGATAGCGGTAGTTGACGTTGACGGGCACCAGCGAGGCCTTGAACGCGGCTCCGACCGCCTCCATGTAGGCGGGGCCGTTGTAGGAGTAGATCGCGACCTTGCCCTGCTGGGTCGCCCCCTGCTCCTTCATCCAGGCGGCGAGGTTGCGGGTCCGCCGGTCGACCTCGCGCCACGAGAGGGTGCGATCCCCCTGGATCAGGGAGTTCCCGTCGCCTCGGATCTCGGCCGCAGTCTCGAGGGCGTCTGCAATGTTGATGTCGTTCATGGAGAGGTCGTTCCGCCTGTCTCTGAGTGGGAGGTGGGGGAGACTACCGGATTCCGCCGGCGACCTCCGGGAGCCAGCACGCTCGGCCCTCCGAGGCGTTTCGTGCCCTTCTGATCTGCTCCGCTGGTGAAGGGCCGCTTCGCTCCTTTCTTTGACGCGCGGCGGGGCGGGGTTCATTCCTCAGAATGGCTCGGCCGGGACA
>NYZB01000099.1 GCA_002687015.1 Deltaproteobacteria bacterium
CGGCGCCGAAGCCGCGCCGCCGCCGCCGGGTGGCGCCGCCGACCCGCTCCCCGCTGGCCGTGGAGGCCGAGCACTTCCGCCGCCGCCACGGCGCCGCCCTCGAGATGCGCTTCCGCTGCCACCGCTGCGAAGGCCCGATTGCCGAGACCATGGCCTGGTGTCCGTGGTGTGGCAGCGCCGACAACTCGTTCCGCGAGATCACGCGCTACCCGCTCGTGTGTCCCGAATGCGAGCGCGGCGTGCGCGCCGAGTGGACCGCCTGCCCGTGGTGCTACCCGGGACGTCTCGAGGGCAACGGTCGTCCCCCGCGGCCCGACGCCGGCGCCGAGCGGACCTGCCCCCGGCGCGGCTGCGACGGCGAGCTGCGGGCCTTCATGCGCTACTGCCCGCGGTGCAAGCAGAAGCCCAAGCGTCCCTGGTCCCATCCGGACCTTCCGGATCGCTGCCCCCGCTGCCGTTGGCCGGTCTCGAAGGCCCACTGGCGGCACTGTCCCTGGTGCGGCCGGCGGGAGCGGCGAGCCGGCTCCTTCGGCTGAGAGAACGACCGGAGAGCGGGCCGTTCGGCTACCGACCCGGTCGGAACAAGACGAAGGCCAGATCGTCGGGCTTGGAGGGGAGGCCCGGTGCGGCGGCCTCCATGCGAGCGCGACAGGTCGCCGGGAGGCTCCGGCCTGCCTTCTCCAGTGCGCCGGTGCGGATCGTCTCGTTCAGCTCACCCTGGTGCACGTTGTCGAAGAGGCCGTCGGTGGCGAGCAGCAGGGTGTCCCGCCTGCCCAGGACGAGGCGGCTGCCGATCTCGATGCGCATGTCCGGGGCTCCGACGGCATTCGAGATCAGGTGTCGCTCTTCGTGGTGCAAGGCGTCTTCGGGATCGAGGAGGCCGGCCTCGACCGCGTAGCCCACGGGAGAGTGCGCGACGGTCTGGAGCTTGACGCGCCCGCGCTGGCCGACGAGGAGGATCGCCGCGTCCCCCACGTGGTAGCTGCGCAGCTCCCGGCCCCGAAGCTCGGCGACGGCCAGGGTGGCTGCGGCACCATGCCCCGCCTCGAGCAGGGCTCGATTGCCCGCCTCGATCCCGTCGAGGATCGGCGTCCGAAGGCTCTCCTCCGAGTCGGGCGCCGCGAGCAGCGCGTCCCAGAGGCACTCGAGCGTCCGGCGGGAGGCGCTCTCGCCGGCCGGCTGCCCGCCCACTCCATCGGCCACGGCCAGGACCGCGCGCCCCTCGCCCAGGGGGAAGACCCCGATCGCGTCCTCGTTCACCTCGCGTCCGGGACAGGCCGTGGTGAAGAAGAGGGCCTCTCCAAAGGCGACGGACAGCTGCTCGACGTCTTCCATCGAGCTCGCGGCGACGAGACGTCCGATCGGCGCAGCTGGCCCGGTCACGGCGCTGAGTCTAGAGCCGGTCTCAGAAATGTGAAACGCGTGTCGGCCTTCCTCGGAGGGCCGGGCACTCTGGATATTTCTGAGACGGGCTCTAGGTCACGCCGCATGCGGGGGCTGGCCGGGGCTAGCCCCCGTCCAGGCCCAGCACCTGCTCCATGTCGTAGAGGCCGGGCGCCCTGTCGAGCACCCACTCGGCGGCGCGTACCGCCCCCCGGGCGAAGTGGTCGCGGGTGGCCGAGCGGTGAACGAGCTCGAGGCGCTCGCCCTGCCCCACGAAGTAGAGTGTGTGCTCGCCCGGGTTGTCGCCGCCCCGCAGGGTCTGGATGCCGATGGCGTCCTGGGGGCGCGGGCCGGTGTGCCCCTCCCGCGACAGCACGGCGTGCTCGTCGAGCGCCAGGCCGCGTCCCTCGGCCACGGCCTGGCCGAGCCGGAGCGCCGTGCCGCTCGGGGCGTCGACCTTGGCGGTGTGGTGGATCTCGACGATCTCGGCGTCGAAGCCATCCCCCAGCCGGGCTGCCGCCTCCCGGGCCAGGTGGAACAGGACGTTGACGGCCACCGAGAAGTTGGCGGCCACCACGAGGGGGACCTTGCCCGCGAGCCGCTCGATCTCCTCCTGCTGGGCGGGCTCGAAGCCGGTCGTGCCGACCACGCAGGGGACGCCCTGCTCGGCTGCGACCCGAAGCAGGTCCAGGGTCCCCTCCGGGCTCGCGAAGACGATCGCGGCATCGCAGCCCTCCAGCGCCGCGCACGCGTCGTCGCCGAGCTGGATTCCCGGAGCCACTTCGCTCCCCAGGTCGGGGTGCCCCGGGATCTCCAGGGCTCCACCCAGCTCCAGGGCCGCGTGCTCTCCCAGGGCGGCGCGGACCCGCTCGCCCATGCGGCCGAGGGCACCGACCACCAGGATGCGCCGGCGACTCATCGCGGTCCGATCTCCACCATGGCTCGTTCCGTCACAGGAGTCCGAACTCCTTGAGCGCGACCTGCAGCCGCTCCCGGTTCGGGGGCGTAATGGGCGTGAGCGGCAGGCGGATCTCCTCACGGACCAGCCCGCGCAGCGCGAGGGCAGCCTTGACCGGGATCGGGTTCGTCTCGCAGAAGAGCACGTCGAAGAGCGGAAGCAACCGGTAGTAGGTCTCCCTCGCCCGCTCGAGGTCGCCGCTCTTGAACGCGCGCACCAGCTCGACCATGTGGCTGGGGGCCACGTTCGACGAGGTGGAGATCACCCCGGCTCCGCCGAGCGCCATCATCGGCAGCGTCGCCCAGTCGTCGCCCGACAGGATGGCCAGGCTGTCCGGAGTCGCCTGGATCAGCTGGGCCACCTGGTACAGGTCCCCGCAGGATTCCTTGACGGCCACCACCTGCTCGATCTCGGCGAGCCTCGCGAAGGTCTCGGGCAGGATGTTGGACGCGGTGCGACCCGGGATGTTGTAGACGACCAGCGGAAAGGCGGTCTCAGCCGCGATCGCGGCATAGTGCTGCACGATCCCGTCCGGGGTCGGCTTGTTGTAGTAGGGCGAGATCAGGAGCGCGCCGTCCGCGCCGGCCTCCTTGGCATGCCGGGTCAGCTCGATGGCCTCCCGGGTCGAGTTCGAACCTGTGCCCGCCACCACCGGAACGCGTCCGCGCGCCGAGGCCACGACCACCTCGACGACCCGGCGATGCTCGTCATGAGAGAGCGTGGCAGACTCGCCCGTGCTCCCGCACGGGACCAGGCCGTCGACGCCCGCCGAGACCTGGATCTCGACCAGCTCCTGAAGGGCGCGCTCGTCCACGGCGCCATCCTTGAAGGGCGTCACCAGGGCGGTCAGGACTCCTCGGAACATGGGCTCATCCCCCTGCGAGCTCGTCCGGATCGAAGCTCCCCGTGTACACGGTGGCTGCGGGTCCGGTCATGAACACGCTCTCGTCGTCGCCCTGCCACGCGATGCGCAGGTCGCCGCCCCGCAGGGCGATCGTCACCTCGCGGTCGACCACACCCCGTAGCATCTGGGATACGGCGGTCGCGCAGGCGCCGCTCCCGCAGGCCAGGGTCTCGCCCGTGCCCCGCTCCCAGGTGCGCTGACGGATCCGGTCCCGGGCCTCGATCGCGACGAACTCGACGTTCACGCGATTCGGGAAGGCCGGGTGGTGCTCGATCTCCGGCCCGAGCCCCTTGACGGGGAAATGGTCGACGTCGTCGACCACCGCGATGCAGTGGGGATTGCCCATCGACACGGCGCTGACCGTCAGGCTCTCGCCGCCCACCTCGAGGGGCACGTCGAGCACGGGCCCGGCTCCGGTCGGGTCGCCGAGCGTCGTCGGGATCTTCGCGGGCGCCAGCACCGGGGGCCCCATGTCGACGGTCACCCTTCCCTCGCCCGCCCAGCGCGGGATCACGACCCCGGACAGGGTCTCGACCCGCAGCTCGTCCGCATCGGTGTGGCCGGCGTCGCGCAGGTACTTGAAGAAGCAGCGGATGCCGTTGGCGCACATCTCCACCTGGGAGCCATCCGCGTTGAAGATCTCCATGCGGAAGTCGGCTGCCTGGCTCGGCCGCACGACCAGGAGCTGGTCGAAGCCGATCCCCGTGTGGCGGTCGGCGATGCGGCTGGCCAGGGCCTCCAACGGCGGCAGCTCGTCGCGCACGCCGTCGAGCACGACGAAGTCGTTGCCCGCGCCGTGCATCTTCGTGAACGAGAGCGAAGGGCTCACGGGGTGGCGCTGCCTTCCGGGGCCTCGCCGCCGGCCGGCGGCGCGGGGGTGGGGGCCGGTGCCTCGGCGCCGGGCGGCGTCGGCGGGACGGGCCGGATCGGCGGCCCCTTCTTGCCACAGCCGATGCCCACGGCCAGCAGCCCGGCCAGCACCATCCAACGGACCCAAGGGGTTCTCACGCGTATTCCTCCTGCTCGCAACGGGCCCACTGGGTCCTCACGCGCTCTCCTCCTGCTCTCGGTCGAGCCGCTCCTGGGCTTCCGCGATCGCCTCTTCGACCCGGGCTCGGGCCGTACCTCCCACCAGTGCGCGCTCTTCGAGAGCCCGCTCCAGGGCGAGGAGCTCCCCCGCGCCCGCAGGGAATGCGGGATGGAAACGCCTGAGCTCATCCCTGGATAGGGCACCCAGGTCGAGGCCGCCTTCCACGCAGTGGGCGACCAGCTTGCCGACCACCTCGTGGGCCTCCCGGAAGGGGACGTCCTGGCGCACCAGCGCCTCGGCCAGATCCGTGGCGAGCAGCATCGGGTCACCGGCCGCCTCGCGCATGCGCTCGACGTCCACCCGCAGGGTCGCGAGGGCGCCGGCAGTGACCTCCAGGCTGTCCCCGAGGGTGCGCGCCGAATCGAAGATCGGCTCCTTGTCCTCCTGGAGGTCCCGGTTGTAGGTCAGGGGCAGGCCCTTCTGCACCGTGAGCAGGCTGACCAGGTTGCCGATCGCCCTTCCACTCTTGCCGCGCACCAGCTCCGGGACGTCCGGGTTCTTCTTCTGTGGCATCAGGCTCGAGCCGGTCGAGTAGGCGTCGGCCAGCTCGACGAAGCCGAACTCGCTCGACGACCAGATCACGAGCTCTTCGGAGAGCCGGGAGAGGTGGACCATGCAGATCGCCGCGGCGGACAGGAACTCGAGCGCGACGTCCCGCGAGGCGACGGCGTCCATGCTGTTGCGCGAGGGCCCCTCGAAGCCCAGCGCGTCGGCCGTATGGGCCCGGTCGAGCGGGAGGGTCGAGCCCGCCAGCGCCCCCGAGCCCAGGGGTGCGCGGGAGAGGCGCGCCCGCAGATCGCGGAAGCGGTCCGCATCCCGGGTCCACATCTCGAAGAAGGCGAGCCAGTGATGAGCCAGGCGCACCGGCTGGGCGCGCTGCAGGTGGGTGTAGCCGGGCAGCACCGTGCCCACGTGCTCGCGAGCCCGCTCGAGCACGACACCGCGCAGCTGGATCAGCCCCTGCACCGCCGCCTCGGCGGCATCGCGCAGGTAGAGCGCCAGGTCCGTGGCCACCTGGTCGTTGCGGCTGCGGCCGGTGTGAAGCCGACCCGCGGCCTCACCGATGCGCTCGCGAAGCGCGGACTCCACGTTCATGTGGATGTCCTCCAGGCGGTCCGAGAACGCGAACCGACCCGCGTCGATGTCGGCACCGATGGCTTCGAGCCCCGAGACGATCGCGTCGCGATCGGCCGCCTCGATCAAGCCGCTGTGGGCCAGCATCCGGGCATGGGCGATCGAGCCGCGGATGTCATAGCGGGCCAGGGCACGGTCGAAGGCGACCGAGGCGCTGAAGCGCTCGACGGTCGGATCCGTCGCTTGCTGGAAGCGTCCGCCCCACGGCTTTCCGGAGGCGCCCGGTCTCTTGCCCGTATCCCTGGCCGACATGGGGAAACTCTCCGAAATACGCGAGCAGTTTGCAACAATGGCTCCACCGGCTCGAGCGCAGGTGGCCCGGGGGGCGGCCCGGCTGGCAGCTTGCCGGCAACCGGAACCGAGGCCCCGGCTGCGGCCCCCAAGAGCATATGCGAGCCTGACCGTCGGCTGCTGGGGGTGCGGCCCGGCTCCGCCCGGGCTGGCGGGGCCCGTCTCGGCCCACAGGACCGGGGGTGATTCAAACGTGGCGGCGAAGCAGCGCCGGAAGCAGGCCAGGAAGGGCCGCCGCTCGGGCGGGCGTCGGAGCTCCCGCCCCAGGGCCGGGCTCCGCTGGCGGCGCTGGGTCGGCGGGATCCTGCTCCTGGCCAGCGGCGTCGCGGGCTTCCTGCTCGGCCAGACCACCCAGCAGCTCGATCGCATCGTCGTGGACCGCTTCGAGGGGAGGCTGTTCCGGGTGCCGTCCCGGGTGCTCTCCGCACCCACCATCCTCTATCCGGGTCTCGAGCTCGCGCAGATCGACCTCCGCGCCACCCTGCTGCGGCTCGGCTACCGCGAGATCGGACGTGCGACCGATCTTCCGGTGGGTCGCTTCCATTGGGGTCCACGGGGCGTACGGGTGCACCGCCGCGCCTTCGACCACCCCAGCCGGTCGGAGCCGGCGCGCCTGGTCGCGATCCGCATCCGAAACGGCGACGTGGAGGAGCTGCGCGACGTGCAGACGGGCCGGGAGCTCGGAGCGCTCCTGCTCGAGCCCGAGCTGGTCGGGGCCTATTACGGGCCCGACCACGAGCAACGCGACCTGGTCCGGGTCGGCGACGTGCCCGGTCACCTGATCGAGGCCGTCCTGGCCGTCGAGGACCAACGCTTCCGCGAGCACTTCGGCATCGATCTCCGCCGCATCCTCGGAGCCCTCGTCGCCAATCTCCAGGCGGGTGGGATTACCCAGGGCGGCAGCACGCTCACCCAGCAGCTGGTCAAGAACTTCTTCCTGACGCCGGAGCGGAGCTATCGCCGCAAGGCGCAGGAAGCCCTGATGGCCGTGCTGATCGAGGTCCGGTACGACAAGGACGCGATCCTCGAGGCCTACCTGAACGAGATCTACCTCGGGCAGCGCGGTGCCACGGCCATCCACGGCGTGGGTGAGGCCTCGCGGCTCTACTTCGGCAAGTCGGTCCGGCACCTCGACGTGCACGAGTCGGCGCTGATCGCGGCGATCATCCAGAGCCCGAACGGGCTCTCGCCCCATCGCTCCAGGGAGAGCGCCACCCGGCGGCGGGACCTCGTCCTCCGACTGATGCTGGAGCAGGGCCGGCTCCCCGCTTCGGCCTACGAACAGGCCGTGTCGAGCCCGCTGAAGGTGGCCGCCGTGACGCCGGAGCCCCGCGAGGCGCGCTTCTTCCTCGACGCCTTGCGTCGCCAGCTCCCGGAGTACTACGACTCGGGGACGCTGACCACCGAGGGTCTCGAGATCTACTCCACCCTCGACCTGCGTCTGCAGCGGGTCGCGGCCGAGGCGGTGCGGGGAGGGCTGGCCGATCTCGAGAAGGGGCGTCCCGCCCTCGCCGAGGGGCCGGGGACCCTGCAGGCCTGCCTCGTGGCCCTGCGACCCCAGACGGGAGAGGTCCTGGCGATGGTCGGCGGCCGCGACTACGGGAGCAGCCAGTTCGACCGCTGCACCCAGGCGCGGCGCCCGGCGGGGAGCGTCTTCAAGCCCTTCGTCTACGTGGCGGCACTCGAGCCGCGGGAGGGTGGGCCCCGGATCACCCTCGCGAGCACCATCTCCGACGACCCGCTCGAGGTGAAGACCACCTCCGGGGTCTGGAAGCCCCGGAACTTCGACCGCAAGTTCCACGGTGTGGTCACGGTGCGAACGGCCCTGGAGCGATCCTACAACGTGGCCGCGGCACGGCTGGGGCAGCAGGTGGGAGCCGAGCGCATCGCCCAGGTCGCGGGCCGCCTCGGCATCGAGACACCCCTCCCGCGGGTGCCGTCGTTGGCGATCGGGGCCGCGGACGTCTCGCCCCTGGAGATGGCTCGCGCCTACGCGACGCTCGCGAACCGGGGGCTGCGCCCCGAGATCCGGACCTTCGAGGACGTGGTCGATCCGCGCGGCGGTACGGCCGAGCGCCAGGAGATCCGCTTCCAGCGCGTGCTCGACGAGGGGACGGCCTTCCTGGCGACCTCCCTGATGCAGGGAGTCGTCGACCGCGGCACGGCGCGCGCGTTGCGACAGGCGGGCATCGACGGGCCCATCGCGGGCAAGACCGGGACGAGTGACGACGAGCGCGATGCCTGGTTCGTTGGCTTCACCCCGGAGCTGGTGGTCGCCGTCTGGGTGGGCTTCGATCAGCCCCGCAGCCTCGGGTTGGCATCGTCCCGGGTGGCCGTGCCGATCTGGGCCCGGTTCGTCCGCACGGCGACTGGCGGTCACATTCGCGGGCGCTTCGTGCCGCCGGGTGACGTGACGCGCGTCGCGGTGCACCCGGACACGGGAGCGCTGGCCCTTGCGGGCTGCCCTGCGCAGAGAGCCGAGTACTTCCTGAGGGGAACCGAGCCGTCGTCCACCTGTCCCGAATGGGCGCGTCGACCGCGGCGCCCCTGGGATGCCCATGCAGATCGCGAGGAGTCGCCCGGCCTCATCGAACGGCTCTTCAAGCGCTGGCTGGATCGACTGTGAGCCGGCTGGTGGTTTCGATCCTGTCGCTCGCGCTGGCGGCGGGTTGTGCCAGCTGGTCGGGGCCCCCGAGGGCAGAGCCGTTCCGCATCTCCGACGTGGCGGCCCAGGGGGACGCGACCCGACGCGCGTCGACGCGCCTGGTGCTGCGCGGGCTGGAAGCCGATGCAGGCCCCGACCGCGGCCGCGCCAGGGCCCTCTACCAACGCGCGCTGCAGGTGGACCCGACGAATCCCTATGCGTTCCTCGCTCTCGCACGGCAGGCTGCGGAGCGCGGAGACGCCGCTGGGGTCTCCTACGTGGACCAGGCGCAGACCCTGCTCGCTCTGGAGGAGGCACCCGAAGGGGCACATCTCCACGCCCGCGGCCTGCGGGGAGTGCTGGAGCGACGCAGTGAGCTGCTCCGCGAGGTGGGAGCCCGCGCGCCCGAGAGCTGGGCCGACGGTCGGCTCGACGCCCGAGAGCTGCGGTGATACCGTCCGGCGCCCGATGACCCCGAAACTGAAGGTCTTTCTCGGGGGCCTGCTGCTCAGTCTGCCCCTGGACATCGCGACCAAGCAGTGGGTCGTGAGCTCGCTCGCCTACGGCGATCGCGTCGCGGTCGTGGATGGCTTCTTCTTCCTCACCCACGTCCGCAATCCCGGCGCTGCGTTCTCGATGTTTGCGACGGCGCCGGAACCGTTCCGCAAGTGGTTCTTCCTGATTGCGACGTCCGTCGCGATCGTCCTGATCTTCTCGTTCTTCCGAAGCTTGACCCCAGGGGACCGACTCTCCGCCGGTGCGTTGGGTCTGATCCTCGGGGGAGCGGCGGGGAACCTCCTCGATCGGTTGCGCTACGGCGAGGTGATCGACTTCCTGCACTTCCGTCTGTGGAGTGGCTACTCCTGGCCCGACTTCAACGTCGCGGACACGGCCATCGTCATCGGCGTCGCGCTCTTGATTCTCGAGTTGATCGCGACCGAGAGCGCACAGAGGGGCGCTCCCTCGGGGAGCGAGGAGGACCAGACGACCTCAGCTTCGGCGGGAGAGCATCCGGCGCCCTGACATAGTTTCGTGTCAGCTCGAAAAACCCGGCTATTTCGCACCTCCCGTCGTTGACATGGGATCGTCGCCTCGTCTACAAAGGTCCTGGCCCATTCCGATGCTGCTCCCCCCGCAGATGCTGTTCTTCGATCGGTCCTCGACGGGTAATCTCTAGAGAGACGAAATGAAGTTCTTCATCGACACGGCCAGGGTCAGCGACATCCGGGACGCGGCCGAGATGGGGCTTCTCGACGGTGTCACCACCAACCCGAGCCTCCTCTCCAAGGAGGAAGGCAACCCCCGAGAGATCCTCCAGGAGATCTGCAAGATCGTGGAGGGTCCGGTCAGCGCCGAGGTCACCGCCCTCGAACACGATGGCATGATCGCCGAGGCCGCCGAGCTGCGGCGCATCGCCGACAACATCGTGATCAAGGTTCCGATGACGCTCGAGGGGTTGAAAGCGCTCAAGACCCTCTCCTCCCAGGGCATCCAGACGAACTGCACGCTGATCTTCAGCGCCAGCCAGGCACTGATGGCCGCCAAGGCCGGGGCCACCTTCGCCTCACCCTTCGTGGGGCGGCTGGACGACATCTCGTCCAACGGGATGGACCTGATCCAGCAGTGCGTGACGATCTACAAGAACTACGGCTTCGAGACGGAAGTGCTCGTCGCCAGCGTCCGGCATCCGATCCACGTCGTGGAGGCCGCCATGATGGGCGCCCACGTGGTGACCATGCCCGGAAGCGTGATTCACCAACTCGTGAAGCACCCCCTGACCGACATCGGTCTGGAGCGCTTCCTCGCAGACTGGGAGAAGGTCAAGAACCGCTCCTAGCCCTTCACAGGTTCGCGCCCCCCTGGTGACGCGCGCTCCTAGCCCTTCACAGGTTCGCGCCCCCCTGGTGACGCGGGCCGGAGCCCCCCATGGCACCCCCCCCCAACTCAACGAAGTCGCCGCGCCGTCCCAAGAGCGAGTACGTGATCCAGACGGTGACGAACGCCCTCCGCGTTCTCGAGGCCTTCCGCGAGTCCGAATCCGAGGAGCTCGGCGTGACCGAGCTCTCCCGCCTCCTCTCGCTCCACAAGAACAACGTGTTCCGCCTGCTGGCGACGCTCGAAGAGCGTGGCTACGTCGAGCAGATGGAGAACTCCGAGCGCTACCGGCTGGGGGTCGCCTGCCAGGACCTGGGCCATTCCTTCGCCCGCCGCCGCGACCTGGCTCGCCACGGCCGCCAGGTGCTCGAAGCCCTGTCGGTGGCCACGGGCGAGTCAGCGCACCTGGGCGCCCTGCTCGATCTCGAGGTGACCCATCTCGATGGCGAGCAGCCCGACCAGCTGGTGCTCTCGCGCTTGCGGGTGGGCCAGCGGATGCCCCTCCACTGCACGGCGCTCGGCAAGGTGCTGCTGGCGGCCGCCGGGCCCGACGCCTGGGACCGCTTCGAGCGCGAGTTCGCCCCGAAGGGCGAGCTGCCCTCCCACACGGCCACCACGATCATCGATCGGGACAAGTTCCTCGACCATCTCCAGAGCGTGGCGGGCGAGGGCTTCGCCCTCGACCTCGAGGAGTGCGCCGCCGGCCTGTCCTGCGCGGCCGCGCCCGTGCTCGACGCATCCGGCCGCACCATCGCCGCCCTCTCGATCTCCGCACCGAGCTACAGGGTGCCCGAAGAGATCCTCCGCCAGGAGCTGCTCCGCCAGGTCATCCAGGCCGCCGACCAGCTCTCGGCCCGGCTCGGATACCACGGGTAGCCCTTCCCCAGGGACGGGGGGCCTCCGGCAGCCCACCCGGGCGATGGGTGCACTTGGCGCGGGGGGCCGCTTCGCTCCTTTCTTTGACGCGCGGCGGGGCGGGGTTCATTCCTCAGAATGGCTCGGCCGGGGCAGGGTGGCCCGCACAGCGCGTGGACAGCGTGTCGCCTACGCGGCTTTCGCCGCAGGCGACCTTGCTGACGACGGCCAGGTAGCCTGCCTGCGCTTTATTTCCTC
>NYZB01000100.1 GCA_002687015.1 Deltaproteobacteria bacterium
CCGCGTAGGCGACACGCTGTCCACGCGCTGCGCGGGCCACCCTGTCCCGGCCGAGCCATTCTGAGGAATGAACCCCGCCCCGCCGCGCGTCAAAGAAAGGAGCGAAGCGGTCTGGGGCCCGAGAGGCAGGTTTCCGGATGGCCAGAGCCAGGGACTCGGGGAATCGATCGCGGTTGCGGAAATGGCCGGCTCGCTGGAGCTCCGCTGACCTTCGACCCTCAGGTTTCCGGGAACAGACCGAGCTGTTCGCCCGTGTGGGGGACCCGGAAGTGCCGTGTCTCCAGGGTGGGGCCGCGGCCGGCCAGACCGGAGCGGCGAGCGGCCAGGTCGAAGACCGCGCGGAGCTGCTCGGCGTAGACGCCCTCGCCGCGGCCGCGGACGGCGAAACGCCCGTCGTACAGCTTGCCGCCGCGCATCTCGCGCAGCCGGGCCAGGACGCGCTCCTTGCGCTCCGGAACATGGGCCTCGAGCCACTCGCTGAAGATCTCCTTCACGCCGTAGGGCAGACGCAGGACGAGCATCCCCGCGAAGCGTGCGCCCGCCTCGGCGGCAGCGGCCACGATGCCCGGGATCTCGTGGTCCGTCAGGCCGGGCACCACCGGGGCGACGTTCACGCCCACCGGCACGCCTGCCGCAGCGAGCGCCTCGATCGCGGCGAGCCGGCGGAGGGGCCTCGCGGCCAGGGGTTCCATCCTGCGTTGCAGATCCTCGTCGAGAGTCGTCACGGAGATGACGACCGACGCGCCTCCCCATTCGGCCAGCTCGCCGAGGACGTCGGTGTCCCGCACGATCAGGGCGCCCTTCGTCACGATCGCCGCCGGGTTGTGGAACTCCGCCAGCACCTGGAGACAGCCGCGGGTGATCCGAAAGCGACGCTCGGCGGGCTGGTAGGCGTCGGTCACTCCCGAGAAGGCGACCACCTGGGGCTTCCAGCTCAGCAGGGAGAGCCGTCTTCGCAGGAGCTGGGGCGCACGGGTCTTGACCAGGATCTTCGTCTCGAAGTCGAGGCCGGCCGAGTAGCCCAGGTACTCGTGGTTGGGGCGCGCGTAGCAGTAGGAGCAGCCGTGCAAGCAGCCCCGGTACGGGTTCACGCTGGCGTCGAAGCCGACGTCCGGGCTGGTGTTGGTGGCGACGATCGTGCGCGAGGAATCCCGGAGGAAGATCGTGCGCGGGTCGAAGGGCGGCTCGTCGGGGTCGGGCTCGAGGCCCAGGTCGAAGCTGCCCGGGGCTCCCGGCGGCACGGTGCGGAGCCGTTCGAAGCGATTCGGGGGACTGCTGCTGGCGCCTCGCCTCTGCAAGACGAAAGTAAACCGAAAGTCGAACTCGCCTGCTACCCCTGCTCCGCCCTCTCCAGCCACCGTTCCAGATCGCCGGCGACCCGCGCGTCGAAGGCCAGGTCGAGGTCGAACTGCTCGAGGGCCTGCCGCACCGCGCGCTGACCCGTGGCCACGGGATGCGTCCGGAAGAACGCGGCCACGTCCCTCCGGTGGGCGCGCGTGCCCAGGGCCGGTGTGGCCTCGATCGGCCGCGTGATCATCATCGGGGGAAGCCGCCGCACCAGCCTCGCCCAGCGCTTCTTGAGGAAGGCCCAGGTCTTCTCCCGCGCGAACCGGTTTCCGAACATGCGTGTCAGCAGGATCGCGACGTCCTGGGTCAGGATCGTCTCGGTCAGGCACAGCGCGAGGGTCCTCTCGACCAGGTCGGAGTCGCGGAACTCTCCCAGTGCCATGAGGAAGCGGCGCCGATCCTGGGGTGTGGCCGCGCCCTCGGCCTCGCGCAGGAAGCTCTCGTAGAGCGCCTCGTCCCCGCGCGAGGCGGCGAGCCCCACCACCGTATCGGCCAGGTTCGGATCCAGGGTGCCGCGATCGGCGACGTAGGCAGCGCACAGGGAGCTCGCCGCGGCGACGGTCTCCTCGCGCTCGCCGACGGTGCCCACGAGGGCCAGCAGGGCGGCGCGACGCAGACGCTCGTCGTCGCTCTCGCGCGCACGCGCGCGAAGCCCCATGGCGTCCAGGGCGGGCGCGAAACCCAGGGCGATCCGGCCGCGCAGGACACGGGCCGCGTCCTCGCCGAGCGAGCGCCGGGCGCTCGCGGCCAATCCGGCGAGAGGGCTGCGCACGGCGACGAGGACGTCCGGATCCTCCTCCCCGGCGAAGCCGAAGGCCAGGTCGAGGAGCGGAGCGACGGGTGCCAGGCCGGCCCGCACGATCGCCCACTGGTGCCCCAGCAACCCCATTCGCTCGACCGCCGAGAGGGCCGGGAGCGACCGGCCCAGGGCCAGGAGCTCTTCGGGCCGGTGCAGGGGGCGGAAGAAGCCGCCCTCGTCGGCGTTGCCGTAGAGGAAGCGGGGCTTCGCCTGGGGCAGCTCCAGGCCCGTGCGCCGCCGCGTGACCAGCGCCCGCTCGGTTCGGCTGCGCCGCGAGCCGGTCCCGACGCGGCCGACCCAGGGGATCGGCCAGAGACCCTCCCCGGCCCGGGACCGACCGGCGGTCTTGGCGTCCTTCGCGCGGAATCGCTCCTGCCGCAGCACGAGCCGGGTCTTTCCGTCCTCGAGCTTCCGCTCGACGCGCAGGAGAGGGAAGCCGGGCTGTTCGATCCAGGCCCGCACGATCGGCTCCACCTCCTGCTTCGACGCGGCGGAGAGGGCGTTCCAGAGATCCGCCGCCACGGTGTTGCCCTCCTGGTGCTCGCGTATGTACGCGCGAACCCCAGCCCGAAACGGCTCGGCACCCAGGTAGCGCTCGATCATGCGCACCACCGAGGCGCCCTTCTCGTACGTGATCAGGTCGAAGTTCTCGGTGGCTTCTTCCGGCGTGCGCACCTTCGTGTAGATCGGATGCGTCTGCGCGAGCGCGTCCATGCCGAGCGCTGCGGAGCGGTAGTGCTGGAAGTCGTTCCACATCTTCCACTCGGGCTTCCACGCGTCGACGACCTGGAAGGCCATCCAGGTGGCGAAGGCCTCGTTGAGCCACAGGTCGTCCCACCAGGCCATCGTCACCAGGTCGCCGTACCACATGTGGGCGAGCTCGTGGCAGATCACCTCGGCGACGCGCTTCTTCTCCTGCAGGGTGACGGTGGCCGGGTCGACCAGCAGCAGCGTCTCGCGGAAGAAGACGGCGCCGGCGTTCTCCATGGCTCCGGCCTCGAAGTCCGGCACGGCGACCAGGTCGAGCTTCTCGTAGGGGTAGGGGAGGTCGAAGTAGGCTTCGAGGCGCGCCAGGGTCTCGCGGGCCGCCTCCAGGGCGAAGTCGCCGAGGCCGCCCTTCCCCG
This sequence comes from Deltaproteobacteria bacterium, assembly GCA_002687015.1. Lineage (GTDB taxonomy): Bacteria > Myxococcota_A > UBA9160 > UBA9160 > UBA6930. The sequence continues at coordinate 3,271 of NYZB01000100.1, forward strand.
GAACGTGCCAGACCCGGATCTCGGTCTGACCGCAGAAGGTCGGCTCGGAGGCCTCGAGCTCACCGACGGCCAGGGCGAGCAGGTAGGTCGAGAGCGGCGGGGTGGGCCTGAAGTGGACGCGCTTGCGACCCCCACCGAGGGGCTCGATCTTGTCGGCCGGTGCGTTCGAGAGCACCGTGTTGGCGTGCCCCGTGGTCACCGAGATCTGGAAGCGCGCCTTGAAGGAAGGCTCGTCGAAGCACGGGAAGAAGCGCCGGGCGTCGGCCGCCTCGAGCTGTGTGAAGGCGTAGCGACGCTCGCCGGAGCGGGCGTCGTAGAGGCCGCGCAGGTCGCTGCGCAGCTTTCCGCGGAACGAGAGCTGGAGCGAGGCCTCACCGGCGGGTAGCGGCTCGGCGGGATGCACCTCCAGGGTCCCGCGGTCGGCTCGCCGAACGAGCCGGGCTGGGATCCGCCGACCCTGCACTTCGATCCGGGGCCTGGAGACGCGCAGATCCTCCGCGTGGAGCTCGAGGGTGCGGGTCCTGCGTAGCAGGCTCAGCTGGTACGTGACCTCTCCCGCGAAGTGCGGGCTCTCCACCGGATCGACGTCCACGTGAAGCCTGGCGCGCTGGGGGCGGACTTGTGGCGAGAGCCGGATGGCCCTGCGCGCCGGCGACGTCCCCCTGCGTGCCGCGCTGGTCTTGCGCGAGCTCCGCTTCCTGCCGCCCGTCTTCCTGGGTCCGCGCTTCGCGGCCCCTGTCTTGCGCCGAGTCCCGCTGCCGCCCTTGCGACGCACCGCCATGCGCTGCCACCTCCCGAGGTGCGCGCAATATAGCCAGGCGGGCTGGAGCCGTTCTCTCCAGGAAAGTCGAGGGACGGCGCGTCGTTGGGCGACCTCGGGGCGCCCCGTCCGACTTGCCGGCTCCTTGCCTGCGGGAGATTCCCCGCGGGGCGAAACTCAGGCCCCTAAACCGCCGGAACGTCGCTTTCTCTGACACAAGCCCCTCCGCCAAACCACACATCTCCGAGGGCCGAACTGCATTGGAGGATTGGATTGTGCGAACTGCAGGTAGAGTGAGAGCGAGCGCGCTCGTCTTGGCGCTGTTGCTGTGCGGAGGTGCGGTTCCGGCACTCGCATTGGGCATCAGCGAGATCGAGGTGACCCAGACCCAGATCGCGGACGACGGGATCATCATGGAGGCCACCGACGCGGCGAGCATCGGCCCGGGTGGCGAGATCCTGTTGCCGGTCACGAGCGTCGCCGATTGGGCGGTCCTGCACGACACGTCGCGCATCGCCTTCCTCCTGCCGGGATCGGGTGGCGACCGCGTGGCCATCGAGGGGCTGCGCTTCGACTGTTGCGCCAACAAGGTGACCGGCTTCCTCGGCGCGGTTCAGAACAAGACGGGGATCTTCGGCGCGACCATCGAGATCTTCGACATCTACGTGCGCCCCGACGGCACCTACGAGCTGGCCTGGACACAGGCTGCCGCCGACGTCCTGCAGCAGGTCTTCGGCAGCCAGGGTGGCTTCGCAGCCGGAGAGATGTTCGGCATCGCGAGCCTGGCTGAGGCCTGCGGCGTGCCCGAGCCGGGAACCCTGGTGCTCCTCGCAGGGGGCGCCTTCGGTCTCGTCGGGTTCGGGAGGCGTCGCCGGCGCTGATCGCGGCGAATCGCCCATTCCTCGAGGGCCCGGTCGGTGCACGCCGACCGGGCCCTCGGCATCTCGGGGCACGCCCCTCCACATGGCGTGAACCCATCGCGGCGTCTTGCCGACCCATCCCGGGTCCCCCAATGCCGGGGTCGATTCGGGTATAAGGACGGCATGAGCAACGGAACGCGCGAGCACTGGTCCGCTGGTTTCGGCTTCACCCTGGCCGCCGTCGGCTCGGCCGTGGGCCTCGGCAACATGTGGAGGTTCTCCTACATGGCCGCCGAGAACGGCGGCGCGGCCTTCGTCGTCCTCTACGTCGTACTCACCCTGCTCGTGGGGCTGCCCGTCATGCTCGCCGAGCTGGCCCTGGGCCGCGGTGCGGGCAAGAGCCCGATCCAGGCCCTGGTCCACTACGGGGGCGCCGCCTGGCGGCCCCTCGGTGTCCTGTTCGTCGTCTCCGGCTTCGTGATCCTCGCCTACTACAGCGTCATCGCCGGCTGGACGGCACGCTACGTGGTGGAGGCGGCGGTGCACGGCTTCCCCGACGACGCCGGCGCCCATTTCGGCGCGCTCGCCTCGGGCCACTCGGCCGCCCTCTGGCACCTGGGCTTCATGGGGCTGGTGATCCTCGTGGTGTCGGGCGGGATCCGCGGCGGCATCGAGCGCGCCTCCCTGGTGTTGATGCCGCTGCTCGGCTTCCTGGTGATCGCCCTCGCGCTCTACGCCGCGACACTGGAGGGAGCCGTCGAGGGCTATCGCTACTACTTCACCACGGACTTCCTCTCGATCTTCGACTTCGAGGTCCTGAAGGACGCGGCCGGTCAGGCCTTCTTCAGCCTGAGCCTCGGCATGGGCGCCATCCTCACCTACGCGAGCTACCTGTCCCGCGATCGAAACCTGCCCCGTGAAGCCATGCTGGTCGCGATCTCGGACTTCGGCGTGGCCTTCGTCGCTGGCCTCGTCGTCTTTCCGCTGGTCTTCGCCCTGGGCCTGCAGGAGGACGTGAGCGCCAGCACCCTGGGCGCCCTCTTCGTCACGCTGCCGAAGGCCTTTGCCACGATGGGCGGCGCAGGCCGCTTGATCGGCGTGCTCTTCATGGTCGCCCTCGTCGTGGGCGGCCTGACCTCCGCCATCTCCCTGCTCGAGGTCGTGGTGTCCTCGGCCATCGACGGACTCGACATGGAGCGCGGCAAGGCGAGCTGGGTGGCCGGCGGCGCGATCGCCGCTCTGGGTCTGCCCTCCGCCTACAGCCTCGACGTCCTCGGCCTCATGGACCAGGTGGGGGGCAACCTTCTGCTCGTCCTGGGCGGCCTGTCCCTCTCGATCCTGGTCGGCTGGGTCCTGGGCGAGCGCGCCAAGGCTTCGGCGGCCGAGGGCGCGCCCGGAGCACCGGGTCTGGGCCTGTGGATCGGCATGCTGCGCTTCGTGGTCCCGCCGATCCTGATCATCGTGCTGGTCTTCTCGGCGGCGGATTCCTGGAAGCTCATCGTGGGGCTCTTCGAGGGCTAGGAGTCTGCGCGCCAGAAGCGAGATCCGAGACCCCGAGGCGAGTCCTACCCCGCCGCCCCGCGAATGCCCGCTCACCGCCAGACCGCCGCGGGATGGATGGGGTGGTCGCCGGAAGGTTGGTGAGGGCGGGGGTTCTGGGGTGCCAAAGGCGCCGACCGTAGGGGTCCTCCGCCCCGGGCCTGCGAGGTCGCCGGGCGCGGCTCCGTTGGTCAGCCCGGGCACTCCGCTGGATCGAGTAGCCCCCCACCTTCGCGCCCCCCCTCCTGGAGCAGCCAGGTGTGCGGCCACGCCACGGCATGGACCCTTCCGCCAGGCCGCTCTCGC
>NYZB01000101.1 GCA_002687015.1 Deltaproteobacteria bacterium
CGGCCTTCGCCACCGGCTCGGGCGGGACGACTGCGGGCGCGGCCTTCGCCACCGGCTCGGGCGGGACGACTGCGGGCGCGGCCTTCGCCACGGGATCGGACGGCAGCGCGCGTTCGACCTCGGCCCGCGGTGGTGAAGCGGGCTTCGTCACGGCGACCGGTCGGGGCCCGGGAGCTGCGGAAGGCCGCGTGGTCCTGCGGGCCGCCTCGGGCTTCGTTGCCGCGAGGGTGGACCGAGGCGTGTCGGAGCGCTCGGAGAGGGTCTGCCAGACCCACCCGAGCGCGAGCAGCACGGCCAGGCCAGCGCCCAGCGCGATGGCCGAACGCCGGCGACGCGGGGCCCGCGGGTCGAAGGGCTCGCCTGGTGTGGCGAGAGAGGCCGCATCCGGCTCGCCAGAGCCGTCCGACTCCGACGGGCCCGGCTCGAGCGCCGGGCTTGCGCCGGGCTCCTCGCTGCGCCGCTCCTCCTCGACCTTCTCCAGGGCCTTCAGGATCGTGCTCACGACGGCCCCCCATCGCGAGAGGAGCGCAGAACCGGCACCGTGTAGCCGGGCAGCGCCCGGTACAGCTGGATCTTGGTCACGGGTCCGACGGTGCCGTCGACGCCCAGCTCGAGCCGCTCCTGCAGCGCCCGGACGCCGGCGATCGTGGCGGCGTCGTAGCGCCCGTTGCTCGCGCCGCGAAACAGGCCGAGACGCATCAGCGAGCGCTGCAGCCAGGCCACCTTCGGGCCCGCAGCGCCGGGGCGAAGGACCGGGGGAAGCGCTTCGTAGTCGCGCCACGGGATGTACGCCTCTCCTTGCCACGCCTCCACGAGCTCCGCCTCGGGGACGCCGAGTGGCTCCGGCGCGATCCCCTCGAGCACGAGCCCCGCCTCGTCGACCCCCGTGAGCGCCGCGTAGCGCGGCGCTCCATCGAGCGCGCGCAGCACCAGCAAGGCGGGCAGGTCCACCGCGTGCAACGTGGCGAGCCGCGCGTCGCGCAGGCTGAGCAGGTTGAAGCCTCGATCGCGCAGGCTCGCGACCAGCTGAGGCCACGCGAGCAGCTCGGCCGAGGCCGCTGGCTGGGCCCAGCTCTCGAGCAGGGCATCCAGGGATTCGGCGATCGTCACGGCCGGCGAGCTGCGCCCCAGGGCCGTGGCCAGATCGACCGGCGCCGCCAGGTCGTCGGGGTGCGGCATGTCTTCCCACTGGCCGATCTCTTCGGGTGGTGACAGAGGCGGCGGAGAGTCGACCGGCGGCAGGGCCTCGAGGTCGGGCGGCGGAGAGTCGACGGAGGGCCGCTCTTGCACCGGGGCGGGCGAAGCCGCGGGCTGCGAGAGGGGCTCCTCGGGAGGCGGCGAGGCGACGCCCGGCAGCGCCTCCTCCGCCGTCGACAGGGGGTCGAAGCTGAGCCAGCCCACGAGGGCCAGCCCCAGCAGGAAGGCCCCCCCGATCACCGGCACGGCGCCGTCGCGAACCCAGGTCGGCAACGCGGGCAGGAACCCGGAGAAGCGGCTTCCCGTACGGCGCGGAGCGGAGCGCTGGCTCGCGCGTACCTCCCTGTCGGTCTCCGTGACGAGCCCGAGGCCGATCGCCTTGGCGCCGGCGGCGTAGCCCGCGAGCAGGGCCCGGTCGCACAGCAGGTTGATGACGCGGGGGATCCCCTTCGAGCGCCGGTGGATCTCGCGCAGGGCCAGGTCCGTGAACAGCTCCCGGGGCGCGCCGGCTGCGATGCGCAGGCGGTGGCGGACGTAGTCGCGAGCATCGCCCGCCGAGAGCGGCTCGAGCCGCCAACGCACGCTGATGCGCTGGCGCAGCTGGCGCAGATCGGGAGACTCGAGCACCGCGTCCAGCTCGGGCTGACCGATCAGCACGATCTGGATCAGCTTGGCCGTGTTGGTCTCCAGGTTCGAGAGCAGCCGCACCTGCTCCAGGGCATCGCGCTCCATCACCTGGGCCTCGTCGACGATGAGCAGGACCCGGCGCCCCTCCCGGTGGCGGGTGAGCAGGAAGCGGTTGAGCTGCTCGATCAGCTCCCGCCGGTCCAGGCCTTCGACGGGGAGCCCGAGCTCGGCGTTGATCGCCTGCACCAGCTCCAGCCCCGAGAGCTGGGGGTTGAAGATGAAGGCGACCTCCGTCCCCGCCTCGAGGCGCTGCAGCAGGGTCCGGCACAACGTCGTCTTGCCGGTGCCCACCTCGCCCGTGATGCAGATGAAACCCTCGCCCTGCTCGATGCCGTAGAGCAGGTGCGCCAGGGCCTCCCGATGGGGATCGGCCAGGTACAGGTAGCGGGGATCCGGGCTCAGGGAGAAGGGCTTCTCCCGAAGTCCGTAGAACTGGGTATACATGGGGTCGCCGACCGGAAGGGCTTGGCGTGACAAGGTATCAGGAGACTCCCCGCTGGGGAAACGAAGCCCGGGCGAGGGTGCCTCGGGGAGGGCCAGGGAGGGCGCGGTGAGCGTCACAGTTGGAATCGACCTGGGAGCGAGCCTCGCGAAGCTGGCGATCCGGCGAGAGGACGGCGAACGGGAGCTGCGCCTGCTCCCGAGTGAGAACGAAGCCGAGCTGCTCCGGATGGTGGAAGAGCTCGAGCCCGAGCGGGTGGGTCTCACCGGGGCTGGCGCCGCCGGGCTGGCCCAGCGTCTGGGTGGGGAACCCGTCGTCGTCAACGAGTTCGCCGCCTGGGGGCGCGGCGCGCAGCAGCTGATGCGCCACCAGGAACGCTCGACGCACGATGCCTTCCTGCTGGTGTCGGTGGGGACGGGCACCTCGGCGATGCTGTGCGGGGGCGGCAGCGTCAACCGCCTGGGCGGCACGGCGCTGGGGGGCGGAACGGTCCTCGGCCTGGGAGCGCTGCTGGTCGGCGAACGCGACTTCGCGGGCCTCACCGAGCTGGCGCAGCGCGGTGACCGGCGCAAGGTCGACCTGCTGGTGGGCGACATCTACAGGCCCGGCGAGATCCCCTTGATCGGCGATGCGACCGCGGCCGCCTTCGGCAAGCGCCGCACCCGGGAGCAAACGCCCGCACCCGAGGATCTGGCCCACGCGATCATGGGCCTGGTGGGGGAGAACGTCGCGCTCCTGTGCGCCGCCCTCGCCGGCGGAGCCCAGGTCAAGCGGATCGTGTACGGAGGCACCACCCTGCGCGCCAACGAGCCCCTGCGGGCGATCCTGCTCGGCACGACCGCCGCCTTCGGACGGGAGCCCATCCACCTGGAAGATGGTGAGTTCGCGGGCGCCCTGGGGGCGCTCGCCCTGGTGCGAGAGGGCTAGCCTAGGGCTTCGGCGCGGGCTCCGAGATCTCGTCCTCCGGCCGCGCGATGGTGCGAAGGACCCGTTGGGTCCGCGCGATCGCCGCGCGCTGGACTCGCAGCTCCTCTGTCTGGGCGGCCACCTGCCGCTCCAGGCGCTCCTTGGCGTCGACGACCTCCTCGAGGCGATTCTCGAGATGGGCGATGCGGCGCTCGAACTCCTCCACCAGCTTGCCGACCTCGCCGGAGCCCAGCTCCGAGGGCGAGAGCGGCGCGGGCACCACCGGTTGACCGGCTTCGGGCGTACCGGGCAGATCGAAGCCCTGTTCCATCTCGGCTTCCTCCATGGGAGCAGGCGCGGGCGGCGCGACGGCGGCCTCGGGCTCGATATCGTGATCCTGGGGCGGATCGACGAAGGGGGCCGGCTCGCTGGGCTCCTCGTCGGCCATCACCTCGGCCTCCGGGCTGGCGCCGTAGGCGACGCCCTCGTCTTCGGCGAAGAGCTCGCCCTCGGGCGGGTCGCCGTCGGTCCGGTCGAGGGGCGAGAGGCTCTCCTCTTCCCTCGCGCCGCGCCGGCGGCCCAGGACGAAGAGCAGCGTGACCACCGCCAGCCCGGCCACGGCGGCGAGGACCACGGGGCTGCTCAGCAGGCTGTCCGAGGATCCGCTGTCGGGCAGCGGCGCCGCGGAGGGCGGCGGAACCGGGGCCGGCTCCTCCTGGACCACCTCGGCGATCTCGACACCGGCGAAGGCGTCGCTGGCCTCCTCCTCGGGTGGGGCCTCGGGTGCCGCTTCCGCCGCTCCGAGCACCTCGGCGGTCAGGGGCTCCGCCTCGGGCGCGGGCTCCAGCTCGGGCGGGGCCTCGGCCAGCTCATCGGCAGGCGGCGCGGACGGGCTCGGCGCCGGCTCTTCGGGCTCCGCTTCGACGACGGGCGTCGGAGCAGGCGCCGTGGAGCCCACCGCAGGCGGCGGTGACAGGCTCGACGCCAGGGGCGCGACCCCGGCACCGGCGTCGAAGAAATCGAGCACGATGCGGTCGGGCTTCCGGAGCACGAACTCCTTCAGCTCCATGTCACCGCGCAGGCGGATCCGAATGTCGGCAAGGCCGGTCGAGGCCTCGCGAACCCGGACTCCCTTCACCTGCCGGCTCTTGCCGCCCTGCACGACCGGGATCTCCGCTGGATTCGCGTCGATGGCCACGATCAGGATGCGCGTGCCGTCGTCGACGGACCGCAGGTTCAGCAAGCGATAGGGCGCGGCCCCATCGAGCTGGAAGACGACCCGGGTGTAGTCCTTGTGGACCCCGAGCCGAACGTCAGTGAGGTTGGAACCCCACGCCATGGTGGCGGAGAACAGCAGGACGAGCCCCACGAGGAGCCCTCCGATCTCCACCCGACTTCGTAGGTTTTGAGCCAGGCTCGGCACCCTTGTCACCCCCCTGCGACAATGAGGTTCCGCAATGTCTCGATTGCTCGGACGATGCGCGGACCGTACCAAGACACCCATGTGCCGTCGATCATGTGTATTCGGCCGGATTGCGCTGCGGGTAAAGGCATTTTGCGCAGCTCCTGCACATCTTTTTCCGTAAAGGCACAGGGCTCGTCGGGAAGGATCACCAGCTCGGGCGCGGCCGCGACGATGTCCTCGTCCCGAACCCTCGGATAACGACGATCCGTGCGATATGCGAACACGTTCGCGGCTCCGCAGAGCTCCAGGAGGTCATGGGCGTAGGTATCTACACCCACAGACATCCACGGGCGCTTCCAGATGGGGCAGAAGACCGGCACGGGCTCGGCCGGGCGCGAGGCCTCGGCCGCGTCGATGGCTGCCCCCACGGGCGTCACGAAGCGACGGACGTGTTCTGCGCTGGCTCCGAGCCCTGCAATTTCTCCGAGCAGATCGGCTCCGTCGCGCACCGTGCGCGGGTCGGTCACCCAGACCGGCACGCCGGCCTCTGCGAGGGCGATCGCGTCCTGGCGACGGTTCTCCTCCTTGTTCGCGATCACCAGGTCGGGCTCGAGTGCGAGAATGGCCGCGAGGTCCGGGTCCTTCGTGCCACCGAGCTTCGGCAGGCGCGCCACCGCGGCCGCCGGGTGCACGCACCACTGGGTCACTCCGACCACGCGATCGCCCAGCCCCAGGACGAAGAGCGCCTCGCTGAGGCTGGGCACGAGGCTCACGATCCGGTCCGCCGCTCCCTCGGGCCGGGCCGTGTGGATCACGTGAATTCCACGACGAGCACGCCGTCGCGCAGGCGCGCCCGGGCCACGGGCCTGCCGACGACGCTTCGCGGGAGGGCCACGATCCGCGTGGCGTCCCGCCAGCGGACCAGCAGGTCCTCACCCCGCGCGGTGACCTCGAGCCCCTCCTTCGTGGCTCCCGGCAGCTCGAGCTCCAGGCAGGTGCGGCCGGCGTGCTTGCGCAGGCGGATCGGCTGGCCCTCGAAGAGCAGCCGGGCCGGATCGACCTGCTCGTAGAGCCGCGTCGCCATCTCGGCGAGCGCGGGGAGGCCTCCCAGCTCCCGGGCCAGCAGCGGGGCCTCGAAGAGCGGGACCGGGAACGATGCGCGGATCTCGGTGAGGGTCGCCTGCTCGCGCTGCGCCCAACGGCTGAACCAGCCGCCCTGGGCTTCGACCGGAAGCACCCGGTTGACGATCACGGCGTCGGTCGAGACACCGTAGAGGGACAGGTAGGCGTAGGAACGGCGCGCCTCTTCGAGCACGACCTGGGCCGGGTTCACGACCAGGCGGGCGGTGGTCCGCGAGGTGTCGAGCAGGATCTGGCGAACGTCGTCCACGTCGGTCCAGAGCCGCTCGACGGTGTCGAAGATCTCCTCGTTGGGCACCAGGGAGCCGGCCCGAAAGCGGTCCAGGATCGGCCGGACGAGGCGCGCCCCGCGCCGCTCGAGCTCGAAGAAGTCCTCCATCAGGAGGCCGACCACGTCAGGGAAGCGCAGCATGCGAAGGGTCGACCCGGTCGGGGCGCAATCCACCACGCAGACGTCGAAGTCGCCGGTGAGCTCCACGTCGCGAATCGTGCGCAGCGCCATGAGCTCTTCGAGGCCGGGGAAGACCAGCAGCTCCTCGGCGACGAGCGGGTCCGCACCCTCGCGGAGCAGCCCGCGAAGGAAGCGCTGGAGCGAAGACCAGCTGCGCTCCAGCTCCTCGAGCACCGAGACTTCCTGGGCCACCACCCCCTCCGCGACCGGTACGGGCCGAGCCCCGACCGGGCGGCGAAGCGCATCGCCCAGGCTGTGCGCGCTGTCCGTCGAGAGCAGGAACACGCGATGGCCGTGTGCCGCGGCCCCGAGGGCGGTGGCCACCGCGTGACTGGTCTTGCCGACCCCGCCCTTGCCGGTGAGCAGTACAACCCGCACCTAGAGCGCCTCCTGGGGCTCGGGTGCGGCGCGGGGCAGGAACTCGACGCACAGGGTGCCGTCGCGCCAGCGGGCGGCCGCCAGATCCATGCCCGCGAGATGCCGCGGCAGGGGGATCGGCCGGCGCAGCCCCGGTGTGCGCACCACCAGCTCGCCGGCGAGCTTGGCGACGTCCAGGTCCTGGGGCTCGGCGCCTGGCAACGGGAGCCGCATCTGCACGCCCCCAGCCGTGGCCTGGAAACGAAGGCCGGGCTCCCGGCACAGGAAGGCCTCGGGCCGCCGCCCCTCGAACAGGGTGCGCCCCTGGGCCCGGAGGCGCCCCAGGCCGGTGATCTCGTCGTCCTGGAGGGGTGCGGTGAGCAGGGGCAGGGGCGCGAACAGCGTCTCCACCTCCCGCCGGTACTCGACCTGCCGGCGCACCCACTCCGCGAAGAAAGGCTCCGCTGCCGCCTCGGCGGGAAGCAGGCGGTTCATCACCACGGCGTCACAGGCGACCTCGAAGAGCGCCAGATCCGTGCGCGCGCGCAGAGCCTCGTCGATCACCATCTGCTCGGGCGTCACCACCAGGCGCACGCTGGTGTCCGGGCTCGCGACGCGGTCTCGGAGGCGGCGAAGCTGGCGGTAGATCAGGTCCTCCGCGTCGCGGAACACCGCCGCGTCGGGGAGGGGCGCCGCCACGAGGTTCCGCGCCAGGGGGGTCATCACCCCCGTGATCGCGCGTTGCAGCCGCAGCAGGATGCGCAGCGCGCCGTGGGCGGCATCGGGCAGGGTCAGCAGGCGCAGGGCGGAATCGGTCGGTGCGCAGTCGACGACGATGAGGTCGTAGTGGCCCTGCCCGGCCCAGGTGTCGACGGCCAGCAGGGTCGTCAGCTCCTCGAGGCCCGGGAGCAACGCCAGCTCGTCGGCCATCACCTCCTCGATGCCCTGGTAGCGGAAGATCCGCACGAGGTAGTCGCGCACCGCTCCCCAGTGGCGGGAGATCTCGGCCCGCGCGTCGATCTCGACCGCGTGCAGGGTGCCGGACGGGAGACCGTGGCCCGCGCCCGACTCCCCCCTCGCCTCGTCGTTGGAGGCCGGGGATGACCGGCCGTCGTCCACGATGCTGGGCTCCGGGCCGAGGGGCATCTCCAGGACGTCGCCCAGGCTGTGGGCCGCGTCGGCCGAGGCGACCAGAGTCCGGAGGCCCTGGGCCGCGGCCCACACGGCCGTCGCGGCGGCGGTGGTCGTCTTTCCGACGCCACCCTTCCCGGTGTACAGCAGTACCCGCACACCGGGACGGTAGGCTTAGGCGGCCTCGATCGCCGTCGAAGCCACCTCGCGTCGCGCGGACAGGGGCCTCGAGGCCATGACGGACCGCGCGGGAGCCGCCCGCTCGGTCCAGCGATGGTCGCAGCGCGGGCACTCGGCCAGCAGCACGAGGCCGCGGTCGACGACCTCGTCGGTGCGCACCTCGCGGAAGCCGCAGACGAGGCAGCGGGTGAGAGTTCGGGTCGGTCGCGTCATGGCCATGGTTCGATTCTCCTTCGGTCCTTCGTCCGTTCGGGCTCGTGGGCTCTCGGGCGGCGATTCTCCGCTCGGCGGGGTGCGGGGGTGCCCCCGGCGGCCCGCCTGCTGGGGGGAGCGGACCGCCGGGAACGGGTGGGGGCGTGACTGGATCCCTTTGCTGGCTGCGGCGGCGGGGGATCCGCCGCAAGAGTGATTGAACCCCCCGGATGTGACGGGTTCGGTCACAGGTGCGAAAAAAAGACGAAAACACGCGATGCGGCCGCTTCGGAAAGCTCGTAGCCTGTGCGCCTCCCGAGCCAGGGCGCATCGCCCGGCCTCTGCCACACGCCGAAGGAGAACCGCATTGGATGAACTGGGACCGCTCGCACCCCTGGCCGGCACCTGGGAGGGCGCCGAGGGCCTCGACGTCTCCTTTTCCCATTCCCAGGCCGGAGCGGAGGAGACGCCCTTTCGCGAGCGCATCAGCTTCGAGCCCTTCGGACCCGTGAACAACGGAGAGCAGGTGCTGCACGGCCTCGACTACCGCGCCTCCGCCTGGCGGATCGGCGAGGACGATCCCTTCCACATGGAGGTCGGCTACTGGCTCTGGGACGGCGCGGCCGGGCAGGTGATGCGCTGCTTCATGGTGCCCCGCGGCTCGACGCTGATCGCCGGCGGTGCGGCCAGCCCGGGGGATCGCGAGCTCCGGATGAGCGCGGAGGCGGGCTCCGAGGTCTACGGAATCCTCTCGAACCCCTACCTCGCCGAGGCCGCGCGCAGCGTCCGCTACGAGCTGACCGTGCGCATCGAGGAGGACGGCGTCTTCTCCTACGAGGAGGACACGGTGCTGGCCTTCCGAGGCGAGAAGGAGCTCTTCCACCACACGGATCGCAATCGGCTGCAGCGGGTCTGAAGCCGGTGAGCTCGCACCGGCTGACGGACCTGGGCACGAACCGACCGGTTCCGGCGCTCATCGCCCTGGCCGAGGAGCTGCGCGCCCTGACCGAGCAGATCGTCCGCATCCCCGATCTCCCCTCGGAGACCGAGGCGGCCGTCGGCGAGCTCGGCGGCGAGATCCGTGCGTTGACCCGGCGGCTCGAAGCGCTGGCACCCGCCGACCGGGTTCCCCGCATGGGCGCCGAGCCCGTCGGCCAGCGTCCCTACTATGCGAGTGGCGTGATCCTCGGCGATCACCATCCCCTGCGACCCGACCTCACGATCGAGACCGAGGGTGACGTGACCCGCGGCACGGTCCGGTTCGGCGTCACCTTCGAGGGGCCACCGGGCTGTGTGCACGGCGGCTTCGTAGCGCACTTCTTCGACCAGGTGCTCGGCGAGCACAACCTGCGCCAGCGGATTCCGGCGATGACGGGGACGCTCTCCGTTCGCTACTACAGCGCGGCACCGCTCATGACCGAGCTCCGCTTCGAGGTGCGCCACGAGGCCGACGGCGACCGCAAGGTGCGCACCTCGGGCTTCCTCGCCGCGGGCGACGAGGTCTACTGCGAGGGCGAGGGCATCTTCGTGATCCCGAAGGGCACGGACTGGAAGCTCTGAAGCCGGGCTTTCGGGATCGGCCGCCAACGACACCATCGCGCGTCGCTCCGGACCGGGTGACGCCACCCACTGGAGGCGATGCCATGAGCGACGACAACCCCGGGGGCCGTGGAGTCAGCCGCGTCAACGTCGAGGGACTGGGGAGGCTCCCGGTCTTCTCGCACGCCACCCTCGCGGGCGACCTGGTCTTCGTGTCCGGCACGCTCGGCACCCTGCCGGGAGGCTTCGAGCTCGCACCCGGCGGCATGGGTGGACAGACCCGCCAGACCCTCGAGAACATCCAGGCGATCCTCGAGGCCGCCGGGGTGGGCCTCCCGGACGTCGTCAAGGTGAGCGTCTACGTGACGGACATGAGCGCGTTCCGGGAGATGAACGAAGCCTATGCCGCGTTCTTTCCCAGCGAGCCGCCGGCACGCATCACGCTCGAGGTCGCGGGCCTCGCACTGGGCGCCCTCGTCGAGATCGAATGCGTCGCGGCGAAACGTTGAGGGGAGGGTGCGTGGGCGGGTACCGGGCACGGGGCTAGCATGGCGCCCATGCGACACGGACTGATCCTCGTTTCTGGAAGCGTCCGCGGCGACGTCGAGCTCGCGCAGCGGGCCGAGGCGGCGGGCTTCGACTCGGTCTTCACGATCGAGTTCTTCAACCGCCACGGCTACGTCCCGCTGGGCGCCATCGCGCAGGCCACCTCGCGCATCCGCATCGGAACGGGCATCGCCAATGCGTTCACGCGCTCGCCGCTCCTGCACGCCAGCGCGGCCATGGATCTCGACGAGCTCTCGGGTGGTCGCATGATCCTCGGCCTCGGGAGCGGCACGCGGCGCATGAACGAGGACTGGTTCGGGATGCCCTTCTCGGCACCGGCGGCCCGCATGGAGGAGCTGGTGCGGCTCCTGCGCACGGCCTTCGCGGCCCAGAAGGGCGGCGGCTTCCGCTTCGAGGGTGAGCACTGGGACCTGAAGGCGCCGATCTACGCCCGCCCGGGCGCCGCACGCGAGCAGGTGCCGATCTGGGTGGCCGCCGTCAACCGCGGGATGATCCGGGCGGCGGGCCGGGTCGGCGACGGGCTGGTCGGCCATCCGATCGCCACCCGCCGCTGGCACCGCGAGGTGACCCTGCCGGGCCTCCGCGAGGGCGAGAGCGATGCGGGCCGGGAGGGGGGCGCCTGCGTGTTGGCGCCCTACGTCCTGTGCGCGATCGCGGAGACCCGCGAGCAAGCCTTGCAGGAGGCCAAGGGACAGATCGGCTTCTACTACACGACGAAGCTCTACCACTCGATCCTCGACCTGCACGGCCTGCGCCACATCGGCGAGGCCTGCAGCGCTGCGCTTCGCAAGTTCGACACGAAGGCGATGGCGGAGGCGATCCCCGACGAGCTGGTCGATGAGATCGGCATCGCCTGCACGGCGGACGAAGCGCGGGACCGGCTGGCGGAGTGGAAGGACCTGACCGGGGACCCGCTCTTCTACCCGCCCTCGGTGGGCGTGCGCCCCGACCGGGTTCGCGAGAATGCCCACACCATCCTCGAGGTCTTCGGCAGCGGGACCTGAGCAGGGCCCCTTTCACCGCGCGGGCGCGGCGAGCGCGACGCTCCGGTCGAGCCGGGCCTGGAGCTCGGCGAGCTTGTCGCCCACCTCGGCTCCGACCGAGATCTGGGGCAGCGAGTGCGTGCGCTCGAGTGCCACCTCGCGGTCGTGGAGGGTGGCCCGCGCGGATGCGAAAGCCTCCTCGAAGGAGCGGGTCTCCTCGAGGGCTTCTGCGAAGTAGGCCCGTCCGAACTCGGTGAGCTCGGCCTCGTTGCTGCACCCGAAGGAGCGGCGATCGGAGGCCGCGGCCGTCACGACGAGGGTGCGGTCGTCGGCGAGGGGAGCCACGAAGCCGCCCGAGTAGCACGCCGACACGACCAGCACGCGCCAGCGAAAGCCCGCCTCGTCGAGCATCTCGCGGAGGCGCGTGGGATCGACGTTGCCGAGCGGGAGCTCGGGGTAGCGCACCACCATCTCGTGGTCCTGCGAGCCGTGGCCCGTCAGGAAGAGGAAGAGCACGTCTTCCTCCAGATCCATCTTCGCTGCGACGCCACCCAGCACGTCGGCGAGGTTCGTGCGCGAAGCCAGGGGACGCTCGCCGGTTCCGCCCTCCTCGTTCGCCAGCGCCAGGGAACGGCGCGCGGTGTCGAAACGCCGATCGAAGAGCTCGCGAACGAACTCGACCTCGCGCCGGAAGACCGCCTGGGTCGCGTCGGCGCCGAAGGCCACGAGGTAGAGATCGGCGACGCCAGCGCGCTCTGGAGCAAGCCCGGCGAGCCGCTCCTCGACCAGGGCGTGCTGGGCGTGGAGGACCTCCTCGACGTCGAGCGCCGGCTCGGCTGCCGTGGCGTCGTAGCTCTCGTGCACCTCCCAATCCGTCGTCCAGAACACGTCGAAGGAGGACTGGGCCACGAGGTAGGCCATCCCGGCCACGTAGCAGGCCGCCAGGGCCCCCGTACGGAAGGCCTCCAGCGAGGTCAGCGCGGCGGCCAGGCGCCAGGCGACGAGCCCCTGCCAGAGGACGAAGCCGCCCCAGACACCCCAGTAGAGCCCGTCCGGTGGGGTCTCGAGGAGCCAGCCCGGCAACCCGATCGCGGGCCCGTAGAGGAGCTCGAGGATCGCAGCGGCCAGGAGCTGCAGGGTGACGAGGGGGGCGAAGGGCCGGGTCTCCCCAGCGTCGATGCAGACCAGGCCGGCCCATGCGACCAGCGCGCCGAACAGGGCGAGCGAACGCTCGAAACCCCAGACCTGGAAGAGGACGGGAGGCGCCGTGCGGGCGAGCTCCCCCGATACCTCCACCGCGACCAGACACAGGAATGCGGTGGCCACGAGCAGGGGCGCGGGCGCCGCGGCACCCCGCAAGGAGTGGCGCAGCGGGGCCATGAAGACGGCCCGGCCGGCCGCGTCGAGGGCCGCTCGGAAGGTCATCGCTGGAAGCCGACGGGCGGTAGGCGCAACGCGCCCTCCGGCGGGAGCACGCCGTGCGGGGCCGGGCGACTGGCGAGCCAGCCCCCCAGCAATGCCGCCGGGACCGTGACGAGGACGGCCAGCAGGCTCAGCACCAGGGGAACCTGGCTCGCCACGCCTTCCGCCTCCGCGATCCAGCCGGAGACGACACCGAAGGCCAGGACCAGCGCACCCGCGGCGCCAGCGTTCAGGAGGGGCGCCGTCCGGCCCAGGGCTGCCGCCAGGGCACCGCCGGCCACCGTGGCCAGGGTGCCCGCGCCGAAGAAGCCGACCTGCAAGCCGACCGGCGGAGCGCCCGTGGCCTCGTCGAGGGCGGCGTCGAAGGCCAGCCCGCCGAGAACCAGGCGCGCCACGACCCAGGCGAAGAGCACGAGAGTCCCCGCGACGACGGTCAGGCACTGGTCGAGTGCGAAGGCCAGGACGACGGCGCTGGGCCGAAGGGAGGGTGAGGGCATGGGGGATCCTCGGACCTGGATCGGCCGCCCGAGGCCCCCCCTTGACCTGGAGGAGGGCTCAGTCCCGCAGCTCCCGCTTCAGGATCTTGCCCGTGGGCCCCTTCGGCAGCGCCTCCACGATCTGCACCTCGCGCGGATACTTGTAGGCGGCCAGGTTCTGCTTGCAGTACGCGATCAGCTCCTCGGGCGTGGCCTGGGCGTCCTTGCCGAGGGCCACCACCGCCTTCACCTCCTCGCCGTGGCTCTCGTGCGCGACACCGATCACCGCGGCCTCGACCACGGCGGGGTGGCCGTAGAGCACCTCCTCCACCTCGCGGGGATAGACGTTGAAGCCCCCGCGCAGGATCATGTCCTTGACCCGGTCGACGATCCGGTAGCTGCCGTCGGCGTCGCGGACCCCGATGTCGCCCGAGTGGAACCAACCACTGCGCATCGTCTCGGCCGTGGCCTCGGGCCGCTTCCAGTAGCCCTTCATGATGTTGTGTCCGCGGATGCAGATCTCGCCCCGCTCGCCGTCGGGGAGCGGCTGGTCCTTTTCGTCCAGGATCGCCATCTCGACGCCCCACACCGGGTAGCCGATCGAGCCCGGGTTCCGGGGCTTGCCGAGCTGGTTGAAGCTGGCGACGGGCGAGGTCTCCGAGAGCCCGTAGCCCTCAAGGATGTCGACGCCGAACCGGGTCTCGAAGGCCTTCATCACCTCGACGGGCATCGGTGCGCCCCCCGCCATGCAGTACTTGACCGAGGAGAAGTCGGACTCGCCCTCGTGGTGCAGCAGGGCGAAGTACATGGTCGGGACGCCGGCAAAGAGCGTGACTCCGTCTCGAGCGATGATCTCGAAGGCCTCCTCCGGCGTGAAGCGGGGCAGCAGGGTGAAGGTCCCCCCTGCGGCGATCGTCGCGTTCTGGATGCAGGTCTGGCCGAAGGAATGGAAGAGCGGAAGGGTGGCGAGAGCCACCTGTTCGGAGTCGATGGGCAGGAGCTTCGGGACCACGACCGCGCAGTTCACGAAGAGGTTCGCGTGGCTGAGCTCGGCCCCCTTGGGCTTGCCGGTGGTGCCGGAGGTGTAGAGGATCACCGCCGTGTCGTCCGGGCTGGTGGGGTGTAGCTCGGACACGGGATCGGCCGCGCACATGGCGGGGAGGTCGCCCTCCTCTTCGCCGTCGACCCAGGCCACCGGCACGCCTGCGCCCTCCGCGCCCTTCTCCGCCGGCTCGCCGAAGAGCGGGTGCGCGATCAGGAGCCGCGCCTCGGAATCCTGGATGTGGTAGGTGACCTCGGGCGCCGAGAGCAGCACGTTGAGGGGCACCGCCGCACAGCCCGCATAGAGGATTCCGTAGTACCCGATCGTGAACTCGGGCAGGTTCGGGATCATCAGGGCGACCTGGCTGCCGGGCGTGATGCCGCGAGCCCGCAGGCTCGCGGCGACGCCTCGAGCGGCCCGATCCAGCTCGGCATAGCTCAGGGCCCGCTCACCCAGACGGATCGCGGGGTGGTCGGGGCGGTCGGCGGCGGCCGCCATCAGGATGGAAGCGAGATTCAGGCTCATGAGGTCTCCTCGTTGAGATGCGCACTCTACAATGGACGTGGGCGCCGTGGCATGGGGCCGGGCCCGTCGGCGGAAAGGGGAGGACTCGGGTGGAGATCGGGGTCTTCGGGGCCGGAGCGGTGGGGCTGGGCCTGGCCAGCGCACTGCTCGAGAGCGGCTGCGAGCTGCAGATCGTGGCCCGGGGCGGAACGGCCGCGGCACTGCGCCGCGTGGGGCTGCAGCGCACGGGGATCTTCGGCGACCGGCTCCACGGCCCGGGCAGCTTCCGCGTGGTCGAGGAAGCCCGCGATCTCGACGATCGGCCGGAGGCGATCCTGGTCGCCACCAAGTCCTTCGACTCGCTGGCCGCCGCCGAATCGCTCTCCAAGGCTCCCGCGGCGGAGAACGCGAAGATCGTGCTGTGTCAGAACGGCTGGGGCAACGAGCTTCCCTTTGCCGATCGCTTTCCCGCGGAGCGGATCTGGAATGCCCGGGTCATCACGGGCTTCCGCAAGCGAACTCCCCACCACGTGGAGATCACGGTGCATGCCGAGGCGCTTCGGATCGGAAGTCTCTTCGGGGAGCCGGGCGAGCTCGTCGCACCGCTCTGCCGGCGGCTCGACCTCGGCGGCCTGCCCTGCGAGCCGACCGACACCATCGCGCGCGATCTCTGGGCAAAGCTCCTCTACAACGGGCTGCTCAACCCCCTGGGCGCGCTCCTGGGCGTTTCCTACGGCGAGCTCGGCGCCAACGCCGGCGTCCGGGAGACGATGCGCGCCTTGGCCGGCGAGATCTTCGCCGTGATGGAGGCCGCCGGCTACGAGACGCACTGGCCGGATGCCGGGAGCTATCTCGAGGACTTCTACGAGCGGCTCCTGCCTCCGACCGCCCGTCACGAGTCGTCCACCTTGCAGGACCTTCGCGCCGGCAAGCGCACCGAGATCGATGCGCTCACCGGCGCGGTGGTCCGCCTCGGCGAGGAGCACGGGGTGCCGGTTCCCGTGAACCGCACGCTCCTCGCCCAGGTTCGCTTCATCGAGGCTCAGCGT
Organism: Deltaproteobacteria bacterium; assembly: GCA_002687015.1. Taxonomy (GTDB): domain Bacteria; phylum Myxococcota_A; class UBA9160; order UBA9160; family UBA6930. The sequence continues at coordinate 15,671 of NYZB01000101.1, forward strand.
CGTCGGGAGGGGTAGCGCCCTCCCCCTCGCGCTGGGACTCGAAGCGCCGCAGCGCCTCTTCGGCGAGCGCAGCCCGCTCCTCCTCGTCCTCTTCGAGAGCCGAGACGTCGATGCCCTCCTGGGCCACACGCGCACGGCCAGCGGCCATTTCGCGCTGCTCCTCGAGCCGCTCGTGCACGCGCTCCAGCGTCCCTTCGCAGACACCGATGCCGCCCTGCAGGCCGGCGGACATCTCGGTGAGCTCGGCCATCGCACTCTGCACCTTCACGGCGCTGATGCTGCGCTTCAGGGATTCGAGCTTGGCTCGAGCCGCGTCGATCGCCGCGTCTCGGGACTTCACCAGGTTCCGGTAGGTCTCCTCGGCCTGCTCGAGCTGCTCGGAGATCTCGGCTCGCTCCTGCTGGCAGGTTTCCAGCCGAAGAGCCAGGTCGGCCGCACGACCGCGCTGCTCCGCCTCGAGGAAGCGGGCAATGCGCTTGGCGAGCACCGCCTCCTCCTTCTCGAGGTGAGCACCGCGGGTGCGCAGCCGCTCGCAGAGACCCGCGTGACCGGCCAGGTTGCGGTTGTAGTGGACGATCTGCACGCGGAGCTGCTCGCGCTCGTAGTCGAGCACGGCCTCCGGATGGGAGGCCTCGAGCTCCGTGACCGCGTGCCCGGTGATCGCTGCAAAGAGGCGTCGGATGCGAAGGGTCACCATTACGCCGCCTCCTCGCCGTACTCGCGCAGCATGCGCTCGGTCTTCGCCTCGGTGATGCGGGTCAGGATCTTCTCCTTCTCGTGCTGGTCACGCAGGGTCTTCGCCAGGGTGAAGCAGCTCGAAACGGTGAAGTAGAGACCCACGCCGAGATAGCCCTTCACCCAGACGTCCACGGGCAGGTAGAGCACCCCCACCGTGGTGAGAGAGAGGGCCAGGCCGAAGGCGATCCACACCTGCAGGCGCCAGGCATGGGTATCGAGGTCCATCACGTTGCGTTCCATGGGGGTCTCCTTGATTGGTTTCCAAAGGGCGCGTCGGGGTGGATTGCAGCGTGCGTGCCAAACGCGCGAAGGCCGCTCCGCTTGCGAGAGCCGGAACCGGCAACAGCGCATGGCCGCCTCGTACATGCGGTGTACAGGGCGCCCGCCGGGGAAGCTCCGGGCGAGCCTGCAGGCGCCTCGCGGCCGTGGCACGCGCCTTGCTCTCTCCCGCGACATCAAGGGAGGAACCCACGATGAAGCGCATGACGAGCCGGGTCCGCGTCGCGGGCCAGACGATTCCGGTCGATGAATGGCGGCCCCAGGCGGGGCCCACGGTGGTCTTCCTGCACGGCTACGGCCGGCGGCCCGAGCACTACCGGATGCTCGAGCATCTCGCGGCCGACCAGGGCTTCCGGGTCCTGGCACCCTTCCTCTATCCGAACAACGCGCTGGCCCAACCGCCGCGCAGCTTTCGGGCCTGCGTCGCGCTGACCCGCGCCCTCCTGCAGGAGCTCGCGAGCCAGGACCGGCTGCAGGGCAGTTACACCGTCGTGGGTCACTCGACGGGCGGAAGCGTCGCCCAGTGCCTGGCCAACCTGCACCCGACGCCGGGCGCGATCCTGGCCCTCAACCCGGTCATGCCGGTGGCCTACGGGCCCTGGGGGTTCGTGACCCGCGCGGCGCGCATCGCGGCCAACCAGCTGCTCGGTCGCAGCGGCCCGGCCCTGCGCGGCTGGCGCCTGCACCTGCGTCACGGCGGAGGCCAGCTCGCCAACCTCCTGCGCCGGGCCGACGTCAGCTGGGCGCTGGCGAAGGATCTCTCGGGGCTCCAGCTCCAGGAGATCCGGCTGCTCTACGACGCCTGTGGAAGTCGCGGCGTGCGCTTCGACCTGCCGAGCGCGGTCTTCCAGGCCCGCGGCGACGAGTTCTTCCGCGTGCCTTCGGACCTGCGTGCCTGGATGGGGCTCGTCTTCGACCGCTTCGAACTGCGCGAGCTCAGGGATCTGCGCGGCCACGAATGGCCGCTCATGCACCCGGAGCTGGCCGCCCAGAAGGTGGCCGCGTGGATCGTCGGGCGGGCGCGGCTTCCGGGCGCCGAGGAGCTCACCCGCTTGACGGCCTAGCTCTCCCGTTCATCGGGATCTACAGCGGCAGGTCGGCTCGCGTGAAGAGCGCCTCGACCTCGAGACCGCGCTCGGCGAAGGCCTCGTCGGCGCCCTCCTGCCGGTTCACCAGACACAAGATGCGCGTCACCCTGCCTCCCGCGGCCTCCACCAGGTCGAGGGCCTCGAGGGTGGAGCCCCCGGTGGTGCAGGTGTCCTCGAGCAAGGCCACGCTCTGTCCGGGCTTGAAGCTGCCCTCGATCTGCCGGCCCTTGCCGTGCTTCTTGGTCTCCTTGCGGACGAAGAAGCCCTCGAGCGGAGTGGCCGCGTCGTGGTGGGCCGCGGCGGAGAGCAGGGCCGAGACCAGCGGCACCGCCCCGACGGCCATGCCGCCGACGGCGTCGACCCAGGGGCCCTTCATCAGGAGCGCCAGCATCTGCTCGCCCGCCAGCTTCTGGCCGAGGGGCTTCATGAGCGGGATGCGGCAGTCGAGGTAGAAATTGGACTTCTTGCCGCTCGAGAGGGTGATCTCCCGCTTCTCGAAGGTCTCGAGGATGAGGCCCAGGAGCTGCTCGCGTTCGGAGCCGTGCATCATCCTCCCCTACTGCTTCCGGATCCCGAGCATGAACTCGGCGATCAGCTTCGTGTGCAGCTCGCTCGTGCCTTCCCCGAACTCGAGGGACTTGGCTTCGAGGAGCAGACGCCCGATCTCGTACTCCTCGGAGAGCCCGTATCCACCGTGGATCTGCACGGCATCGAGCGCGTTCTGCACCGCGGCCTGGCTGGACATGAGCTTGGCCATCGAGCTCTCCATCGAGGCGCGGGGCACGCCGGCATCCTTCATGCGGCCGAGCTGGTAGACGACGTGGCGCGCAGCCTGGGTGCGGCAGGTCATGTCGGTGATCTTCTGCTGGATCATCTGGAACTCGCCGATCTTCTGGCCGAAGGCCTCGCGCTCGAGCGCATAGGGAAGCGCCAGGTCGATGCAGCGCTGGGCCTGCCCGACGCAGCGGGCCGCGACCGAGAAGCGGCCGGTGTCGAGTGCCGAGCCCAGGACGGGGAAGCCCCTGCCCGGCTCCCCGAGGATCGCGTCCTCGGGAATGAAGGCGTCCTCGAAGTGCACCTCGGCGAGCTGGTCGCGCTTCAGCGTGCGCATCGGGAAAGCGCCGATCGTGATGCCCTCGGTCTCTCGCGGATCGACGAGGAAGGCGGTCACGCCACCGTGCTTCCTGGCCAGGTCGACGCTGGCCACCACGAAGAAGAGCCCCGCGTGGTCGGCGTGGGAGATGAAGACCTTGGTGCCGTTCAGCTTCCAGCCGCCCTCGACCTTCGTGGCCGTGGTCTTCATGTTGCCGAGGTCGGTGCCGCCGCCCGGCTCGGTGAGGCAGGCCGAGCACAGGCAGGTGCCGTCTGCGACCTGGGGGAGCCAACGCTGCTTCTGCTCCTCGGTCCCGAACTTCGTGATCGAGCCCGCGACCAGCGAGTTGGCCACCGAGATGACCGAGGCCGTCACCCAGTCCACCCGGGCGATCTCCTCGCAGATGATCCCGTAGGTGACGACGTCCATGTAGGAGCCGCCGTACTCCTCCGGGATCATGGGGCCCATGAACCCCAGCGGCGGTAGCTTGGCGATCAGCTCGAGGGGGTAGCGGGCCTCCTGCTCGTACTGCTCGACGAAGGGCAGGATCTCCTTCTCGGCGAACGCGCGCACCGTCTTCCGGACCTGCCGCTGCTCGTCGCTCAGGTCGAAGTCGGCCATGCGGTCGAGGGGGGTCTGCACGGGGCCTCCGGGGCGGGTTCGGGGGGGACTGTAGATTTTTCCTGGAGATTCGCCTAGTTTGCGCCCCTCCCCGGCGAAGACCGTTGGAGTTCAGGAGCCCTCGGGATGCGCAAGAGCACCAAGCTGCCTCATCGGAACCGCTCGAAGACCGCCCGGCATCGGGCGAAGCTGAAGCGCAAGCTGCAGCGGCGTCGGCTCAAGCAGAGCAGCGGCAGCCGCAAGTTCCACCGCTAGGCGCGCTCCTTCTCCAGCACGGCCGCGTACATGCTGTCGCCCCGGGCGGGCAGCAGCCGTGCCACTCGCCAACCCGTGCCGCGCACAAGTCGCCGCATCTCCGCGGGTGAGACGAGGAGGTAGTCGAACCAGGGCGTGCAGGTGCTCCCCGAACGCACCCGCATGCGCAGCTGGCCGCGCATGCGACCGCGCTCCAGGTTGAGGCGGTGGTAGCGCCGGTGGTCGGTCACGGTGGGCGCGCTCGTATCCCGGGACTCGGCCACGATCCTCCCCTTCTCACTCGTGAGCCCGTGCAGGCGGCGCAGGAGCCACCGCCCGCGCCGCTCGCTCTCGAGAAGCCCGAAGTTGTTGCCCATCATGACGACCGTGTCGAAGGGGCCGAGCTTCTTCGTCAACCCGGTCAGCTTCATCACGCGGGCGGGCACGCCTCGTTGGCGTGCCACGCGCACCGCGCCGGGAGACCAGTCGATGCCCAGGACCTCGTGCCCGCGCTCCTGCAGGTGGAGCGAGACCCGGCCGGCGCCCACGCCCGCATCCAGCACCCGACCGCGCACGAAGCCCATCGCCCGGCGCTGGTGTGCGGGCCACTCCTCGAAAGGCGCGAAGTAGGCGGGCGCGCCCGACGACAGCCCGACGTAGCCGTCGTCCCGCTCGATGATCTCGGGCGCGGCGATCCCCTTCGCCCGTTGCTCGATGATGAACCCGTAGGCGTCCTGTTGGCGGCTGAGCATGGGGGCAGCCTAGGGAAATCGGATGACCGCCCGCCCTTGGCGGGATGCGCGGCGTCACGACGAGGAGCTTGTGGCGTGGGCCAGCTCCCCGGCCGCGCGGCGAACCGCCCGGTCGATCGCGCGCTCCCAATCCCCCGCGGACGTCGTGTCACTGCCGTCCGGGAACAGGACTCCGCGTGACGAGCTGACGATGCCACCCTCGAGGCCGCCGGCCGGACCGGCCCGAAGGCCCGCGACGGCATCGGCGGGGGCAGCACCCTGGGCGCCGTAGCCGGGGACCAGGAAGAGGTTGTGGGGCATGCGCTCTCGCGCTTCTCGCGCCTGCTCGGGCCACGTCGCACCCACGACGGCGCCGAGGCCCGACCAGCCGGTCTCTCCCAGGAGCCGCGGCGAAGCCTCGGCGAGCCAGGCGGCCACCTGGCCCTGCACCGGCTGCCCGGCCGCCGGGAGATCCTGCAGGTCCCCCGAACCCGGGTTGCTCGTCTTCACCAGCACGAAGAGCCCGGCCCCGCTGCGCTCGGCGGCGGCCAGGAAGGGCTCGAGGCTGTCGCGCCCCAGATAGGGATTCACGGTCATGGCGTCGGCTCGAAGCGGCGCCTCCTCCCGGAGGGAGGCAGCGGCGTAGCCCTCCGCCGTCGAGCCGATGTCGCCCCGCTTGGCATCGAGGATCACGAGGAGATCGCGCTCCCGCGCGGCGCGCAAGAGACGATCGAGGGCCTCGATGCCGCGCCAACCGAGGGCCTCGAAGAACGCCATCTGCGGCTTCACGCAGGCCACCTTTCCAGCCAGGCGGTCGAGGATCGCCAGACCGAACTCGGCGACCGCATCCGCGGTCTCCTTGGCTCCCGGCGCCATCGAGCCGCGGCGGAAGAGCGACGGCAGCCCGTCCAGATGCGGATCCAGGCCGACGCAAAGGGGATGGCCGAGCTCCCGGGTGCGGAGAGTCAGGCGATCGGCGAAGGGCGCGGTCACGTCGGGCCAGGATAGCGAAGTCGCTACCCTGCGAGTCCGCTGGCTCCCGATGGAGCCCTGGCGACCCATGAGCTTCCGCTTCACCTTGCAACGCACCGATGGCGCGGCGCGCGCAGCGCTCTTCGCCACGCCCCACGGCGAGATCCGCACCCCTGCCTTCATGGTGGTGGGTACCCAGGCGGCCGTCCGCGCCATGACGCCCGAGCAGGTGCGCGCCGCGGGCGCCCAGGTCGTGCTCGCGAACACCTATCACGTCTCCCTGCGGCCCGGCGAAGGAATCGTCGAGAAGATGGGCGGGCTGCACCGCTTCATGGCCTGGGATGGGCCCATCCTGACCGACAGCGGGGGCTTCCAGGTCTTCTCCCTGCCGAACAAGGAGATCAGCGACTGGGGCGTGCGCTTCAAGAACGAAGTGGACGGCTCGCAGGTCGAGCTCACTCCCGAGCGCTCGATCCAGATCCAGAACCAGCTGGGCTCCGACGTGATCATGGCCTTCGACGAGTGCACGCCCTACCCCGCCGACCAGGCCCTCGCCGCGACGGGAGTGCGCCGCACCCTCTCCTGGATGGAGCGCTGCATGAAGGCCCACGCTCGCCGCGACGACCAGGCCCTCTTCGGCATCGTCCAGGGCAGCACCTACGAGGAGCTGCGCAGCTCCTGCGCCCAGTCGCTGGTGTCCCTCGACCTGCCCGGCTACGCGATCGGCGGAGTCTCCGTCGGAGAGGGCCACGACCTCCTGTGCCGGATCACCTCGCATACCGCGCCGCTGCTGCCCGAGGCGAAGCCCCGCTACCTGATGGGCGTCGGCCTGCCCGAGGACCTCATCGCGGCGATCGGCTACGGCATCGACCTCTTCGACTGCGTGATCCCCACCCGCTACGCGCGCTCCGCGAGCCTGTTCACACGGCGTGGCCGCATCCGCCTCACCCAGCGTCGCTACCGGCGGGATGGCTACCCCATCGACACCTCCTGCGATTGCGCGGCCTGCACCGGTGGCTTTACCCGCGCGTACCTGCACCACCTCTTCCAGGCCAATGAGGTGCTCTCCGCCATCCTCGCTTCGATCCACAACGTGCGCTTCTACCAACACCTCGTGGAGGAGGCGCGGGAAGCGGTGCTCGGCGGCCATTTCGAAGCGTGGCGCGAGAGCTTCCTGGGCGAGTACGGAGCTCTCGCCTGACGATCCCCCGGCTCTGCCCGGGCGTCGTCGGGCACGCGCCGGCGTGGCGGCTGCCTCCGAATCCGTCACCTTCCCGGCCCATGGCACTGCGCTGCGGCATCGTCGGGCTCCCCAACGTGGGCAAGAGCACGCTCTTCAACGCGCTCACCGAGGCGGGTATCGCGGCCGAGAACTACCCCTTCTGCACCATCGAGCCGAACTCGGGGATCGTCCCGGTGCCGGACCCGCGTCTGGCGGGTCTCGACGCGCTGGTGCACGCCAAGCAGGTCATCCCGGCGACGGTGGAGTTCACGGACATCGCCGGGCTGGTGCGAGGTGCCTCGAAGGGTGAGGGACTCGGCAACCAGTTCCTCGCCAACATCCGGGAGACGGCGGCGATCATCCACGTCGTGCGCTGCTTCGAGGACGACGACGTCACCCACGTGGACGGCGCGATCAACCCGATCCGCGACGTCGAGACCATCGAGACCGAGCTGGGCCTGGCCGACCTGGAGACCGTCGAGAAGCGCCTGGACAGGGCCAGCCGGGCGGCCAAGGCCGGCCGGAAGGAAGACAAGGAGGAGGCCGCCTTCTTCGAGACGCTGCTCGCCCATCTCTCGTCGGGCGCCCCGGCTCGCAGCCTCCCGGTGAGCCCGGAGCAGGCGCTCGCCTTCCGCGAGAGCTTCCTGCTCACGGCCAAGCCCGTCCTCTACGTGGCCAACGTCGACGAAGAGGGACTCACCGAGGGCAGCGACGCCGTGCGGGCGCTGGAGGAGCACGCCGCGAAGAGCGGCGCCGGCGTGGTGCGGATCTGCGCAAAGGTCGAAGCCGAGCTCTCCGAGCTCGAGGCCGACGAGAAGCGCGAGTTCCTCGAGGCGCTCGGGCTCGAGGAGCCCGGCCTCCACCGCCTGATCCGCGCGGCCTACGAGCTGCTCGAGCTGATCACCTACCTGACCGCCGGCGAGAAGGAGGTCCGCGCCTGGACGGTGAAGCGCGGCTCGCGTGCCCCTGCCGCCGCTGGCGAGATCCACACTGACTTCGAGCGCAGCTTCATCCGCGCCGAGGTGATCCCCTACGAAGACTACGTGCGCTGCGGCGGGGAGACCGAGGCGAAGGCGGCGGGCCTGATGCGGGCCGAAGGAAAGGACTACGAGGTGAAGGACGGCGACGTGATCTTGTTCCGGGTGGGCGCCTAGATTGCCCGAGCTGCTCACTCCGGCCGAAGTGCTGGCCCGCTACAGCGCGGGGCCCAGGACGGGCGTCTTCACGGACGGCTCCTGCGATCCGAACCCCGGCGCTGGCGGCTGGGGCTTCGTGTGGGTGGAGGACGACGAGATCGTGCGCGAAGCCCACGGCGCCGATCCCTCCACCACCAACAACCGCATGGAGCTGACCGCGCTGATCGAGGCCTTCAAGGCGCTTCCCGAAGACGCCGAAGTGACCGTGCACTCGGACAGCCAGCTCTGCGTCAACACCATCAATGAGTGGGCTGCCGGCTGGAAGGAGCGCGGCTGGAGGCGCAAGAGCGGACCGATCAAGAACCTGGAGCTGGTCAAGGAGCTCTACGCCCTCGCCGGTCGGCACCCGAGGGTCACGCTGAAGTGGATCAAGGCCCACGACGGCTCCCGCTGGAACGAGTACGCGGACGCGTTGGCCTCGACCTTCCTGCGCGAGGGCTAGATCGCGGCGCGGCGCCGCCGCACCAGCCACCCTGCGACGCCGGAGCAGAGCGCGATCGGGACGACGACCCATGGGCCGTCGAAAGAGGCCGGGAAGTGCAGACCGAGTTCGAGGAGGGTCGCATCGTCGGCGTGCGCCCGGATGAAGCCGAGCGCGAGCCAGTAGCCCGGGTTCCAATACAGCACGAGGTGAAGCGCGTTGGGCATGACGAAGGCGAGGAAGGGAAGAGCGGCGAGGACCAGGCCCGCGCCGGCAGCCCGCCAGGCACTCCGCTGATCGCTGCGCGTCGCGATGGCAAAGGCCAGCAGGCTGGCGGCCAGGGCGGTCGCCAGCAGGAGCCCCAGAAAGAGCCAGGGACGCACGAGGGTCTCGCCGTGCGCGAGAAAGGCCAGGTAGCCCACGAACACCGCAAGCAGGGTGCAGCGCGCGGCGTCGCCCGGCCCGGGTCGCAGGGCGCGGCGTCGCCATCGAAGGCCCAGGGCCAGACCCACCGCCGTCGCCGAGGCGATCGGGAGGATCGGCGCGCACACCAGGGCGGCGAACTCGTTCATGGCGCCTCGGGCGGCTCTTCGTAGCGCTCCCACGACAGGCACTCGTCCACCGGGCGGCGGGGTGGTGTCCCGTACCTGCCGATGGGCCAGCCGATCGGAATCAGGGCGCAGCTCGGACAGCCCTCGGGCAGGCCCAGCCAGCGGTCGCACTCCTCCCCGAAGCCGCGGTGCAGGGTGGTCAGACTGGCGCCGAGACCGACCGCGCGACACGCCAGCAGGATGTTCTGGATGCAGGGCATGAGGGCCTGGAGCTGGGGGTGCCCCCGGCGCGTCCAGCCCGCCACGAAGAGATGCACGGGCACCTCGTGCAGGTGCTCTGCCAGGTGGATGGCGGCAGCCTGCATGCGGCGCCGGGCGTCGGGGAAGGACGGGTCCTTCGCCCGCTCCACGGCCGGCGCGATGTAGTCGAGGAAGAGCGGCCGGTACCGATCCGCGACCCATTGGCGACGCTCCGGATCGGTGACCGCCACGAACTTCCAGGGTTGGCGATTGCCGCCGCTCGGAGCGAAGGTACCCGCCTCGCAGACCTTGCGGATCAGCTCTCCCGGCACCGGGTCGGGACGCAGGCGGCGAATCGCGCGGGTGCTCCGGATGCCCTCGAGGAGGCGCAGGTCTTCTCCGATGGTGGCCACGTCGATGGGCTCGGAAGGGGTCATGCCCGCAACGCTAGGCTCCCCTCATGACTGAGGCAAAGCGGGTACGGGTGGGCGCTCTCGACATGGAGTACGGCGAAGCCGGCGACGGCGGACGCGCCTTCGTCCTGGTGCACGGGTTCACCGGCTCCCGGGACGACTTCGCCGACGTGCTACCCAGCCTGGCCCGCGAAGGCCGGACCCTCGCCCCCGACAGCCGCGGCCACGGGGGCACCACGAACCCGGGCGTGCCCGAGGGCTACACCCTGGAGCAGATGAGCGCCGACCTGGCGGGCTTCCTCGACGCACTGGACATCGAGCGATGCGACCTCCTGGGGCACTCGCTCGGCGGCATGGTCACCTTGCGTTTCGTGTTGGCCCACCCGGAACGCGTCAGCTCGCTGGTCTTGATGGACACGGCGCCCGGTCCACTCACCCTGATGCCGCGCCAGATCCTCGATGCCGGAGCGCAGGTGGTGCGAGCGCACGGCATGGCCGCCCTCGCCGAAGGCATGAAGGCGAACCCTCCCTGGGAGCGCTCCCCCGCCGCCAGGCGCACCGCCCTGCGGATGGGGAAGAAACGCTTCTGGGAACGCATCGAGGCGAAGCTCCTTGCCATGGACCCCGAGGCCTTCGCCAATCTGGGTGCAGTGCTCGCGGATCAGGAGGGCGTGCACCATCGGCTGGGCGAAATCGGCTGCCCCACGCTGGTCATCGTCGGCGAGGAGGACCAGCCCTTTCTCGAGCCCTCGCTCGCCATGGCCGAGGCCATCCCCGACGCGACTCACGTCGTCGTCCCTGGCGCCGCCCACAGCCCGCAGTTCGAGAACGAGGCCGTCTGGCTGGAGGCCGTGACGGCCCACTTGAAGCGAGCCCGCTGATCGGCTCAGCGCAGTCGGGTCTTGCCGATCTTCAGGATCCGGTCGAAGGCCTTCTTGTCGAGGGGCAGGACCGAGAGTCGGCTCTGCTTCACGAGGGCGATCCCGGCGAGGACCTTGTCGGCCTTGATGGCCGCGAGAGGGACGGGCTCCGCGAGCGGCTTCACCGGCACGAGGTCGACCACGACCCAGCGCTCGTCGTCGGTGGTCGGATCCGGGTAGCTCTCCTTCGCCACCTTCGCGACGCCCACGACCTCCTTGCCCTCGTTCGAGTGGTAGTAGAGGACGAGATCGCCCCTCTTCATCGCCTGGAGGTTGTTGCGCGCCGCGTAGTTGCGGACGCCGTCCCAGTAGGTCGACCCGTCCTTCACGAACTGGTCCCAGGCGTACTTGAAGGGCTCGGATTTCACGAGCCAGTAGCTCCTCGCGCGAGCCATCGATCCTCCTCCATGCAACAATGCCGGGTCATGGACGATACTCCGCTCCTCGAAGACCTCGACCTCGGCAACACCACGGTCCTCTTCGGCGAGAAGCAGGGCAAGTACCCGCAGGTCAATTCACTGCTCGTCCGTGGCGCCACCGAGGCGGTGGTCATCGACCCCTCGCTCGGCCTGCTGCCGCGCCGCGAGGAGCTGCCGGAGATCCACCGCGTCGTGCTCTCCCATTGCCACGAGGATCACCTGGCCGGGGCCTTCCTGCTCCCCGGGCAGCCGATCCACGTGCACGAGGCCGACCTGCCCGGCCTGCAGAGCATGGCGGGCTTCATGGCGATCTATGGCTTCGACGACCACCCGCAGGTCGCTGCCGCCTGGGAGAAAGCGGTCCGCGAGCAGTTCCACTACCGGGAGCGACCCGACGCCCAGCCCTTCCGGGACGCCCACGTCTTCGAGCTGGGCGGAGGCGTGCGAATCCAGGTGATCCACACGCCCGGGCACACCCGTGGCCACTGCGCCCTCCACGTCCTGCCGGACGATGTCCTCTTCCTGGGGGACATCGACCTCTCGAGCTTCGGGCCCTACTACGGCGATGCCTGGTCGGACCTGGAGGACTTCGAGCGCAGCCTCGCCCGGGTACGCGACCTCGACGCCGCGCACTACGTGACCTCCCATCACGTGGGTGTGGTGGACCGGCCCACCTTCCTCGAGCGGCTGGACCGCTACGCCGCC
>NYZB01000102.1 GCA_002687015.1 Deltaproteobacteria bacterium
CATGGGGAGGCTCAGCTGGAAGGCGTCGAAGGAGAAGGTCGAGTGGACGTGCAGGTCGCCGAACAGGATCTGCTTGGGGCGCGCCACGCCGAGGTCGGCGGCAGCGACCCTCACCCGCTCGCCGCGCTCGGCGACGACCGCCTCGGCGGCGACACCCGCTTCCGGGCTGCCCCCCGTCGGGACGTCGATCCCCACACCGCTTCCCGTCGCGTACAGAAAGGCAAAGCCGCCGGCGACGATCAGCACGGCGAGGACGATCAGGATGCGAGACATGAACGAGACCCCCGGAAGGCGTGTGGGTGGGAGAAGATCCGGCAGGGTAACGCGGAAAAGCTGGTCAGGGCGGTCCGACGGTGCCTACCTTCTCGCGATGTCCGATCCCGGCTCCGGCCCCCTGGGCGAGATCGTGGACGGGCTCCTGGGCGAGCCTGTGTCCCTGCAGGGCACCGAAGAGGCCGTGTGGCGCGACGCTCTCGATGGCCTGCGGGCCCGGCTCCGCGAGCGGGGCGCGCTGCCGGAGCGGCCCCGCGCGCCCGACGACGCCTTTGGCCTCGACTGGATGGCCCTCGAACGCGCCCGCCCCGCCTTCGAGTTCCTCTACCACCGCTGGTTCCGCGTGCGCAGCTCGGGGCACGAGAACATCCCCTGGGAGGGCCCGGCCATCTTCGTGGCCAACCACGGCGGCCTGCTGCCCTTCGACGGCGCGATGCTGGTCACCGACGCCCTGCTCCATCGCGACCGCCTGCTGCGCGCCCTGGTCGACCGCTGGGTGCGGGAGCTCCCCTTCGTTCGGCCCCTCTTCGCGTCCCTGGGCCAGGTCATCGGAACCCGGGAGAACTTCCGGGGCCTGCTCGCGGCCGACGAGTGGGTGCTGGTCTTTCCCGAGGGCATGTCGGGAATCCGCAAGAGCTTCGCGAGCCGTTTCGAGCTCGAGCCCTTCCACCCGGGCTTCGTGGAAGAGGCCGTCCGCTTCGAGGTTCCGGTGGTCCCCGTGGCGGTGGCGGGCCCCGAGCGCCAGGCCCCGCTGCTGGCCGAGCTTCCGGGCCTCGCCACGCGCCTGGGCCTGCCGGCCTTCCCGATCACCCCGACCTTCCCCTGGCTGGGCCCCCTCGGGCTGGTCCCCTACCCGGTCCGCTACCGCATCCACTACGGACCCCCGATCCCGGCAACCGAGCTGGCCCGGGGCGAGCCCCAGGAGCTCGCCGATGAGCTGCGCGAGCGCCTCCAGAGCATGGTCGAGGAGCTGCGCTAGCCGGCAGTCGATGGGTCGCTATTCTCTCGCGCCCTGAATCCCCTGGAGATCCGAGAACTTATGGCGGTCGACACGTCGAACTTCAAGAACGGCCTCAAGATCGAAATGGATGGCGAGCCGTTCGTGATGACCTACTTCCAGCACGTCAAGCCGGGCAAGGGCGGCGCCTTCGTTCGCACCAAGATCAAGAACCTGAAGAACGGGCGCGTGCTCGAGAAGACCTTTCGCGCAGGGGAGAAGGTCGAGGAAGCGGACGTCGACGATCGGCGCATGCAGTACCTCTACATGGACGGCGACAGCCTCGTGTTCATGGACAACGAGACCTACGACCAGATGTCCATCCCGACCGAGCAGGTGGGAGAGGCCCGGAAGTTCCTGAAGGAGAACACCGAGGTCGACATCGTGCTCTACAAGGGCGCACCCATCAACATCGAGCTGCCTTCCTTCATCGAGGCCGAGATCACCCAGACCGACCCGGGCCTCAAGGGCGACACGGCATCGGGCGCCACCAAGCCCGCGACCCTCGAGACCGGCGCCGTAGTCCAGGTGCCGCTCTTCATCAAGGAGGGGGAGAGCGTGCGCGTGGACACGCGAACGGGAGAGTACGTGGAGCGGGTCAAGAGCTAGGCGCCGTGCGAAGCGAATGGCCGGAACCTTCCGCCCTACAGACCCGTTGGCTCACCGTGGGGAGCTGAGCACGAGGCGATGCGAGGAGACCAGCTCGCTCGACAGTGGCGTCTGATCCAGCGCCTGGCCCGCAGCCGCTACGGCGTGGGTCTCGACGAGCTGGCCCGGGACCTGGAGGTCACCCGGCGGACGGTCTACCGCGACCTGGATGCGCTGATGTACGCCGGCTTCCCGGTGACCAGCGAGAAGCGCGATGGACGGGTCTTCTACCGCCTGTACGAGAGCTTCGAGCTCGCCGACGCTCCCTTCACCGCCGACGAGGTCATGGGCCTGGTCTTCGCCGAGGACCTGCTGGGCATTCTCGAGGGCACGGTCTTCCACGACTCGATCCGATCGGCCATGGCCAAGGTACGGGCCAGCCTGGGGCCGGAGCTGGTCTCCTTCCTCGAGAGCCTGAACGAGGGCTTTCGCGTCCTTCCCGGCCCTCACAAGCGCTACGACGAGCTGCGCGACGTGATCCGCGTCTTGAACGAGGCCGTCCTCGAGCACCGGCGCGTCACGATGGAGTACCAGACCGGCCGCACCGGCCAGATCGCCGAGCGCGATCTCGACCCCTATCGCGTCTGGTACAAGAACGGTGGCCTCTACGTGCTGGGCCACGACCACAAGTCCGGGGAGATCCGCACCTTTGCCGTGGATCGCATCCGTCGGGCCGAGCTCAGCGAGACACCCTTCGAGGTGCCCGCCGACTTCGACTTCGACGCCTACACCGCCTCGTCGTTCGGCGTGGTGGTGGAGGAGGTCGCCGAGCCTGTGTGCATCCGCTTCGCTCCCCGCCTGGCGCTCTACGTGCGCGAGCACGATTGGCACCCCACCCAGACGGTGGACGAATGCCCCGACGGTGGCGTGGAGCTGCGCATGGAGGTCGGCACCGGCGAGGAGCTGGTGGGCTGGGTGCTCTCCTTCGGGGCGGGGGCCCAGGTCCTCGAGCCCGCCAGCCTGGCTGAGGCCGTGGCCCGGGAGCTTCGGGCGACCCTGGAGCGCTACCCGGCGGGCTGACCTCGTCCCGCCGGCCCTTGCCCTATACCCCCTAGGGGTATAGGGTCACGAGATGGAATCGACGACCGGATGCGGCGGCTGCCACGGCGAGGAGCACGGGCAGGACCACGGGCACGGACACGCCACATCTCCCGCTCCGGAAGGCGGCTGGGCCTGGATCTGCCCCATGTGCGAGGGCGTGGGCTCCATGGAGCCCGGCCCCTGCCCGATGTGCGGGATGGCCCTCGAGCCCGCGATGCCGACGGCAGGGGCCGAGGACGACGGCGAGCTGCGCGACATGCAGCGGCGCTTCGCGGTGAGTGCCTTCTTCGCCACCCCCCTGCTGGTCTGGACGATGCTCGGCATGGCTTTCGGCTCCCAGCCCGGGCCCTGGGTGCAGCTCGCCCTGGCTTCTCCCGTCGTCCTCTGGGGTGGGGCGCCCTTCTTCTCCCGCGGCTGGGCCTCGCTCCGGAATCGGCGGGGCAACATGTTCACGCTCATCTCTCTCGGCACCGGAATCGCGTTCGCGACGAGCCTGGTGGCCACCCTCATGCCCGGTGCCTTCCCCGAGGCGTTCCGCGGTGCCGACGGCCAACCGGCCCTCTACTACGAGTCCGCCGCGGTGATCGTGACCCTCGTGCTACTCGGGCAGGTGATCGAGCTGCGCGCGCGCCGGCGAACCGGCTCCGCCCTGCACGCCCTGCTCGCCCACGCACCGGCCACGGCGCGGCGTATCGCGGCGGATGGGAGCGAGGAGAACGTGCCCACCGAGGATCTGCGGCCGGGCGACCGGCTGCGCGTCCGACCCGGTGAAGCGGTTCCGGTCGATGGCCGCATCCTCTCGGGAACCAGCGCCATCGATCGCTCGCTGGTGACTGGCGAGTCGATCCCCGTCGCCGCGGCCCCCGGCGACGAGGTGGTGGGCGGGACCGTGAATGGCAGCGGCGGCTTCGTGATGGAGGCCACCCACCTCGGCAGCGACGGCCTGCTGGCTCGCATCGCCCGGAGGGTCGCCGAAGCCCAGCGCAGCCGCGCACCCGCCCAGCAGACGGCCGACGCCGTGGCCGCCGTGTTCGTACCGGCGGTCCTGGCCGTCGCGGTGGTCGCTGCGGCGGTCTGGTGGGGTCTCGGGCCCGAACCGCGCCTCGCCCACGCCCTGCTGGCGGGCGTCGCGGTCCTGATCGTCGCCTGCCCGTGTGCGCTCGGGCTCGCCACACCCATGTCGATCACCGTGGCCATGGGCCGCGGCGCTGGCGCGGGGGTGCTGTTTCGCAACGCCGAGTCCCTCGAGGTCCTGGCGACCGTCGACACCCTGGTCGTGGACAAGACGGGCACCCTGACCACCGGCCGGCCGGCCGTCACGGACTGCCTCGCCCTCGCCGGCGAGGAGGACGAGCTCCTGCGACTGGCCGCCAGCCTGGAACGCGGCAGCGAACATCCCCTCGCAACGGCCCTCGTGGCCGGCGCCGACGAGCGGGGCCTGGTGCTCGCGGAGCCCCTGGACTTCCAATCCGAGCCCGGCGGCGGCGTGGAGGGCCGCGTGGACGGGGCCTCCGTCCTCGTCGGGTCCGCAGCCTTCCTCGGAGCTCGGGGCGTCTCCACCGCCGGCGCCGATGCGACGGCCGAGACCCTCCGGAAGGCGGGGCGCACCGTCGTGCACGTCGCCGCGGACGGCGTGCTTCGCGGCATGATCGCCGCGGCCGACCCCGTGCGCGAGGAGGCCGCGCGGCTCGTGGGCGAGCTGCAGGAACGGGGCTGGCACCTGGTGATGGCCAGCGGCGACAGCGCCACCACCGCGGCCGCCGTCGGCGTCGAGCTCGGCATCGACGAGGTCGTGGCCGACCTGCTGCCCGAAGACAAGGCCGAGCTGGTCCGCTCGCTCCGCGCACAGGGACGCATCGTCGCGATGGCCGGCGACGGCGTGAACGACGCACCGGCCCTCGCGACGGCCGATGTCGGCATTGCCCTCGGCACGGGCACCGACGTGGCGATGGAGACCGCCGATCTCACTCTCGTCGCCGGCGACCTCTCGGCGCTTCCCCGCGCCCTGGCCTTGTCGAAGGCCACCCGCCGGAACATCCGCCAGAACCTGGCCTTCGCCTTCGGCTACAACGGCCTGGCCATCCCCATCGCCGCCGGGGCGCTCTACCCGATCCTGGGCTGGCTGCTCTCGCCGATGATCGCAGCCGCGGCCATGAGCCTCTCCTCGGTCAGCGTCATCACGAACGCTCTGCGTCTCCGCACGACTCCGCTCTGAGCGGTCGGCAGAGGGGCCGCGGCCCGGTGCCTAAGAGGGTTCTCCCGCCGGCGCGCTCTCGGGCATCGTCAGCCCGAATCGAACCAGGGACTTCACCTCCTCGCGGCGGGCCTTGACGGCCTCCGCGGAGAAGAGGGGCTGTCCGAGCAGCTGGGCGCCGAAATCGCCGGAGGCGAAGTGGTAGACCGTCGCGCCGATCAGGGTCTGCACGGTGTGCTTGGCGGAGATCGGCCGGAACTGGCCTTCCTTCACCCCCTTGCGGATCAGCGCCTCCATCGAGGACAGGATGCGGGCCAGCGTCGCGTTCAGCGCATCCGATTCGGGCAGGCTCTCCTCGGGGAGGTCGTCGTCTTCGAAGATCGCGCGCAGCAGCAGGCGCGAGGTCGCACCGTGCTCCGCGAGCACGTCGATCAGGGCGTCGAGCACCCCCTCGAGCCGGGCCAGGGGCGTTCCAGAACGCTCCAGGGCCGGTCGAAGGCTCTCTTCGAGGCGCAGCAGGACGCGGTGGAGAACGCAGCAGTAGAGCGCGGCCTTGCTCGTGAAGTGATGGAACAGCGTGGACTTGGAGAGCTCCGCGGCCTCGGCGACCTCGCGCAGGCCGACGCCCGCAAAGCCCCGGCGTGCGAAGCGCGCCTCCCCCACGTCGAGGATCTTCTCCCTGGAGCTGACGACCTGCTTCTCGGCCAATGGGGCCTCCTCGGCAGTGGATGGAGAGGTGCGGTTGGGGCTCATGGCCCCACTCGCGCCGACGGGCTGGATCGGCCCGAGACCCTGATCCTACCCGACCGGTCGGTCGGGCGATAGCAGAAATCCGACCCGGGCGCGAAACGCTCCTCGCCTGGCCCGGTTCCACGAACATGGCCCTCCCCCAGACCGACGCCCCGCTCGCCTCGCGCCCCCTCCGGGACGCTCGCCGGGTGTTGGAGAGGCTTGGCTGGGGGCCTCGACCGGGCCAGGTCGAGCTCGTCGCGGCCCAGGGGCCGCTTCGCTGGGTCCAGGACCGGCTCGCCGAGGACGCACCCCCTCCGATCCCTTCTTCGCTTCCCACCGTCCCTGCCTGGCTGTGGGCGCGTCCGGCGAAGGAGGAGCGCAAGGAGCACCGCCGGGAGCAGCACCGCATCACCCGGGAGCTCGCCGCCCTTCGCACCCTGCGGGCCGCGTCCGGGGCCCACCCGCTCCACGAGCACATGGTGGCCTTCTGGGCGGACCACTTCGCCGTGAGCGCCCGCAAGCCCTTCACCGCCGTGTTCCTTCCCGACTGGGAGGCGACGGTCCTGCGGCCCCACGCGCTCGGTCGCTTTCCGGATCTCCTGCTCGCGACCGCCCGGCACCCGGCCATGCTCTTCTACCTCGACAACTGGAAGTCCGTGGCCGAGGGCAGCGGCCGGTTGCGGCGGCGGC
The DNA here is from genome assembly GCA_002687015.1 of Deltaproteobacteria bacterium. Taxonomy (GTDB): domain Bacteria; phylum Myxococcota_A; class UBA9160; order UBA9160; family UBA6930. Next base: position 6,576 of record NYZB01000102.1, read on the forward strand.
GCCGCGGACCCGAGCGGCCGCGCGGACTGAACGAGAACTACGCCCGCGAGCTGCTCGAGCTGCACACCCTGGGCGCTCGCGGAGGCTACGAACAGCGGGACGTCGAGGAGACGGCGCGGGCCTTCACCGGTTGGAGCTTCGAGCGCGGCCGGGAGAGACCCGGGTTCGTCTTCCGTGCGGCGCTGCACGACGGCGCCCCGAAACGCGTGCTCGGCGAGCGGCTCCCGGGTCGAGGCCGGGAAGAGGGAGAGGCGCTGCTCCGTCGTCTGGCGCTCCACCCGACCACGGCGCGCCGATTGGCCCACAAGCTCGCGGTGCGCTTCGTCGCGGACGACCCGCCCACCGACGCGGTCGATCGGACCGCCCGCGCCTTCCTCTCGAGTGGCGGCGAGCTGCGCGCCACGCTGGCCGCGCTGCTCCTCCACGGCGATGAGCCTCTCGCCCTGGCACCGCCGCGCAAGCTGAAGAGGCCCTTCGAGTGGGTCGTGTCCGCCCTGCGTGCGACGGATGCGGAGCTCTCGGATCCCCGGGGCGTGCTCCGGGTGCTCCGCGGGTTGGGTCAGGTGCCCGGCCTGGCACCGAGCCCGGCGGGCTACCCCGACGTCGCGGAGCGTTGGCTCGATCCGGGGGCCCTGCTCGAACGCAGTCACTTCGCGTTCTCCCTGGCCGAGGGCCGCGTCCCGGGGGTCGAGCTTCCTCGGGTGCTCCCCGTGGCCGAGCACCTGCTCCCTGCGGACGCCCGCGCCCCGACCCGGGAAGCCCTGTCGGACCCGACGCTGCGCCACCACGAACGCCTGGCGCTGGCCCTGGCGTCCCCCGAGCTCCAGCTGCGATGAGGGGTCGGGGGCTCTCGCGGCGAAGCTTCCTGAAGGGCAGCCTGGCCAGTGCGGCCCTGCCCTTCTTCTTCGATCCCCGCGCAGCCGGCGGGGCGCAGGGACCCGGGCCTTCGCCGCTCCTCCTGGTGGTGTTCCTGCGCGGCGGCGCCGACGGACTGGGCCTGCTGCCGCCGGTTGGCGACCCGCAGCTCGCGCGTCTGCGGCCCTCCCTGGTGCCGAAGGGCGCGCTGGCCTTCGGAGCGGCCGCGGATGGCACGGAGTTCGCGCTGCATCCCTCGCTCGCCCCGCTCCTGCCCTACGCGGAGAGTGGCGCCCTCGCCGCCTTCCCCTCCGTGGGCCTGCTCCAGCCGGTGCGCTCCCATTTCGACGCCCAGGACCTGTGCGAGCGCGGGGGCGCGCCGGCCGACGCCCCCGTGCCAGGCTGGCTGGCGCGTGTCCTCACCGCCACGGGCGCCACCGCGCCCTTGCAGTCCGTTGCTGCCGTCCCTTCGCGGCCGCTGGCGCTGTCGGGCGACCCGGCGGCCATGGCCTTCGAGCGGATCGAGGACCTTCGGTCCCCGGGCCGAAGCCGGGCTGCGAGCGAAGCCCTCGCGTGGATGACCCGCCCCCTCCCCGGGGAGCGGCCCGATGCGCCGGCCGCCCGCATTGCACGGGTCGCGCGTCAAGCGCTCGGCGCCGTCGATCGCGTGCACCACCGCGCGCCCCGGGCTGCGTCCCTCTCGTCGGGGCCGGACTTCCCGCGCGGTCCCCTCGGCACGCGCTTCGCGACGGTCGCCCGGCTGGTCGAGGCCGATCTGGGCCTGGTCGCGGCCTGGATCGATGCCGAAGGCTACGACACCCACGTGCGTCAGGGCGCCGAGCGCGGTGCGCTCGCGAACCGCCTGACCGAGCTGGCGGGTGGGCTCGATGGCCTGGCCCGGCGTCTCGGCCATCGCTTCGAGGATCTGCTGGTGCTGGTGGTGACCGAGTTCGGTCGCACGGCCCGACCGAACGGAAGCGGCGGGACGGATCACGGGCGCGGTGGAGTCGCGTTGGCCATGGGCGGCGCCCTCGCGACGTCCGGCATCGCGTCGCCCTGGCCCGGGCTGGAAGATGCGGCCCTTGCGGACGGTCGGGACGTGGCCGTGACCACCGACCTTCGTGCGGTCCTGGCGCTCGGGGCGAGGCACCTGGGTGTGACGGACGCGGATTCCATCTTCCCGGGCTGGAGAGGCGCCTCGGAAGCCCTTCAGGGCTGAACGATGCGGACTTCTCCGAAGGGCTCGAGCTGGGGCACGACGGCGTCGGCCGGGCCGACGACCACGATCGCAGCCTCGTCGGGCCGCACGAAGTCGCGCGCGGCGGCGGCGACCTGCTCCTCCGTGAGGGCGCGGATCCGGCCCCGATAGGTGTCGAGGGAATCGGCGGGCAGGGCGTGGACGTCGAGGTCGACCAGGGCCGAAACCACGGCGGCCGAGGTCTCCAGACCCAGGGCGAAGCGGCCCGCCAGCAGGCTCTTGGCGGCCGCCAGCTCTTGCGCGGTGGGCGGCTGCTCTCGGATCCGGGCCAGCTCCGCCAGGGTCAGGGACACGAGGCGACCCAGCTCGGGAACCCGCGTGAAGGTGCCCACCGCAAAGGGTCCGCGCTGTCGGCGCCCGACGAAGCGGCTCCAGATCCCGTAGGTCAAGCCTTCCTCCGCGCGGATCTTGCCCATCAGGCGCGACGAGAAGCCGGCGCTGCCGAGCACGGTGTTCATCACCTGGACCGGGATGCGGCGCGTCTCGTTGCGCGCGATGCCCGCGTGGCCGATCACGACCTGGGCCTGTCCGAGGTCGGGGCGATCGACCACCACGATCTGCCGTTCGCGGCGAAGCGGCGGCTCGGGCCCCGGCTCGGGAGTCGGCCCCTCGGCCCAGCTCCCGAAGGCCTCGGCGACGCGGGCCTCGAGCGTCTCGGCCTCCACGTCGCCCGCCGCGAAGAACACGGCGTTCCCGGGCACGAACACCTGGCCGTGGAAGGCCCGCGCCGCGTCGGCGTCGAGGCCCGCGACCGTCTCGGGCGTTCCGGCCCGCGGCAGGCCGTAGGCATGCCCTTCGTAGAGGGCTGCAGCGAAGCTCCAGGAGGCCAGGGTGTCGGGATCCTCACGCGACTTCTCGAGACCGGCCAGCTGCTCCGCGCGGACACGCTCCACCTCGTCCCCGTCGAAGCGGGGACGCAGCACCACGTCGGCGAGCACGTCGAAGAGGGTGTCCCGATCGCGGGAGAGGCCACCGACCACGACCGTGACCGCATCCCAATCGGCGCCCACCGAGAGCGACCCACCCAGGGAGTCGACCACCGCAGCGAGCTCGAGC
>NYZB01000103.1 GCA_002687015.1 Deltaproteobacteria bacterium
GCCTGGACCGACGCCTGGGAGGATCCGTCCAACCCGGATCCCCTGCCCATGCCCTTCCAGCCCCGGCTGGTTCGCGAAGCACAGGCTCGAATCAGCCGAACGGCCCACAACAACGAGGGCTCCGAGCAGCTCGCAAACTACTTCGTGGGGCAGATCGTGGGATCGCTGAACCACGTGAAGTCGGTGCGCAGCGTGATGGAGGAGTTCGCGGTCCAGTACGCCGACACGATGGAGCAGCTCGACGAGCTCATGGAGGAGTAGGGCCGCTGCCCCTAGGGCCGGATGCGCCCGAACTTGGAGAAGACCTCCAGGAGCTCCTGGAGCTTCTTCTTGCGCTCCGCGGGACGACCGCTCTCGAGCGCGCTCGCCACGCAGGTCTCCACGTGGGAGGCGAGGACCAGGTGTCCCACGCGGTCGAGCGCCGCCTCGGCGGCCGCCACCTGCAAGAGCACGTCCACGCAGTAGCGGTCCTCCTCGACCATCCGCTGGATGCCGGCCACCTGCCCGGAGACCCGCTTGAGCCGTCCGAGCACCTGCTTGCGAACCTCGTCCTTCACGTCGGCTCCTCTGCTTGCCCCTTTCGTCCGTGGGCGCACTCGAAGCTACAGGTACCCCCTAGGGGTATCAACTCCCGGGCCCTGACGATTCCAGCCCGCCCTACCTCAAGATCAGGCGCTGACAGGCGGGGCAGGGCGAGTAGGAGCCGCTTCCCGCGGCCTTGATGCGGCTCACCTCGACGATCGGCAGCACGGTGCGGCAGGTGCCGCAGGCGTTCTCCACGAGATGGCTGATCACGATCCCGGCGAGGCGCTTCACCCCGCGCAGCTTCTCGTAGGCCGTCAACAGGTCGGCGGCGATCTCCGGAGTCACCGCTCCCCGGGCCTGCTCCAGTCGCGCCAGCTCGCCGTCGATGCGCTCCTCCTGGGCGGCGATGTCGGCGCGTAGCGCTTCGGAGGAGCTCTCCAGCTCCTCGTGACGGGTGTCGATCGCGGCGATCTCGGCCTCGATCGCCTCCCCGCGCTCCATCAGCTCGAGCTCGGCCTCCTCCATCTCGGCCTGCTTTGCCTGGCAGGAAGACAGCTCCGCCTGCAGGGTCTCGAGCTCCTTCGGCACCGTGACGCGGCCCGAGTAGAGATCCTCCTCGAAGCCCTTGGCCCGGGCGGCGATGTCCGCGACCTGCGCCTCGACCCCACGCTCGTCGCGACGCAAGACCTCGAGCCGTTCCCCGGCCTCGCTCCGGCTGCTCTCCAGACGGAGGTCCTCGGCCAGATTGGCCTCGAGGCTCGCGCGCTCGGGGAGACCGGCACGCTCTTCCGTGAGCTGGTCTGCCTCGCTGTCGAGACGCTGGAGATGGAGAACCGCGTGCTCGGCCGACATGGCCGAAGGGTAGGACAGGCGCGCCCGAGGCCTCGCCGGCCTCTGCGCCGGCCACGGCCCGGCTCAGGACGCCACCAGGGAGAGGAAGTCGCCCTCGGTCAAGATGCCGACCAGCTCGTCCCCCTCGACGACTGGCAGACAACCGACCCCGTGTTCACGCATCCGGGCGGCCGCGTCGGCCAACGGCGTCTGGGGCCCGATGGTGACGACCCCGGTCTGCATCACCTGCTTGGCGGGCATGGAAGCGAGTGCCTTCTCGTGGGCCGCTCCGCCCTGGCCCAGGGACCAGGCGAGGGCGCCGTGGAAGATGTCGCGCTGGCTGATCACGCCCACCGGTGTCTCGTCCTCCATGACCACGACGTGGCGGAAGCGCCCCTGCTTCATCAGCTCGTCGGCGAGCTTCAGCGGGTCGTTGCGGCCCATGGTCCTCACCTCGCGCACCATCACGTCCTCCACGGTGAGATCCGTGGCCAGCCGCGCGATCCGGGTGGGTCTCGTTGCGCTCGCTTCGGTGTCCTCGCGATCGCGAGGTGGAGTCGGCGCCTGGCCGAACACGGGCTTCACCTGCTCCACCAGCTCTTCGAGCTCGCTGCGGAGCCGCGCGACCTCGCTCTCGAAGTCGGCCAGACGGGTGCACCTCGCGCTCAGGGCCGCGGCGCCACTCGACGCGGCGTAGCCGCGCACCCAGTCGACGACGACCTGGGCCGTCGTCTCCCCTCCGAGGGAAGCGACGTCGAGGCCGAAGTTGCGTTCTTCACTGCTCACCGCTGTGTCTCCTCCGCACACGGACGCGCGTGGGTCGCCACGCCCCGACGCCCATGCAGGACGCATGCCCGGGGAGGCCCGATCGGCGCAAGCGAGGCACCGACGCTGCGGCTCGGAGCCACAGCGCTGGACGCAGTGCCCCAGGATCCGGCGGCGCCCGGACGCCCTGTGGCGTCCCTCCTGGCCCGGACATTGCAACCCTACCCCGTGTCGCCCATCTCCGATCCGGGTTCCGAGGGGCGGGATCGTTCGGGGAAGGGGATTTCGGAGGAGCGCCCATGCCGGTAGGAGACCATTGCCGAAGGAGGTTCTCCCTGGTTCGCGCGGACGAGACGATCCGCGAGGCCGCCATCCGCATGAGAGACGAGGCTACGGGCTGCCTGGTCGTCGTGGATGAGAAGAAGCGGCCCATCGGGATGCTGACCGACCGCGATGTCATCATGCAGACCCTCCGGCGAGCCCGGGATCCCGAGAAGACGCTCGTCGGCGACGTGATGCACGACGAGATCACGACCCTGTGGGAGACGACGCCGCTCCTCACCGCCTTCCGGCGCATGCGCGCCGATGGCCTGCGACGGATTCCGGTGATCGACCCAGAAGGCAGGGCCATCGGCGTGATGGAGTGGGACGACGCCGTCCAGATCATCGCCGCCGAGCTCGACCAGGCGGCCCGTGTCGCCCAGGCCAATGTGGCCACCAGCGGCTCCTGAGGAGGCAATCATGCGTTCGGCACAAGAATACGAGTCGGCAGCGGTCACGGTCGGGCCCGAGGTGGGCGTCCGGCAGGTCGCCGACGAGATGGATGCCCATTGTGTGGGCTCGGTGGTCGTCGTGGACCCGGAGGGAGCCCCCCTCGGCATCATCACGGACCGGGACCTGGTGCTGCGCGTGGTCGCTGCAGGCCGTGATCCCGACAAGACCGAGGCTTCCACCGTGATGTCGACGGATCTGACGACGGCCGACCGGCGCACTTCCACCCTGGATCTGCTGGGCCAGCTGGAGGAGCGCCGTGTCCGCCGGATGCCACTCCTCGACGGCGGCCGCGTGGTGGGGCTCGTCTCCCTGGACGATCTGGTGATGGAGCTGGGGGTCCAGCTGTGGAACGTGTCCGAGGCCGTCGGCTGCGAGATCCGTGAGGCGGCGCGCTCGGCCCGCAGCCGGCGGCGCCGGGAGGCCCGCCACGATGCCCTGGAAGACGTCCAGCACAGCCTCCACGACATGGGCGGCAGGCTTCGCAGGCGCTTCGTGGGCGACCTTCGCCAGCTCCTGGATCGGCTCGACGACGAGGATTGACATCCAGCCCTGGGCCCTACGGTTCCGCTGTGGGTTCGAGCGGGAAGGAGTTCTCTCGTCGTGGCGGGTAGCGTGATCATCGTGGGTACGGACTTCTCGGCGGACGCGGAGCGGGCCCTGCGTTACGGCTTCAAGCTGGCCCGGGCGCTGGGCGGGCTCGTCGAGCTGGTGCACGTGACGCCGGAGCTGAAGCCCCTCTTCGGCGGCTCCGAGGCCAGTCGGGAAGCCGTGGCCCGCCTGCAGGACGAGGAGGTCGAGGCAGCTCGCGAAGCTCTCGAGACCCTGGTCACCGAGACCGACGTGCCCGCCCAGGCCCACGTCTGCATCGGCGACACCTGCCAGGCGCTCCTCGACCGCGCCGACGAGGTGGGTGCCGAGCTGATCGTGGTGGGCCGCCAGGGCGCCGGTGCCTTGGGTCGCTTCCTCCTCGGATCGCTCACGGACAAGCTGGTGCGTCGGTCGGAGCGGGCCGTGGTCGTCATTCCGCCAGGGGCGAGCTGAAGCGCTCCGACGGTCGCGGCGCTTCCCAAGGGCGCTGGATGCCGGGCGCGCAGGAACGAGAGGCCCGACCCGTCCGCGCGGGCCGGCTGTGGAAACCCACCCCTTCCGGGGCTCGAGCGGGGCGGGACGGGGCGCAGAGGGTCGGCAGGCGGGTTCGCCCGGACGCAGCAACCCCGAGCGCGGGCATAGGGGTTGCAAACTCCAGCACCAACCCGGCAGCGAGGAGGCGCATGATGAAGGTCGCCCAGGTCATGCAACGAGAGGTCGTTTCCGTCCGGCCCCAAGACACGATCCGACACCTCGACGAGGTGCTCTGCCGGCATCGCATCACCGGAGTGCCCGTGCTCGACGGCGAACAGGTCGTGGGCGTCGTGTCACGCAGCGACGTGGTGAGACAGCTCGAGGTGGAGCGCTCCCGCTTCGAGGGATCGTCGTGGTATCTGGAGCCCTTCGACGTGGAGGACAGGACCCCCGCCCACGAGCTGGAGGTGTCCGAAGCCATCGGGTCGCGCCTCGCGAGGCTGCGCGTGCACCACTTGATGGCCAAGGAGATCCTGCTCATCGATCCCGAGACCTCCCTCCCCGAGGCGGCCAGAGCGATGGTCGAGCAGCGGGTTCACCGACTCCTGGTGATGGCCGACGGCAAGCTGGTCGGTCTGGTCTCGAGCCTCGATCTGCTGCGCGGCTTTGCGGCGCCTGCCGCGGCGAGCGATGCCCAGGGCACATGAGCCGACTGCTCATGTGGCGTGGCGCGGTGTGCGCGCCTGGCGCTTCGCATGGACCCTGGCCAGCGTGTTCGTGGTGGAGAGCCTGATCCTCGGTCTCGCCCTCCTGCCCGCGGCTCTCTTCTGGCGGCTGCACCTGGGCGCTCTGGCCGGCCTGGCGACGAGCGCACTCGGCATCGTCGTGCTGTCGATGGCGCTGGTGCCCGCCTACCTGATCTTCGCCCTCGCCCTCATGGGGCTCTCCGCGGGTGCCACGGCGCTGCTCGGCTGGCGGCCGCGCCCGAACGCGCGGATGCGGATCGCCGATCTCGAGCCCGAGCTCGCGGACTGGGCGCGCTACGGGATCATCAGCCACGTGGTGCGCGTGCTGGTCGGCCCCATGCTGCGCAATACGCCGCTCTGGGTCACCTACATGCGGGCCAACGGCGCCCGCATCGGCCGGCGTGTCTGGGTCAACAGTCTCGACGTCACCGACCACTGCCTGCTGGATCTCGGGGACGACGTGGTGATCGGAGCCGGGGCGCACCTCTCGGGGCACACCGTCGAGCGGGGAGTGGTCCTGACGGCGCCGGTGGTGCTCGGAGCCGGCAGCGTGGTCGGTGTGAACTGCCACGTGGAGATCGACGTCGTCACGGGCCCCGGCTGCCAGATCGGATCCCTGGCGATGGTGCCCAAGGGCAGCCGGCTCGAGGGCGGGCGCACCTACGTCGGGGTACCGGTCCACCCCGTCGACCCCGAGGCGGCCAGCCCTTGACGCGACCTGCCCATCTGCGCGAGGCGATGGGCTCCGACTCGCAGACCCTCGTGCTGGTGCCGGGCCTGGACGGTACGGCGTTGCTCTTCTACCGCCAGATCCCGCTCCTTGCGAAGCGCTTCCACGTCGTGGCCTTTCCCCTCCCCAACGAATCGGATCACTCGATGGACGAGCTGGTTGCCGAGCTCCGCGAGCTCGTCGACGAGGTGAGCTCCGGCCCCGTGATCCTGTGCGGCGAGTCCTTCGGTGGGGCGCTCAGCATGAGCTTCGCCCTGGCCCACCCCGAAGAGGTCTGCGGTCTCGTGATCGTGAACTCCTTCTCCCACATCGCTCAACGGCTGAATCTGTGGCTGGCACCCTGGGCGCTTCGCGCTCTCCCGTGGGGCGCCATGGCCTTCATGCGCCGCTTCACGGAGCATCGCCTGCACAGCCCGCACGCCCTGCCGGAAGACCTGCACGAGTTCCGGGAGCGTTCCAAGGCCATCGGTCGGGAGGGCTACATCCGTCGCCTGGAGATCCTGCGCGACTACGATCTGCGCGATCGCCTCGAGGAACTCCGCCCGCCGACCCTCTTCCTCGCCGGCGACCTGGATCAGCTGGTTCCGTCGGTGGAGGAGGCGCGTTTCATGAGCGCGCGGGCGCCGCAGGCCGAGATGCAGATCCTCGAGGGGTACGGCCACATCTGCCTGATCAATCACGACTTCGACCTGCTCGACCGCATCGGGCCCTGGTGGGATCGACACGATCCGGGACCCGTTGCCGACGTCTAGGCCGACCCCGTGCTTCATGCGCGATAGGCTCGCGCCATGACCGATCCTGGGCAGCGCCCGGAACAGGAGGCGGAAGAGGCCGGCGGGCGCGATCGCGTGAGGCGTGCCGGCCTCGTGCTGGGTCCCTGCCTGGCCCTGCTGGTGGCATGGCTGCTGCCCACCGAGGGCGGGCCGACCGAGGAGGGAACCGCCCTCCTCTCCCAGGGCGCCCGGATCACCGCGGCGTTGGCGGTGTGGATGGCGACCTGGTGGATGACCGAGGCGATCCCCCTCTACGCGACCGCGTTGCTCCCCCTGGCCGTGCTCCCCCTCGCGGGGGCTCGCACGATCCGGGAGACCGCCGCGCCCTACGCCCACGAGCTGATCTTCCTGTTCATGGGCGGCTTCGTGCTGGCACTGGCGATGCAGCGCTGGGGGCTCGACCGGCGCATCGCCCTGGCTCTCCTCCAGCGGGTGGGAGCGCGGCCGGCTCGTGTGGTGGCGGGCTTCATGGGCCTGACGGCCGTCTTCAGCATGTGGGTCTCGAACACGGCGACGGCCGTGATGATGCTGCCGATCGCGATCAGCGTGATCGGCCTGCTCGGCGGCAAGCGTGGCGGGTCCGGGGAGCCCGGAAGCTCGGAGACCGAGGGGCAGGCCTTCTCCCGCGCGCTCCTCCTGGGCATCGCCTACGCCGCCTCGATCGGTGGCGTGGGTACGCTGATCGGCACGCCGCCCAATCTCTTCCTGGCCTCCTTCGTCAGCCAGGAGCTCGGTGTCGAGATCGGCTTCGCACGCTGGATGGCGGTGGGGCTACCCCTGGTCGGCGTCTTCCTGCCGATCACCTGGTGGGTGCTCACGCGGGTCGTGTTTCCGATTCGCATCCGACACGTGCCCGGCGGTGACGAGATGTGCCGAAGCGCCGCGCTGGCGCTCGGGCCCGTGCAACGCGCCGAGTGGATCACGCTCGTGGTCTTCCTGGCGGCTGCGCTGGCATGGCTCACGCGTCCCTGGCTGGCCGGAATCGAGATCGGTGGAGCCTCTCCCCTGGCAGGTCTCAGCGATCCGGGCATCGCCATCACCGCTGCACTCGCCCTCTTCGTGCTTCCCGCGGGCGGCGGCCGCGGAGCCGTGATGGACTGGGAGACCGCGGTCAAGCTTCCCTGGGGTTTGCTGCTGCTCTTCGGCGGCGGCCTGAGCCTGGCGGCTGCGCTCCAGGCCCACGGGGTGGGGGCCTACCTCGGGAGCCAGGTGCAAGCCCTGGCCGGGGTGTCTCCCCTGCTGCTCGTGCTCGCCGTGGTGGCCGGCATGATCTTCCTCACCGAGGTGACCAGCAACACCGCTACGACCGCGACGCTGGTCCCCATCCTGGCCGGGATCGCGCCCAGCCTCGGCCTCGAGCCGTTGCTCCTCATCGTGCCGGCGACCGTCGCCGCGAGCTGCGCGTTCATGCTGCCGGTGGCGACGCCGCCCAACGCCGTGGTCTTCGGCTCCGGACACGTTCGCATTGGCGACATGGTGCGAGCCGGCCTGTGGCTGAACATGATCGGGATCGCGCTCATCACGGGCCTGGTCTACGCGCTGGTCCTGCGCATCCTGGTGGCGGCTCCGGCCTAGGCGCCGCCCTCAGGGGGGCGACCGCCCGGGAGAAGGTGCTCCCTGCAGCCGGTCTCCTCGAGGAAGCGCGCCAGCTCGGCATCCTCCGCGACCGCGGCGTACCTGCCGCGCAGGATTCCCAGGGTGTGCGCCGGGTACTTGAAGGTCTTCTGGTAGTAGCGGCGGCCGTCCATGCTGAGCTCGGTCCGCTCCTCGCCCGCTTCCCAGGCCCGGGCGTTTGCAGCATCCCAGGCCAGGAAGCGCGGCCCCACCTCCTTCGCGAAGATCGGCCGGAGGCTCGCTTCGAGCGACGCGAAGCTCTCGAAGGGTCCCTCGACCTTCGGGTCCAGCATGCGTTCGATCCAGGCGACCACCGAGGGAGCGTGGGTCCTCAAGTAGGTGCCGCAGGTCGGATCCGTGTGGGCCTGATGGAGCTGGCCCCAGAGCCCGAAGTCGCCGAAGGCGGGTCGTGCGCCAAAGAGGTAGGGCCGCGCCTCCAGGTGCGCTTCGAGCAGCGCCACCAGCTCGTGGAAGGACTCGACGAGGACCGGGGCGTTGTTGTCGTTCGCTCCCGCCAGGGCCAGGCGCGGGATCATCCTGCGCACGACGAAGCGAGCGAAGATCGGGGCGAGCAAGCGGAGCGGATGTCCCTCGAGCTGGCCGCGGGCCAAGGTGCCGGACCGGTGTCTCTGGTCCGCGGGGTACCCCCAGCGGTAGTGGAACATGAGCTTGTTGGCCCACTCGTCGCCGTACTCCTCGAGCAGCTCCGAGAGGAATCGGGTCGCCGGCTCCGCAGGGTGGAAGGAGGGCTCGGGGTGGGTCTTCTCGAGCCCCTCCAGGATGGGTGTCGAGTCCTGGCACGAGCTGCCATCGGGGAGGAAGAGAAGGGGAATCAGCTGGACCCTGGCGTGGGCCTGGAAGAGCTTCTCGGTCCGGAGCTTCCGGTCGATCCACTCATGGGGTACGGCCTTGAAGCGCATGGCGCTCCGGACCTTCATCGAGTAGCCGGACTCCTCGCGCCCCAGGATCACGTGGTGCTCGCCGTCTCCGATGCTCATCCCGGCTCCGCTTCGATTCGGGGCGCGAGTCTAGGCCACCTTCCGGGGGTGTCGGGCAGGAGGGCGCCAGGGGAGTCGAGAGGGCCTGGGTCGACTGGTTGAGGGCATTCCGGCCGGAGCTCCGCATTTCGCCGGGGGGACCCCCACGGCCCCCTTTTTGTTAGAACTCCGTCCCCGATCTGCCGGCTTCCGCACCCCGGAGACACCCGACCATGAGCCCGTCCCCTCCGATCATCTACACCTGGACCGACGAGGCGCCCGCCCTGGCGACGCACTCCTTCCTTCCGATCATCCGCGCCTTTGCGGCCGCGGCGGAGGTGCCGGTCGAGACCTGCGACATCTCTCTCGTGGCCAGGCTACTCGCCGTGTTCCCGGAGCGTCTCAGCCCGGAGCAGAGGACACCCGACGGCCTGGCCGAGCTGGGGCGCCTGGTGAAGACGCCCGAAGCGAACGTCATCAAGCTCCCCAACATCAGCGCTTCGGTTCCGCAGCTGAAGGCGGCGATCGCCGAGCTCCAGGCCAAGGGCTACGCCCTTCCGGACTATCCGGAGGAGCCGGAGACCGGTGAAGAGCGGGAGATCAAGGAGCGCTACGACAGGGTCAAGGGCAGCGCCGTCAATCCCGTGCTTCGCGAGGGCAACTCGGATCGGCGCGCTCCCAGGGCGGTCAAGGAGTACGCCCGCCAGAACCCCCATCGGATGGGCGCGTGGACACCGGATTCCAGGACTCATGTCTCCACGATGGGCCGCGGAGACTTCCGCCACAACGAGAAGTCCGTCACGGTCGGCACCGCGACGACGGCGCGAATCGAACACGTCGCCGCCGATGGCGCCGTGACCCCGCTCCGCGAGGGTCTGGAGCTTCTCCCCGGGGAGGTGATCGACGGGACCTTCATGAGCCACAAGGCCCTGGTCGCCTTCCTGGAAGAGCAGATCGAGGACGCGAAGAAGCAGGGGGTGCTCTTCTCGTTGCACATGAAGGCCACGATGATGAAGGTCTCGGACCCGATCATCTTCGGGCACGCCGTGCGGGTCTTCTTCGGCGAGGTCTTCGAGAAGCACTCCGCCGCCCTGGATGAGCTCGGGGTCGACGTGAAGAACGGCTTTGGCGACCTGCTCGCGAAGATTGCCGAGCTCTCCGCCGACCAACGCTCCGCCATCGAGGCCGCCATCGAGGCGGTCTACGCGAGCCGTCCGCCCCTGGCGATGGTCAACTCGGACAAAGGCATCACCAACCTGCACGTTCCGAGCGACGTCATCATCGATGCGTCGATGCCTCCGATGATCCGCGATTCCGGCGGCATGTGGAACGCAGAGGGCAAGCTCCAGGACTGCAAGGCCGTCATTCCGGACAGCAGCTATGCCGGCGTCTATGCGGCGGTGATCGACGACTGCAAGGCCCATGGCGCCTTCGATCCCGCCACCATGGGAAGCGTGCCCAACGTGGGGCTGATGGCCAAGAAGGCCGAGGAGTACGGCTCGCACGACAAGACCTTCGAGGTCCCGGCCGACGGCCAGGTCCGGGTGGTCGACGCCTCTGGCAACGTCCTCATCGAGCACGCTGTCGAGGCGGGCGACATCTGGCGCGCCTGCCAGACCAAGGACGATGCGATTCGCGATTGGGTGAAGCTGGCCGTGACCCGGGCGCGGGCCAGCGGCGCGCCGGCCGTCTTCTGGCTCGACGCGGAGCGAGCCCACGATGCGCAGCTGATCCGCAAGGTCGAGGCCTACCTCGCCGACCACGACACCGAGGGTCTCGAGATCCACGTCCTCTCGCCGGTCGAGGCGGCCCGCTTCTCCCTGGAGCGGATCCGCAGGGGCGAGGACACGATCTCGGTGACGGGCAACGTGCTGCGCGACTACCTCACCGATCTCTTTCCCATCCTCGAGA
>NYZB01000104.1 GCA_002687015.1 Deltaproteobacteria bacterium
CGAGGACCTGATCGTCGAGGAGGACATGGTCGTCACCGTGTCCCACCAGGGCTACGTGAAGCGCAACCCGATCACCCAGTACCGGGCGCAACGCCGCGGGGGAAAGGGCCTGCGCGGCATGCAGACGAAGGAGGCCGACTTCGTCTCCAGTCTCTTCGTGGCCTCGACCCACTCGACCATCCTGTTCTTCACGAACCGGGGCCGGGTCTACTGGAAGAAGGTCTGGGAGCTCCCGCAGATGGGCCGGGCCGCCCGTGGCAAGGCGCTCGTGAACCTGCTGGCGCTCAAGGATGGCGAGCGCGTCCAGGCTACCCTCTCCGTGCGCGACTTCGGCGAGGCCGCCGATGACTTCGTGCTGCTCTGCACGCGCCGCGGCGTCGTCAAGAAGACCCGCGTCGACGCCTACGCGAACCCGCGCAAGGGCGGCATCATCGCGGTCAACCTGGCCGACGACGACGAGCTGATCAGCGCGCGCCGCACCAGCGGCAGCAACGAGGTGATCCTGGCCTCGAAGAGCGGCAAGGCGATCCGCTTCCCCGAGGACCAGATCCGCGGCATGGGCCGGACGGCCGCCGGCGTGCGCGGAATGAACCTGGCCGACGGCGACGAGCTGGTCGGCATGGAGATCCTCTCCCCGGGCGCCACGGTGCTGACGGTCACCGAGAACGGCTTCGGCAAGCGCACCCCGCTCAGCGACTACCGGGTCCAGAACCGCGGCGGCCAGGGCATCATCACCATCCGCACCAGCGACCGGAACGGCCAGGTCGTCGGCATCGCCCAGGTGGTGGACGACGACGAGGTCATGCTCATCACCAACGGCGGCAAGGTCCTGCGCTGCAAGGTCAAGAGCATCTCGACCATGGGCCGCGCGACCCAGGGCGTCCGGATCATGGATCTCGCCACCGGCGAGGAGCTGGTCTCGATGGCGCGGCTGGCGGACGACGACGCGGGGGCGGGGGACGCGTAGGGGGCTCGCGCCTGGCGGGCCTCCGGCCGAGAGCTATGGTCAGACCAATTCGGTCAGACCACGCGCCCCGGGTCCACCGCTCATGCCTGAATCCTCCGCCGAGCGGGTTGCCCAGGCCCTTCGGGAAGACATCCTGACCGGCCGGTATCGCGCCGGGGACCGTTTGCCCTCGGAGCGGGATCTGGTCGAGCGGTTGGGCGTCAACCGGGGGGCCGTGCGCGAGGGGCTGCGGGAGCTCTCCCAGCTGGGGCTGGTCGAGGTGGGCCCCGGGGGAGCCCGGGCCGGGCGGCTCGAACACGCCAGCCTGGACATCGTGGGCCACCTGCTCGACCTGCACGAGGTGCCGGACGCGACCCTGGTGGACCAGGTGCTCGAGGTGCACGCCCATCTCTTCTCCTCGTCGGTTCGCATGTCCCTCGAGCGGGCGAGCGACGAGACCCTGGCCCAGGTGTGCGCCCACCTGCGGGCGATCCAGGCCGAGGATCTCTCCCACACCGAGTACCTGGAGCATCTGCACGAGGTCGTACACCTCATGGTCGATTCCAGCGGGAACTTCGTACTTCGCCTGATGCGCCGCGCGCTCGAGCTGCAGTTCTGGGATCGGCTCGGCGGTGCGGACGGCTTCTCGGTGCGCGTGCCCCAGGAGATCCTCGCGCCGCTGGCCGCCCGGCTCGGTGCTGCGATCGCCGACAGGAATGCGCACGAAGCCCAGGACCTGGTCTTCGAGCTGATGACCCAGCACCGCGAGGCGGTCACGAAGCTGCTCTCGGCCGAGCAGACCCGGGCGATCAGCGACTTCATGGCCGGCCACCTCTCCCATCTCCTCGAACCCCCCTCATCCCGCATTGCGCCCGATCGGACCGACGCATGAACCGCCGCTGGAAGCTGCTGCTGCCCATTCTCGTTCTGGTCGGGGCCGTCCTCGGAAGCGCGACGCTGCTGGCCACCGCGCCGACCGTCGAGGTGACGCCGGTGCCCGAAACCGTGCGCGCCGTGCGTGTCATCGACGCCGTGCCCGATTCGCTGCCCCTCGTGGTGCGCTCCCAGGGCACGGTGGTCCCGCGCACGGAGTCGGAGCTGATCCCCGAGGTTTCGGGCCGCGTGATCTGGACCTCGCCCTCGCTCGTGTCAGGTGGCTTCTTCGGGAAAGGGGAGCCGCTCCTGCGCATCGATCGGGCCGACGTCGACACCGCCCTGGCCCGGGCTCGGGCAAGCCTTGCGCGGGCCGAGGGAGAATGGGAGCACGCCAAGGCGACCCTCGATCGGCGCGAGAACCTGGCCCGCCAGGACATCGCCAGCTCGTCGCAGCTCGACGACGCGCGGCGCAGTGCCCGGGTGGCAGAGGCGGTGCTCGAAGAGGCGAAGGCGGCGCTGCGCCAGGCGAAGCGCGACGTGGACCGCGCCGAGCTGCGCGCGCCCTTTACCGGGCGCGTGCGCCAGGAGCACGTCGACCTCGGGCAGTTCCTGTCGCGCGGGCAGTCCGTCGCGACGCTGTACGCCACGGACTACGTCGAGATCCGGCTGCCGATCCCGGACCACGAGCTGGCCTACCTCTCGGTCCCGCTCTTCGGCGGCGAAACGGGCGGGGAGGGGCCGCAGGTCACCCTGAAGGCGCGTTTCGCCGGCGGCGACCACCAGTGGAGCGGGCGGGTCGTGCGCACCGAGGGCGAGATCGACACCGCGAGCCGCATGGTGCACGTGGTCGCGCGGGTCGAAGATCCCTACGGCGGCGCGGGCCAGGTGCCGCTGGCCGTCGGGCTCTTCGTGCAGGCCGAGATCGCCGGCCCCGTCGCCCAGGACGTGATGGAGGTGCCGCGCTCCTCGCTGCGCAACGAGCGGGAGCTCCTGGTGGTCGACGCCGAGGATCGCCTGCTGCTCCATCCCGTCGATCTGCTGCGCCTCGATCGCGACAACGCGTTGATCCGCGCGACGCTGCCCGAGGGCACGCGCATCTGCATCTCGCCGATCGATGCCTTCGTGCCGGGCATGCGGGTTCGGCCGGTCCCGAGCGACGCCCCGGCACCGGCATCCGCCGGGGGCGCCGAGGCCCGCTCGTGAGCCGCGCCATTGCCTGGATGGTGCGCAACCCGGTTGCGGCCAATCTGCTGATGTTCCTCCTGGTGGTCGGCGGGGCCCTGACCCTTCCGACGATTCGCCAGGAGGAGTTCCCGGCGATCGACACCGATGTGATCAACATCTCGGTCACCTACCGGGGCGCGGCGCCCGCCGAGGTCGAGCAGGGCGTCTGCATCCGCATCGAGGAGGAGCTCGAAGGCCTGCAGGACATGGAGAAGCTCATGTCCCTGGCCGTCGAGGGCGCCTGCATCGTGACCGTCCAGCTGATTTCGGGCAGCGACACGGCGGCGGCTCTCGACGAGGTCGAGAGCCGAGTCAATGCGATCGACACCTTTCCGGAGGAGACCGAGCGACCCATCGTCTCGAAGTTCGTGTTGCTCGACCCGGTCCTCAACATCGCCGTGACGGGCGACCTGGACGAGGCTTCGCTGAAGCTGCTGGCCGACGAGGTTCGCGACGAGATCGCCGGAATCCCCGGCATCTCGCAGGTGGACGTCTCCTTCGTCCGCCCCTACGAGATCTCGATCGAGGTGTCCGAAGCGGCGCTGCGCCGACATGGCCTGAGCTTCGACGAGGTGGCTGCCGCGGTGCGGCGGGGCTCGCTCGACATCCCGGGCGGCTCGGTCAAGGCGGCGGGTGGCGAGATCCTGCTGCGGACGAAGGGCCAGGCCTACACCGGGATGGAGTTCGAGGAGATCATCGTCCTGACCCGCCCCGATGGGACGTCGGTCTCGCTGGCCGAGGTGGCGACGGTGCGCGACGCGTTCCGGGACGGCGACCTGATCGCGCGCTTCGACGGCTTGCCGGCCGGGCTCGTCACGGTGCAGCGCATGGGCGACGAGGACATCCTCGACATCGCCGAGAAGGCCTACGCCTACCTGGAGGAGAAGCGGCTCGAGGTACCCGCGGGCGTGCGCCTCGTGGCCTTCGGCGACGAGGCCCAGAGCCTGCTCGTGCGCCTGAACGCGCTGACGCGCAATGCCGCCAGCGGTCTCGTGCTCGTGCTCTTGACCCTGGGCCTCTTCTTGCGCTTCCGCCTGGCCATGTGGGTCGCGGCGGGGGTACCGATCGCGTTCCTCGGGGCCTTCGCGATGTTCCCCGTGTTCGGTCTCACGATCAGCACGCTCTCCGTGATGGCCTTCATCCTGGTGCTCGGGATCGTGGTCGACGACGCGATCGTGATCGGGGAGGCGGTCTACCTCCACGAGCAGAAGGGGGTCGACCAGGTCAACGCCGCGATCCGCGGCACCCACGACGTCTACATCCCCGTGATCTTCGGCGTGCTCACGACGGTCTCGGCCTTCCTGCCCCTGGTCATCCTGCCGGGTCCGATGGGGCAGTTCTTCAGCTTCATCGGCTTCACGGCGATGCTGTGCCTCTTCTTCTCGCTGCTCGAATCCCAGTGGATCCTGCCCTCGCACCTCGCCCATCGGCGCGTCGAGAGCAAGGGCCAGGGGCCGAACCGGGGCGTGGCGACCTGGCAGCGCTTCCAGGGCGCACTGAGCGGCGGCATGGAGCGTTTCGCCACCGAGCGCTACCGGCGCTTCCTCCGCCTCTGTCTCGAGTGGCGCTACGCCACCGTCGCGATGGCCCTCGGCGTCCTGATCCTGACGACGGCCCTCTTCGCCAGTGGGCGGCTGCGCTACCAGTTCTTTCCCGCGGTCGAGGGCAACGTCGTGTATGCCACCTTGACCATGCCGCGGGGCATCCCGGTCTCCGCGACCGAGACGGCGATCCGCGACATCGAGGCCGCGGTCGAGGAGCTCCGTGCCGAGCTCGACCTGGGACGGGAGGGCCCGAGCACGATCCGGCAGGTCTTCACGACGATCGGCAAGCAGCAGGCCCGCGACGGACCACCGGACATCGGAATCAACGTCGGAGGGTCGCACCTGGCCGAGGTGTCGATCGAGATGGTGCCCCACAGCGAGCGCGAGGTCGGCTCCTACGAGGTGGCCAAGCGCTGGCGGCAGCTGACCGGTTCGATTCCGGACGCGGTCGAGCTGGCCTTCTCGGCGGATGCCTTCTCCACGGGCCAGCCGATCGACATCGAGCTGCGCGGCGGAAGCGTCGAGATGCTCACCCGGGCAGCGGCGGAGGTGAGGGCCGAGCTGGTCGGGTACACCGGCGTCTTCGACGTCGCCGACTCCTATCGCGCCGGCAAGCAGGAGGTGCAGCTCGACCTGAAGCCCGAGGCCCGCCCCCTGGGCATCACCCTGGACGACCTGGGGCGCCAGGTGCGCCAGGCCTTCTACGGCGAGGAGGTGCAGCGGGTCCAGCGCGGCCGCGACGACGTGCGCGTGATGCTCCGCTACCCCGAGGACGAGCGCAGCTCACTGGGCTTCCTCGAGGAGATGCGCATCCGCACGCGCGCCGGCGTCGAGGTGCCCTTCGGCGCCGTCGCCGACGTGAAGCTCGGCCGCGGCTACGCCACGATCCGACGCACCGAGCGCGAGCGCGTGGTCAACGTGACGGGCGAGATCGACCGCTCGGTCGCGACCCCCGAGGCCGTACTCGCGGAGGTCGAGAAGAGCCTGCCCCCGATCCTCGCTTCCTTTCCCGGCGTCACCTACAGCCTTGAAGGCGAGCAGGCCGAGCACGGCAAGGCCATGCACGGCCTGGTGCGCGGCGCGGTGCTGGCGTTGATCCTGATCTACGCGCTGCTGGCCGTACCCCTCAGCTCCTACAGCCAGCCGCTGATCATCATGAGCGTGATTCCCTTCGGCACGGTCGGTGCCCTGCTCGGCCACTGGATCATGGGCTGGGACGTCGTGTTCTTCTCGGTGCTCGGCATCGTGGCGCTCTCGGGGGTCGTCGTGAACGGCAGCCTGGTGCTCGTCCACTACGTGAACCGGGCACGGGCCGGGGGCCTATCGATCCTGGAGGCGGTGAGCGAGGCGGGTGTCGTGCGCTTCCGGCCCATCGTCCTGACCTCGGCTACGACCTTCCTGGGCCTCGTGCCGCTCATGTTCGAGGCCAACATCCAGGCCCGCCCCATGATCCCCATGGCCATCTCCCTGGCCTACGGAGTGCTGTTCGCGGCCTTCGTCACCCTGCTGCTGGTGCCGAGCCTCTACCTGGTCCTCGAAGACCTGCGAGCCCTGCGAACCCGCCGCCCGAGCCCGGGCGGTCCCGAGCCCAGCCCGGTCCCCGCGGCCTCCGGCCGCTAGCCCGTCGGGAGTCCCCCCGGCTCTGCCGGGGAGGCGCTCAAAGTTTGACAGTTCCGGAATGCAAGACTCCCCCTCGTGAGCCGCTCAAAGCA
>NYZB01000105.1 GCA_002687015.1 Deltaproteobacteria bacterium
CGCAGAAGGCTCGGGCCGCGAAGCAGAAGAAGCTGGCGGAGCAGAAGGCCCGGGCGGCGAAGCAGAAGAAGCTGGCGGAGCAGAAGGCTCGGGCGGCGAAGCAGAAGAAGCTGGCGGCGCAGAAGGCTCGGGCCGCGAAGGCAAAGAGGCTCGCGGAGGAAAGGGCACGGGCGGCTGACATGCGGCGGAGGCAGGCGGAGGAGAAGGCCCGGATGGCAGAGAAGCGCAAGCTCGCGGCCCTCCGCGCGCGTGAGGCGGCAGCCGCAAGGCTCAGGAGTCGAGGGGGTAGGCCCCTGGTCGCGCGCGCCCTGGCGCGGAACCGACATCCCGCTGCGATCCCGACGAGGAGAGCGTCTTCCGGACGTCGCGAGGAACCCGAGCTGATCGTGGTCGATGTCTACGGCCCGCTGCCGCGCTGGCTCGAAGCGATGGCCGACGAGATCGTCCACGTGGACGATGGTGCGCGCGTTGACCCCAAGCCCAACTGGCGGGCGGGGGATGAGGACGTCCACGTCGTGCGAAGTGCGCGCGAGTTCGAAGCCATGGAATGGGAGCACGCCCGCGCTGCCGGGCGGCGACGCGAGGCTCGGCGGTGATCGCTCGGCCCCAGCGGGTCGTGCGGGTTAGCGCAGCCAGCGATCCAGCGGGCCGAGCTCTTCGACGAGTCTCGCGAAGACGGGCAGGGCCGCCCGCGCGCCGCTCAGGTTCGTCGACCTTCCGTCGTCGAAGCCCACCCACACGCCCACCACCAGGTCGCTGGTGTAGGCCAGGAACCAGGCATCCCGAAAGTCGTTGGTGGTGCCGGTCTTGGCCGCCAGGCGCGGCATGGCGCCCAGGCGACGGGTCAGGCTGCGGGCCGTTCCCCTGGCCACCACACCTCGGAGGGCCTCGCTCACGAGGTCCGCCGTGCCGCGCTCGAGGGTTCGGGTCGCGCGCGTCGGGGGTCGCTCGAGGGTTCGGCCCTCCGCATCGCTGACGAGCAGGCGGCTGCGCGGTGCGGCGGTCAGGCCGCCCGACGCGAAGCTGGCGTAGGCGGTGGCCATCTCGAGTAGCGTCACTTCGGAGCTTCCCAGCGCCAGGCTCGGCACACGGGCCAGGGGGCTCTCGACGCCCAGCCCTTGCGCCGTGTCGGCGACCGCGGGGAGCCCGACCTTCAGACCGAGGCGGGCCATGGGCACGTTGAGGGAGCGCTCGATGGCGTTGCGGAGGGTGACGCTACCGCGGTAGCGGCGGTCGTAGTTCTGGGGACGCCACCGACCCTCGGGCACGGGAACGCTCAGGGGACGATCGCGGAGCCGCGTCGAGAGCGTGATGTGCCCGGATCCGAGGGCGGCCGCGAGCACGATGGGCTTGAACACGCTGCCCGGCTGGCGTCGGGTGGTCACCCGGTCGAGCTGCGAGCGGCCGAAGCTGCGGCCGCCCACCCAGGCGAGCACGTCACCGCTCTGGGGCACCAACGCGACGAGCGCCGCCTCGAGCGGATCCCCCGGGCGCTGCAGCTGCGGAAGGGCGGACTCCAGCGCCCGCAGCTCCCCGACCACCGCACGCTCCGCCGCGGCCTGGAGGATCGGGTCGAGGCTGGTCACCACACTTGCCGTTCGGGGCACACCGGCACGGCGCAGCTCCCGCTCGACCCGCGCGACGAAGTGGCGCGCACGGCGCGGTCTCCGGGGCACCAGGTCGATCGGGCTCTCGGCTGCCTGCTGCGCCTCTTCGCCGGAGATCCAGCCGACCTCGGCCATCTGTCGCAGCACCAGGTTTCGCCGTGCCAGCGCGCGCTCCGGGTAGCGGTGGGGGGCGTAGTAGCTGGGTCCGCGGATCAGCGCGGCCAGAAGGGCGGACTCGGCGAGGTCCACCTCGCGGGCGTCCCTGCCGAAGTAGTGGCGGGCGGCGGCTCCGACGCCGTGCAGGGCTGCCGATCCCATCTGGCCCAGGTAGACCTCGTTCAGGTAGGCCTCGAGCAGCCCGGCCTTGCCATGGGAACGCTCGAGCTTCACGGCGAGGGTGGCTTCGCGCAGCTTGCGGGTCAGGCTCCGCTCGCGGTTCAGGTGGAGGGATCGGGCGAGCTGTTGCGTGATCGTGCTGGCGCCCTGGGCCGCGCGCCCGGCCCGCAGGTTCGCCGAGAAGGCGCCGGCAATGCGCCACGGGTCGAGGCCGCGGTGATCGAAGAAGCGCCGGTCCTCGATGGCGAGGACGGCGTCGACCAGCACTTCGGGGAGCTCGTGAAGGGAATGCGGGATCTGCTCCCGGGCCCGCGAGTCGAGCAGGCCCGCGAGCCGCTGCGGCTCGAGCAACACGCCAGTGGTTGGCGCCCCGTCCTGCTTCAGGTCGCGCAGTCGCCCGCTCGCATCGAGGCGGAAGCTCACCTCGTGGGTGGTGTCACCGCTCGCGCCCGGCAGCGGGCGCAGGCCGATGAACCAGAGCCGGTCTCGGGTCCGAAAGCGCCCGGGTGCGGGTCGCGCGGCTTCGGTCGGGCGGTATCCGACCGCCGTGAGCTCTGCGCGCAGCCGGCGGGCGTCCAGGCGGCTGCCCTCTCGCAGCAGGGCAGGACGCGCGTAGACCGGGCTTGCGGCGCTCCAGCGCCAGTCCGGCAGGCTGCCCGGCTGGCGCCGCACCTCGACCTCGAACCACAGGAGCGCCACGCCGAGCCCGGCGAGGCCGACCACGACGCCCCCGCGCAGACCGCGCTTCCAGGCTCGCATGGGAGCTGGGACGGAGTCCGGGCGACGATTATTCGCCCTCTACCCGAGGGTCTGCTCCGACCCCGGGCGCGGTACTACGCGTCGGGAGACGCCGCCGGTCGATTCCTGGAGGAGGTCGCGGTGGGAACAGGGTTCGAGCTCACCGGCCCTTGAAGACCGGCTCCCGCCTCTCGACGAAGGAGGCCACGCCTTCGGCCGCGTCCTCGCTGTTGGCGAGCCGCCGCTGGGTCTCCTGGAACTCGGCCACGGCCGCCTCCTGGCCCCGGAGGGCATAGAGGCGCGACGACGCCTTCGTGGCCTGGATCGCCATCGGCGCGAGAGCGGCGATCTTCTGGGCGAGCTCGAGGGCGCGTTCCAGCTCCTTGCCCGCGGGTACGACCTCTTGAACGAGCCCGCATCGCAGCGCCTCGGCGGCGTCGAACTCGTCGACCACCAGCAGGTGGTACATGGCGTTGCCCCAGCCACCGCGCTCGACGAAGCGGATGGTCGCGCCGCCCGTCGCCATGATCCCGCGCTTCGGCTCGAGCTGGGAGAAGCGACAGTCGTCCGCGGCGACCACGATATCGGCCCCGAGCATGTACTCGATGCCCGCGGTGTAGGTGATGCCGCGCACGGCGCAGATCACCGGCTTGCGGCAGCTACGGCCCGAGAGCCCCGTGGGGGCGATCTTCGTTGCCTCCCGGGGGGCGTTCCCGACGGCCTTCATGCGCTCGTGCCACTTGGGCAGGTCCAGCCCGGCCGTGAAGTGCTCGCCGTGGCCGAACAGGATGCCCACGCGCAGCTCGTCTTCCTCGTCGAGGCGCGTGTAGGCGTCGCGGAGCTGATCCCACATCTGGGGTGTCAGTCCGTTGCGCTTCTCCGGGCGATCGATGCCCATGAGCAGCAAGGGGCCGCGCTGCTCGACGCTGATCTGGCCCTCGGGGTCTCGTTCAGTCATCGGAACCTCGTTTCCTGGGGCGTGCAAAGGGGTTGGGTTGGTCGATGGCCTCGCGGAAGGCCGTCTCCATCTCGGCGATGGCAAGGTCCGTGTCCCAGAGGCCATCGGTCACGATCTGGCGCGTCATCACCGGATTCGAGAAGAGCCCGATCCTGCCGTTGCCCGACTCGATCACGCGACCGTTGATCCAGTCGCTCTCTTCCGTGGCCAGGTAGAGAACCGGCGGCACGACGTTCTCCGCCGAGATGCGGGGGTTGTCCGGGCTGTAGTCCATGATCGTGGCCTTGCCCTGCAGGCTCTCGGTCATGCGCGTGAAGGCGATGGGTGCGATGCAATTGGCCGTGACGCCGTAGCCTCGAAGCGAGTTGGCGCACGAGAAGGTCAGGCCCACGATGCCCATCTTGGCGGCCGCGTAGTTCGGCTGGGTGGGGGACCCGTACAGGCCCGAGCCCGAGACGAAGTTGATGATGCGGTACTGGCCTCCGCGCTTCTCGCGCCAGTAGGCCGAGGCGTGGCGGACGGTGTTGAAGGTGCCCTTCAGATGGACGTCGATCACGGCATCCCACTGGGCCTCCTCCATCTTGAAGATCATGCCGTCGCGGATGATGCCCGCGACGTTGACCAGGATGTCCATGCGCCCGAGCTCGTCGACGGCCCGTTGCAGCATGCCCTGGACGGCGGCGAAGTCGGTCACGTCCGTGCCGTCGGCCACCGCCTTGCCCCCGGCCCGGCCGATGCGCTCCACGGTTTCCTGGGCCGGCCCCGCGTCGTGGCCCCCGCCCTCCATGGCGGCCCCCAGATCGTTCACGAGGACCGAGGCGCCCTCTGCGGCGAAGGCCTCGGCCACGGCGGCGCCGATTCCCCGGCCGCCGCCGGTGATCACGGCCACCCGTCCATCGAGCCTGCCCATCGCCGCCTCCCCTGTCCTCGGCCTTCGGCGGCGCGCATGGTAGCGGCTCCTTCGCAACGCTTCCCGCGAGCTCGTTGCGGGGCCCTCCATTTCGCGAGACCATGCCGGCGCCCCCGAGGAGCCGATGATCTTCGATCCCCACTCCCCCGCAGGCCTCGCGCACCCTGCCGTGGCCGCGGCTGGCCAGCTTTGGCTTGCGATCTGACCCGTGGCGGACGCGATCTATCGGAAGCAGGGCGACCTCTACGTGCCCGGCGAGTGGGCCGGCGGACCGTGGTCGCAGGAGCACCAGCACGGCGGCCCGGTCAACGCACTGCTGACTCGCGCCATGGCGGAGGCTGCAGCCGATACCGGCTTCCAGCCCGTTCGCATCACCGTCGACCTGCTCGGGCCCGTACCCCTCGCGCCCCTCCGCTCGGAGTGGAGCTTCGCTCGCCGCAGCCGGCGGATGGCGGTGGTCGTGGCCGCTCTCCGTCACGAAGGTCGCGACGTCGCCCGGGCGACCGGGGTGCTTCTGCGAGCCACGCCAGAGCTCGAGCCCTCCTGGACCCGCGAAGACCCCGCGCCCGAGGGGCCGGAGGGCCTCGAAGGCGTGCCGCTCATGCATCGCGCCTACCGCGAAGAGGCGCCGCCTGGCTTCCACTGGTCCCTCGAGATCCGGATCGCGCCGCCGCCGGATCCGGCCGCCTGGATCACGACGCCTCTCGATCTGGTGGAAGGCGAGCCGATGACGCCGTTGCTCCGCGCGGCGGCCGTCTCGGACCTGGCCTTCGGTCTGGCCGGCCGCACCCTCCTGAAGGGAGGCTACACGGGGGTGGATGCCCACCGGGTGATGCTCATCAACACCGACACCACCCTCTATTTCGAGCGCCCTCCCGAGGGCGCCTGGTTCGGCTTCCGCCACGAGCTGTTGGCCGATCAGGAGGGGGTCGGGTTGGCCGAGGTGGCCCAGTTCGACGCCCGGGGGCGCTACGGACGGGCCCTGCAGGTTCTCCTGGCCAATTCCCGGGCGCCCTCCTCGCAATAGAGTCCGCTCCTCGCCCATTGAACCCGAGGGCCGCCCGACCCGACTGACCTGGCGAGCCCCCTCGCCCGGGTTCCAGCGCCGCCCGCAACGCGGTGGTGGTGGGCATTGGAGGTCCCTCTCGTCGTGACCTCCCCATCGAGCGCCCGCAGCCCTGGCCGCGGGCGCTTCTCGTTTCCGGGGCGCGTGCTCGCAGTTTCTTCACGAGTGGCTGAACCGCGGTGCGGCCGGCCTCGACTCTCCCGCCGCAATCAACCCTTTTCGTTTCCCAAGGAGGAGACCACCCATGTCCGTTCGCAACCCGATTCGCAACGCAGTGGTTCTAGGGACTGCCTGGGCGCTGCTCGCGAGCCCCTGGGCGATGGCCCAGACCGACACCGACAAGATCCAGATTCGGCGCATGCCGGCCAGCGTGAAGATGCAGAGCACCAACACGTCCACGGCTCCGGCCACGGTCGCGCCGAAGGCTTCTGCCGACGAGCGCAGCGTCCTTCGCCGCAAGGGCAGGACAAAGAGCAAGGCCGCCAAGATCGAGCGCAAGGGCCTCGAGCGAAAGGGCGCGACCGCGGCCGCGACGCGCCGTGTCGCCCCCGAGATGAAGATCCAGCCCCAGCAGAAGACCAGCGCGATGCAGGCACAGAAGGACCGCCAGTTCGAGATGAAGGTCAAGCAGCAGGCGGCCCAGCTGGAGAGCAAGCGCAGCCTCTACATGCAGCAGCAGAAGACCAAGATCGAGCAGGAGAACGCCCGCACCCTGGCCCGTATCCGCCAGATGGCCCAGGCCTCGACTCGCTCCCTGAAGATCAGCACCCAGAAGGGCCTCCGCTAACGCGGGCCCTCCTAGAGGAGAACACGAACATGACCCTTCGAAACCAAATGACACGAGCTGCCGCCTCCTGGCGGAGCTGGGCCGTCCTGGCCCTCACCTGGGGGGTCGCGTTCAGCGCGGCCGCCGGGACCCTCACGACCGTCAACGCGGCCCCGAACGTTGGCCCGCCCGGTACCCAGGTCGTCATCACTGCGACCAAGACGGGAACCGACAACTGCGGCTGGCAGGCCGATGTCTACGTCGACGACGGCGACAACAACCCGGCCAACGACGTCCTCTACGCTCCCTTCGAGGCGGGTACGCCCGCCACCAGGGGCTTCGGCGGCTCGGATCCGACGAAGGCCTCGGTCTCCTTCACGTTCAACGATGTCAACGACTACCGGATCGAGATCGACGGCACCCAGCACAACAACAAGCCGCCCTGCAGTGGTAGCGCCACGGGTAGCCTGACCATCGAGGTTCCCGGCGGCGACAACAATGGCGGCGAGCCCGGCTCGGGCATCTTCTTCGAGGCCGTCAAAGAGGCCATCGTGGAAATGAAGCCGAAGCCGCAGGTCAAGCTGGCCGAGGCCTGTGCCGAGGTCGACTGCTGCACCGTGCTGACCTACATCCCGACCGTGACGGGCCACTTCGGCCTCACCAAGCCGGGCGGCGTCGTCGCCTGGATCGGCAAGTGCTTCGGGACGCAGCCGGGCACGGCTCGTATCCACTACACCGAGTGGAACGGCACCAGCAAGACCGCCGAGCTCGAGATCCTGGAATGGGGCAAGACCATGGTCGGTACGAAGATCCCGGCCAACCTCTCGAAGTTCCGCTACCAGAACGCCCAGGTCGAGATCACGCCCAAGAGCGGCGTGAACGCGACCCGCGCATTCACCTTCTTCCCCATTACCGAGATCAAGCAGCTCACGCCGAGCGACGTCCAGATCGTCGAGTGCGGCGACGACGCAAACCTGAACAAGTGCGACTGGAACGGCCTGGGTGGCTCGCCCACGATTCGGGGCTACCACAAGAACTTCTGCCAGATCTGGGTCGCCGGCTGCTACGAGGACGACCAGGACTGGGACAAGTTCAAGACCGTCACGCTCAAGAACGACTGGGGCATCGCCTGGGTCAACACGACCAAGTCGTACACGAGCAATTCCGAGTGGATCCAGGGGCCTGGTGCGGCGAGTGCTGGCGCTACGTCGTACAAGGCCAACTACCAGTGGCACGTCACCCTGAGTGATACGGTGCAGTACTCGACCTTCATCGATGTGGAGGGCCCCCGCGGCGTACCCCACAAGTAGATGGAATCCGGGGATCGCAGGTGGAGACACCAGCGGCTCCGGGTCTCAACCCAACGAGCGCCCGCAGCCCTGCTGCGGGCGCTCTCTATTCTTGCGCTCCGCCGGAAACGCCATGCGAAGCGAGGCGCGGATGGGTCTCGTGGTGGCATGACGAGGCCACTCCCATCCCGTCACAATTCTCCTGCGACATGCGAATGCGAAGACCGGATCTCTCAAGCCGGTCCGCGAAACACCCGACCTGCCTCCTCGGACAAAGCGCCAGCTCGGGGGAAGGTTGGATACC
This sequence comes from Deltaproteobacteria bacterium, assembly GCA_002687015.1. Taxonomy (GTDB): domain Bacteria; phylum Myxococcota_A; class UBA9160; order UBA9160; family UBA6930. The sequence goes on from NYZB01000105.1 coordinate 7,975, forward strand.
GCGCAGACCGACTCAGGTGGCTTCAGGTGGGGAGATCGAGACTGCCGCAAGACCCGCCACGCTCTCGATCGCGTGGTACCGGCGCGCCGCGCCGCGGCGGCGAACGAGACCTCGTCGCTGCGCCTGGTCGCCGTCCTGACCGCGCCACTGGTGCTGGTGACCGTCCTTCTCGCGTATCTCGAGCCGGACAATGCGTTGGCCCGGCTGGCCCTGGGTCTCGGCTTCGCAGGTCTGGCCTATTCCGGGTCGACGATGTGGCTGGCACGGCGCACCGGTTGGGGCTTGCCGATCTTCCTGGTCAACACCGGGGTCTTCGCGTGTCTCGCGACGGGTCTCCTGGTCGCGGCTTCGATCGACTCTCCCCGCGCATCGGCCCACGAGGCGATCTTCGGGCTCTACCTCCTGCTGGTGGCGACCGCGGCTCTCATCCACGACCCCAGGATCGCGCTCGCGGGAACGCTCTTCAGTCTCGTCGGCTTCGGGGTCTGGGTGTACGCGGTCGAATCCGGTGGACTCCCGGGACCTCTCGCCATGGAGATCGCCGCACGCCAGGACTGGGTGCTGCACGGCTCGAAGGCGGCCATCCTCCTGGCCACCGGAATGGCCACGACGATCGTGGCCTCGCGGGGCATGCATCTCCAGCATGCCTCGCTCTGTGACGGACTCACGGGCCTGCTCAATCGCCACGCCTTCGACGCCTGTCTGCGCTGGCAAGCCGAGAGAGCCCGTCAGCTCGATAGGCCCCTCTCGGTGGCGATGATCGACGTGGACCACTTCAAGCGGCTCAACGACCACCACGGTCATGCCGTTGGCGATGCCGTGCTCCGGGGGATCGCCGGGCTGCTCGAGAGCGCCGTCCGGGCCACCGACCTGGTGACCCGGTACGGCGGCGACGAGTTCGTAGTGGCCTTCCTCGATACCGACCACGCACGCCTGGACGATCGCCTCGAGGAGTTCCGCGCGAGAGTTCGCGCGACCTCCTTCGGCCCCGAGGAGATCGGGGTGTCGATCAGCATTGGCATCGCCAGGGTTCCCGCCGAAGCGGACGGCGTGGAGCTGGCTCTCCGCAAGGCAGACGAACGCCTCTACGCGGCCAAGCGCGCCGGGCGCGACCGCCTGGTGACGTAGCGAGGGACCTGAGTCAATCCTGAGCCGGGGCGGGTTTCGGCTCTCCCGGAGCCATTCAATGGGAGGGCGGCCGCAGCCAGATCGGGGACGACCAGGCCCGCTCGTTCACGCGAGACAGGCAATCGTCATTCGGATCGTGGTCCGGCCCGGAGGCGGGACAGGCACGGGCGCGAAGGCAACGGCCCTGCTCGTCCCGTTCGCAGCGCATCGGGTCGCCGTTCACGGCGACCGTGGGTACCTGGAGGGCTCGCACGTAGTAGAGGAACTCGTGCTCGCCGGTGAAGTCGGGATCGTCGAAATGGACCTCGCAACCGGCCCCGGAATCCTCACACGAGAAGCTGCGCCAGGGGTCGTCGATCCGCTCGCCGATCGGCTCGTCGCCGCTCACCTGGGGACGGATGCGCACCACCTCGACGCGGTCGATCGGGATACGGCGATCACTCGGGTGGTAGCACTCCCCGAGGCAGAGGCGTCGCAGTCGATCCGGCGAGAGCCTCCGCTCCGTATGCTCCGGGCAGCCGGGCTTCTGCTCGAAGGAGCCCAGGGCGCGCACGCGGAAGCGCGGCCGCTCCCGGGTCCTGACCTCGCTGCCCATCGGCGCCTCTCCCTCGGGACCGTTCTCCAGGTCGAACCAGAGCAGGATCCGCGGGCCGCTGGTGGCATAGGCGTGGCGCTGCTCCAGGGAGTCGAAGATGGCGTCGCGGTCCCGACCGGCGGCGTGTACGGCGACGAGCCCGCCGGTGTAGTAGAAGGAGGCGCCGCGCTCGAAGCCCACCCCCAGGCCGGCGAAGCCTGGCTCCACCGGCTCGGGCAGGGGCTCCGAAGGCGGAGTGAGGCGATCGTACCAGTCGCGTCGAAGGCCGTAGGCGTCGCCGAAGGCCTTGCGCTCGACCTCCTTGTAGCCGGGGCCGGGACGGGCCTTGTGGTTGTCGCTGGATCCGATCAACCCGTAGCGGAAGGCCCCGGCCTCTCCCTGGGCCGGCCTCCGCGAGGCGAGCCCGAACTGGGCGCTCATGTGGGGCCGGTACTCGAAGGCCGACAGGAACTCCCCCGTCAGCTGGCCGCACTCGAGCCAGTCGTTCGGGCGGGTTCCCGAGACCACCGAGTAGTGGGAGGCGCCCCCTGCGACGAGCTCGCGGGTTCGCGCGACCCGCTCCTCGCACACTGCGGGCTCGGCGTCTCCGCAACGGCTTCGGATGATCTCGCCCGCCTGCCAGCAACAGGGCAGGTAGCCGTTCCGAGGCGCGGCGCACTGCTTCTGCCCCTTCTCGTCCAGCACGGTCTCGGCGAGCTCGCGGTAGAGCTCCGAATTGCCGTGGCCCGAGTAGACCTCGAAGAGGCGCTGCCGCTCGGGGTCGTGTTGGCCGGGCTCGAGCTGTTGGCTCAGCCGGGCGGCCGGGGGAGCGTGGATGCCCCAGCTGGTGCCGTGGGGGATGACCAGGCTGCGGAAGCCCCAGTCGTCGAGCTTGTCGAAGAGCTCGCCCGGGGTCTCCGCGCCTTCTAGACAATCGAGCTGCAGGTCTCGCACCGCCACGCCCTCCGGGCAGGCCGAGAGCGCCCGAGCGTCACGCGTGTAGCGGTGGAAATCGAGATAGGGTCGGGGTGCAGCGAGGTCGCCGATCACCATGCCTGCCCGCAGCAGGGCCCAGACGGGCGAGGGCAAGGGCGTGGCGAAGAGCCCCCCGCGACCCGCCCCGATCGGACGCGAGGGGACGCGATCTTCCTCGGTATCGAGGAACACGACGTTCTTGTGGCCGAAGTGGGGCCTCTGGGCTGCGACGCCTGCCGGCGCCGACTGGGTCCATTCCCAGCCGAGAAAGGAGACGAGATCCGGATTCGCGGGATCGCCTGCCACCGCGTTGCACTCGCGGATCGCCTCCTTCGTCTCGGACCATTGCCAGGGGGTCAGGAACTCGGCGTGGTCGTTGATGCTCCAGAAGTCGAGCTCTGCGCAGAAGCGCGCGAAGTCGCAGGCGTCGGCGGGGGGATGCACGCCTTCGCCCTGGAAGAGGGGCAGGCTGAAGACGAAGGCATCGCTGGAGTAGGTGGTGTGCACGTGCAGGTCGCCGAACAGGATCTGACGATCCGTGGCCGCGCCCAGGGCGGCCGCCGCACTCACCTGGGTGGCGGCGTGCTCGCTGACGACGGCAGCTGGAATCCGATCCCCGGCAGGCCTCCCCCGTTCGTGACGCCGGCCGGTGACGCCGTCCGAGAGGAGCTGGACGCCGGCGACGAAGGCCAGCAAGGCCGCGAGGAGCGGGAGCAGGAGCCAGCGCAGGAGGGCGAAGAGCTGCTTCACCCGCCGGCCGCGGCCTTCACGAAGCTCACGGTATCGCCCTCGGAGAGCTTGGTCGCGAGCCGCTCGCGGTGGCGAGCCAAGACCCCGTTCACCGCGATGGCGGTACGCTTCGCCAGCTGATCGAAGTCGCCCCCGCCCTCACCGAAGCGCGCCCTCGCCGCCGCAATGGCCTCTGCCACACTTCCAGCCTCGACCTCGACCTGCTGTGTGCCCAGCAGCTTGCCCATGTCGTAGGTCAGCTCGATGCGTACGGGCACGGAAGCCTCCTAGACCTCGACCTGCAGGCGCTTCAGGGTCCGGGCCGTGGGCACGCCCTTGCTGTCCCAGCCGCGCTTCTTGTAGTAGAGGGGCAGGAGCTCGCCCAGCGGATGCCCCGAATCCAGATGCTCGAAAGTCGACTCGTGCAGGATGCGATCGGGCAGGGTGTCGTGTTCGGCGCTCAGGCCCTCGCGGAGGTTGTACATGCGTTCGAGGTTGAAGATGCGCGCGCCGATCTCCTGCAGGTGGCCGCTCGAGAACTTGATGCCGGTGATCAGGGTCAACCACTTCTCGAACCAGAGCATGGGACTGCCCTTGATGCTCTGTGCCCAGCGGAAGAGAGGACCGCTGTTCTCGAGCAGGAAGGCCAGGGCCCGGTACGGCCGCGAGCTCGGGTCCATCTCGTGCACGAGCTTCGGCACGATCCCGTAGGTCGTGAAGATGCAGAGGACCATCGAGTTGATCGCGCAGGCCAGGTTCTGCTGCACGATCGGGAGATCCGCCTTGAGCTTCAGGTTCTGCGGGTTGATCGTGAGCGGGCCCACCGATTCGAGGTACATGCTGGCGCCCTGGACGTGGCAGCCTCCGCGGTTCGTGGTTGCGTACTCGACGCCCTGGGCGTAGGAGCCGCGTGGGTCGTAGGCCGAGAGCTCGAGGCCCTTCACCTGCGGAGCGAAGCCGGCCCCGCCGAACTTCTCGGCCATCCGCTTGGTGCCGTTGGCCAGCTCGTTGCCCAGACCGCGGCGATGGGCGATGTCGTGGATCAGATCGGTCACGCCGGAGGCGTCGCCGAAGGAGAGCTTGGATTCGAGCATGCCCTTCTCGCCGAGCTCCATGGCGAAGCCCAGCGTGGCGCCGAGGCTGATCGTGTCCATCCCCAGGTCGTCGGCGTGGTAGTTCCATTCCGAGACCGTGTCCAGATCCCCGATCTCGAGGTTCGAGCCCAGGAGCGCCAGCGTCTCGTATTCGGGCCCCTTGCCCCGCCCCTTTCCCTCGACCTCGACGTCCCGTCCGCAGGTGACGGGGCAGTGGAGGCAGCTCGTCTTGACGCCCTTGAGCGCATGATCCTCCATCCACTCGCCCGAGATCTTCATCGCGTCGTCGAAGTGGCCCTTCTGGAAGTTGCGCGTGGGCAGGATGTTGCGGCCGTTCGTGGTGTTCACGATCGCGGCAGTGCCGAAGCGTTTCATGCTCTCGCCCAGCACCGGGTGATCCTTGAAGGTCGCCCGGACCGTCTTCGTGTACTCCCTGAACCGATCCGGGTCCTCCATCTCGAGCTTCCGGCTCCCCGTCACGCTCACCGCCTTGAGCCGCTTCGAGCCCATCACGGCTCCCACACCCGTGCGGCCGGCGATGCGCTCGTTCGAGACGATGCCCGCGTAGAGCACCAGGTTCTCGCCGGCCGGCCCGATCACCGCGTGCTCCCTGCCCTTGCCGAGGATGCGCTGCGTCTCGTAGGTGCCCTTGCCCCAGAGCTCGCTCGCGTCGAGGAATCGCACTTCGTCCGCGTCGCCGTCCACCTCGAGTCGCAGGGGCTGCTCCGAGCTGCCCGTGACGACCAGGACGTCGATGCCGGCCTTCTTCAATCCGAAGGCGAAGCTGCCGCCGCAGGTCGCGTTGCCGATGCCGCCGGTCAACGGGCTCTTGCAGACCACCGCGAAGCGGTTCGACTGCGGTGCGACCGAGCCGTTGAGGGGGCCGGTCGCGAAGATCAGCGGGTTCGCCGGACCGAGCGGGTCGATGCCGGCCTCGGTGCGGTCGTAGAGCAGGCGCGTGCCGTAGCCCTTGCCACCGATGTAGAGCCGAGCGATCTCCTCGTCGAGGGGCTCGAAGGCGAAGCTCCGCTCCTGGAGGTCGACCTCGAGGACCCTCCCGGCGTACCCCTTGATCACGGCAGGATCCTCCCGAGCAGCCCCTCGCACTCGGCCTGCTCCATGGTGCGCGGAACCGGGTAGTTCATGTGGGCCTCGCCCAGGGCCTGCCTGGCGATCGCCGGAATGTCGTCGGTGCGCAGGGCGGCAAGGGTCCGCGGGATCTGGATCTTCTCCGAGAGCTCGCGCACGGAAGCGACGAAGGCCTGGGCGCGCTCCGTCTCGGAGCTTCCATCGCTCCCGAGGCCGATCCATTCGGCCATCATCGCCATGCGCGGTGCCGCGGCATCGAGTGAGATGTCCAGCACCTCGGGGAGTGCGATCGCGTTGGCCAGGCCGTGGGGCGTGCCGTAGAAGGCGCCGAAGGTATGGGCGATCGCGTGGACATAGCCGACGCTGGTGCGCGTGAAGGCGAGCCCTGCGTAGTAGGAGGCCAGTGCCATCGAGGTGCGCGCGGCGAGGTCGTCGCCCTGCGCGCAGGCTCTCGGCAGATCCGGGAAGATCCGCTGGATCGCGCTCCGTGCGTAGGCCTCGGTCTGGGCCGTCGAGGTTCGCGCCAGCACGGACTCGACGGCGTGTGTGAGGGCGTCCATCCCTGTGGCCGCGGTGATGTGGGCGGGCAGGCCCGTCATCAGGCTCGGATCGAGGGCGGCCATCGCGGGGAGCATCTTCGGGTCGACGAAGAACTTCTTGGTGTGGCTCTGCGGATCGGAGACGACGGCCACGATGGTCGTCTCCGAGCCCGTTCCCGCCGTGGTCGGAAGAGCGAAGAGAGGGAGAGGTGGGATCTTCACCTTCATCCTGCCCTCGAGCTTCTCGATCGGGCCGGGGTTCGTCGCGGCTGCGGCGATCACCTTGGCCGCGTCCATCGACGAACCTCCACCGAGTGCGAGGACGGCGTCGCAGCCCTGGCTCGCGAGGAGCGCCCGGCCCGCCTCGACCTGCTCGAAGCTGGGGTCGGGCTGCACACCCGAGTAGACCGCCCAGCCGACGCCGCTGGCGTCGAGTGCCGCGGTGGCCTGCCCGAGGACCCCGGCGGAGACCAGGCCCTCGTCGGTGATGATGCCGACCCGCCCGGGCCGGGTCTGCGCAATGGCGTCGCAGAGCGCCTGCATCGACCCCTCGCCGGCGAAGGTCACCGGTGCGCGGTCGGGGAGCATCCTGGCCACCACCTTGGTCAATCCGATGGCGCGGTCGTGGAGGAACTTCTTCAAGCGGGACAAGGGGGTCTCCTTGCAGGGCGATCACCGCGATGATGGCCCCTGCCTCCGCCATGGAGCAAGCCCGAAGAGCCCCCCGTAAGCCGGAAGCGCCCCTCGGACGGGACGAGCGATGGCTGCCCTAGACTGCCGGTATGCCCGCCACACTCGATCTCTCCCCCGACGAGCTCCTCACGACCACCCGCGCCGTTCGCAAGCGCCTCGACTTCGAGCGCCCCGTGCCCCTCGAGCTGGCCCGGGAGTGCGTCGAGATCGCGCTCCAGGCCCCGAGCGGCTCGAATGCCCGCGGCTGGCACTTCGTGCTGGTGGGCGACCCCGAGAAGCGAGCCCGGATCGGCGAGCTCTACCGCCAGGCCTTCGATGCCTACCGGGACATGCCGATCTCGGCCCATGCCCTGGCCAAGCAGGCCGAGGGCGATGACGTGCCGGTGATGAACCAGGTGGTGGGGTCGGCCGAAGCCCTCGCGGCGAACCTGCACCGGGCCCCCTTCCTGGTGATCCCGTGCATCGAGGGCCGCTTCCCCCCGATGGAGGGTCCCATGGGCTCCGTCGTCCAGGCCAGCCAGTACGGCTCCATCCTTCCGGCCTTCTGGAGCTTCATGCTCGCCGCCCGCGCCCGCGGCCTGGGCACCGCCTGGACCACCCTGCACCTGCTCCACGAGGAGGCGGTGGCCGAGACCCTGGGGATCCCCTTCGCCGCCGTCACCCAGGCCGCGCTGTCGCCGCTGGCCTTCACCGTGGGGACGGACTTCAAGCCCGCCCGCGGCCGCCCGGTCGAGGGATCGCTGCACGTGGACGCCTGGTAGCCGATCTTCCCCTGGGGGGGGAGTCCATTGATCTCGGGGTTGGATTTACAATACGCAACGTATCGTATATAATTCGATCTTCCTCCGGTCCGGAGCCCCACGACGTGGCCGCACCCTCCATCCCCGCCCTCGATGGCACGGTCGTGCTCGACTTCTCCACCGTCGGGCCGGGCTCCCGCTGCACGAGGATCCTGGCCGACTACGGGGCGACGGTGATCAAGGTGGGCGTGCCCCCGAAGAAGGCCGGTCTCCAGACCCAGCCGGCCCATTGGGCGTACTCGGCCAACCGCGGGCTTCGCCAGGTGCGCCTGGACCTGAAGGACCCGGAGGCGAAGGCGGCCTTCCTCGAGCTGGCCCGTGGCGCCGACGTGATCCTCGAGAGCTTCCGGCCCGGCGTCGTCGATCGGCTCGGCATCGGCTTTGAGGCCGTGCGGGAGGTGAACCCGCGCATCGTCTACTGCTCGACCAGCGGCTACGGCCAGGACGGGCCGGCATCGCTCTGGGCCGGGCACGACATCAACTACCTCGCCGTCGGGGGCTACCTCGCCTGCAGCGAGCCGGGCATCGACGGCAAGCCACCGATCGCGGGCGCCACCATCGCCGACGGCGCCGCCGGTGGCATGCACGCTGCCCTCGCCATCCTCGCCGCGTTGCTTCGCAGGGCGAAGACCGGCGAGGGCGAGTACCTGGACGTCTCGGTGGCCGACGGGGTGCTGACCTTGATGTCGCTGTACATCGACCAGCATCTCGCCACGGGCGAGGAGCCCGGCCCGCGCCACGACGTGCTCACCGGTCGCTACGCCTACTACGACACCTACGCCTGCGCTGACGGCAAGTGGGTGGCCGTGGGTGCCATCGAGCCCCAGTTCTACGCGAATCTCTGCAAGGGCATCGGCTGCGAGCGCTGGCTCGAGCACCAGAACGACGACGCCGTGCAGGAGCAGGTGCGCGCGGATTTTGCGGCGGCCTTCAGGACCCGCACCCGTGACCAGTGGGTCGCGGAGCTCGCCGGGGCGAATACCTGCCTCTCTCCGATCTACGAGATCAAGGAGCTGGTGAGCGACCCCCAGTTCCGGGCGCGCGGCGCGTTCGGAAGCGCCGAGCACCCGAAGGAGGGGGTCTTCGAGCAGGTGGCGCCGGTGCTGGCGGGGCAGACGCGCAGCGAGGGCGCGGTGCCCGCGGGTGACGCCACCCGGAGCGACACGGAGGCGCTGCTCCGCGAGGCGGGCCTCTCCGCCGACCAGATCGCCGCACTCCGCGAGCGCGGTGCCATCGCGTAGCGGCAGCGCGGGAAGGGAGAACACATGTCCGATCTACCGGCCGAAGTCGAGGGCTGGATCGACCAGCGAAGGTACGAAGAGTGGGGCGAGTTCGACGTCGAGCGCGGCTACATCTTCAGCTCCTGCTCGTCGGTACAGAACGGCAATCCGATCTACTGGGACGAGAAGGCCGCGAACGAGATCACGGACGGCTTCATCGCGCCGCCCACGATGATCTCGGTCTGGTTCCGTCCCCACTACTGGTCGCCCGGCCGCACCGAGGAGGCGGTGGCCCTCCAGCTGCACTTCGATCTCAAGGAGAAGCTGGGCCTGCCCGAGGCCGTGATGAGCGACAACACGATCACCTTCTACGAGCCCGTGCGTCCCGGCGACCGCCTCAAGGTCACGCAGATCCTGCGTTCGGTGAGTGAGCCCAAGACCACGAAGCTCGGGACCGGCCGCTTCTGGGTCTTCGACGTCGAGATGGAGAACCAGAAGGGCGAGCTCTGCGCGATCGAAAGCTACACCGGCTTCGGCTACACCAGGGGATGAGCATGGATTTCGAGCAGCGGACCCTCTCCGACGTCTCCGCGGGCGACGAGCTCCCGGAGCTCTCCATCGACGTGACGCCCAGCACCGTGGTGCTGGGCGCCCTGGCGACCCGGGACTGGCGCCCGATGCACCACGACAAGGATTTTGCCCAGGAGCGCAACGGGACGCGTCACATCTTCATCAACACGCCGCACAACGCAGCCTACTTCGAGCGCTACATCACCGACTGGACCGGCCCGAAGGGACGCCTGGGCAAGATCCAGTTCCGGATGTCCGACTCGGTCTTTCCCGGCGACACGATGGTCTTCCACGGCAAGGTCGAGGACACGGGTACCGACGCCAAGGGCTGCGGCTGGGTGGATCTGGCCGTATGGCTGACCGTGGGGGAGAAGACCACGACCAGCTGCAAGGCCCGGGTCGCCCTGCCGACGGACGCCGATGACAACCCCTGGAAGCGCAAGGGCAGCGACTGGCAGCCCCGGCCGGAGGCCTAGACCCCGTCATGTCCCGAGAGAGTGCACCGCTTGGAAGTCTTCGCGTGATCGAGAGCTCGCTGCTCGGTCCCGGAGCGATCGGAACCCACCTCGCCGACCTGGGCGCCGAGGTCATCAAGGTGGAGGCGCCCGCCGGCGATTACATCCGCGAGATGACCTGGCCGATCATCGACGGGGTCTCACTGCTGCACCTGCACGTCCATCGGGGCAAGAAGAGCATCACCCTCGACCTGCGCACGCCCGAAGGCGCGCAGATCTACAAGGACCTGGTGAGAGAGGCCGACGTGGTGATCGAGGCGATGCGCCCGGGCGCGCTCGCGAAGCGCGGTCTCGGCTACGAGGACCTGAAGGCGATCAACCCGAAGATCGTCTTCTGCAACCTCTCCGGCTACGGGGCCACCGGCCCCTACCGCGACCTGCCCGCCCACGGCATCGCCTTCGATACCTGGGGTGGGGTGATCAAGGCGGAGGTCGACGACGAGGGCTTCGCCTACATCCCCGAGCACGCGTCGATCGGCATGCACGCAGGGCCGATGTTCGGAGCCATGGGCATCCTCGCCGCGGTGATCCGCGCGCGCGAGACCGGCGAGGGATGCGAGCTGGAGGTCGGCCAGTCCGACTCGACGGCCTACATGGACTGGTACCGGATCGAGTCCTGGCTGGCCTACGAGCGGCCCGAGGAGGTCGTGACGGGCAACAAGGCCGATGACTACGTGCGCCGCGCCCCGGGCACGGCGGGGATGCGCGAGGGCGTGCGCTACCAGATGTACGAAGCCAGCGATGGCTACGTCCTCTTCATGGCCTCCGAGCAGGCCTTCTGGAAGAACTTCTGCGAGTGCATCGGGCGCCTCGAGCTCTTCGAGAAGTGGCCTGGCTCGAAGTTCGCCGACCACGCGCGCAACAACCGGGAGCTCCAGGCGATCCTCCGGGATGTCTTCAAGACGAAGAGCTGCGACGAGTGGCTGCGGCTCGGGGACGAGAAGAACTTCCCCATCGCGCCGGTGAATACGCCCAAGTCGATCACGGAGGACCCGCAATTCAAGGACCGCTTCCCGCTCTACCCCCACAAGGAGCACGGCGCGGACATGCTGCCCTTCCCGGTTCGCTTCCCGGGAGAAGAGCTTCCCAAGCCCAGCTGGGCGCCGACCGTCGGCCAGCAGACCGAGGAGGTGATGCGGGAGGTGCTGGGCGTCGACGAGGAAGCGCTGGAACGCCTTCGCGAAGCCGGCGCCTTCGGAAGCAAGAAGGACGGCTAGAGCCGGTGTCGCGCCTCTTCCGGGGGACCTCCGCCGTGATGGCCTTCTTGTTCGCCGTCTCGGTGGTCGTGCAGTGGAACGACCCCGACCCCCTCTTCTGGATGGCGCTCTACGGCGCGGCCGCACTGCTCGCCGTGCTCGCCGCGATCGGGCAGGCCCCCCTCGTTCCGAACCTGGTCGCGCTCGCCCTCTTCGCCGCGCTCGCGGTCGCCTGGGCTCCCGCATTCTTCGGCAGCCGCAGCGAGGCCTACACCTCGTGGGAGATGAAGGCCCCCCAAGACGAGGAGCCCCGCGAGGCCGGGGGGCTCCTGCTCTGCACCGTGTGGTCGGCGGTCTTGAGTCATCGCGCCTGGCGCACGCGGACGAGCGCCTGACACCCGCTTCAGTCAGTCCGCGTCTCCCGGCTCGTCGAGGAAGAGGGGCCGGAGGCGTGGCTTGACGACCTTGTTCATGGCGTTGCGGGGAAGGGCGTCGATGACCCGGATGACGTCGGGGACCTTGTAGCGCGCCAGGCTGGCGCGCACATGGTCGCGCAGGCTCTGCTCGTCGCCGCGGGCACCCTCCTCCAGCTCGACGGCTGCCACGACGCGCTCGCCGAGGCGCGGGTCGGCGACGCCGAGCACGGCGGCGGCGGCCACCGCGGGGTGCCCCGCGAGCACCCGCTCGATCTCGGCGGGGTACACGTTCGCGCCGCCGCGCAGGATCAACTCGTTGCGGCGACCTCGGACGTGGAGCAACCCGGCCTCGTCGAGGAAGCCGAGGTCACCGGTGTGGTAGCGACCGCCCCGCAACGCCTCCGCGGTGGCTTCGGGCTTGTTCCAGTAGCCGAGCATGGGTGTGTAGACGCCGGCGAGCGGGCCGGCCTCGGCGGGTCGAATGCAGATCTCCCCGATCTCGCCGCTCGGAAGCGCCGCGTTGGCCTCGTCCACGATCTCGAGCGCCACCTGGGGTACGGCGGCGCCACACAGGCCTGGCTCGGGGGTCCCCTCACTGGTGTGCCAGGTGACGGCCGTTGGGGCCTCGGTCATGCCGTAGCCCACCGTCACCGGCCTCTGGAAGCGCTCCCTGTAGAGCTTCACCAGGGCAGGGGGCATGTCCGCTCCGCCCACCCCGGGGTGGGTCAGGCTGAGGAGATCCTTCTCGCCGACCTCAGGGTGGGTGAGGAGATCGTGGATGATCGTGGGTACGCCGTCGAAGGAGTTCACGCGCTCCTCGCGCACCCAGGCGGCCAGGCCGAGCGGGTCGATCCGATCGATGCAGATGCAGCAGGTGCCCGCGTAGAAGGCCTTGACCGGTCCCAGGACCATCAGGTTCAGGATCGTCAGCGGTAGCACGACGCCGTGTCGCGGCGTCGCGCGGCGCCCTCCCAGTAGATGGGTCGCGGCGCCCGGCAGGAGGATGTTGTGCTGGCTGTGCACCGCCCCTTTCGGAAAGCCCGTGGTTCCGCTGGTGTAGGCGATGGCGGCGGGACCAAAGGGGTCGAGCGGCCGCTCCGCGAGTGGATCGTCGGACTGGCCGGCCACGGTCTCGCGCCATTCGTCGGCCTCTCCCTTCGGAGCGACGGTGACCACCTGTTCGAGGGAGCCAAGATCTCGGCGATGCTCCTCGATCTCGGCACGCACCTCCTCCTGGACCAGGCAGACACGCGCGTTGCTGTCGCCCAGGAGATACGCCTTCTCTGGAGCGGCGAGCACGCGGTTCACCCCCACCCACACGGCACCCAGCCGCTGCACGGCGAGGAAGGCCACGACGATGTCGACGTCGTTCGGGAGGCAGGCCGCGCCCCGGTCGCCCGCCTCGACGCCGAGCGTCTGCAACGCGCGCGCGGCCCGGTTCGCCTCCCGGTCGAGCTCCGCGTAGCTGTAGCGGCCCTGGCGGCCGACCAGGGCCTCCCGGGCCGGATCCGACGCGACGATGGGATCGAGAAGCTCGGCGACGCTCTGCGCTCCATCACCCGGGATGGCGGGCCGCCCTTCGGAGACACGCAGGCCGTGCTCCTCCGGCAGCCACTCCGCGGGCAAGGCTCAGGCCTCCTTGGCGGCCCGGATCAGGTCGGTCACGGCATCGGGATCGGTCTCGTTGTAGAGCATCAGGGTGCTGCGATCCGCGAACCCGCCGTTGCGCTTGCGCAGCCTGCGGCCCGCTTCGGCCGGCGTCCCGCTCACGGCCAGGGTGTCGAAGAGATCGTCGTCGATCCGGGTGATCATCTCCAACCACTTGCCTTCCTTCGACATGCGGTTGAGCTCGGGCTGCAGGTCCTCGTAGCCGTGGTGGGCCAGAACTCCCTTGTAGGCCGGGGTCGAGCCGTAGAAGGAGATCTGGCCCTTCGCCTTCTGGCGGGCCGTGGCGATCTCCTCGTCGTTCGCGCCAATGGCCGTGATCGTCTGGCAGGAGATCTCGAAGTCCTTGCGGGCGCGTCCGCCCTTGTCGAGGCCGCGCTGCAGGGCGGGTAGGGTCTCGGCCTCCAGGAAGGCCGCCGAGTGGAAGGGATGCACGAAGAAGCCGTCGGCGACCTCGCCGAGGCCTTCCACTATCTTCGGCCCGACGCCGGCGACGAAGATGCGCGGCGTTCCATAGGGGTTGGGGCCGGGGTTGAAGGCCGGAATCATGATCGTGTGCGTGTAGAACTCGCCCCGGAACTCGAGTCGCTCGCCCTCGCCCCAGCAACGCCAGATGGCGCGGATCGCCTGCACGAACTCGCGCATCCGCGCGGCCGGCCGCGACCAGGGCTGGCTGAAGCGCTTCTCGATGTGCGGTCGGATCTGCGTGCCCAGGCCGAGGATGAAGCGCCCCTTGGTGAGCTCCTGCAGGTCGTGGCCGATGTTCGCGCAGGTCATGGGGTTGCGGGCAAAGGCCACGGCGATCGCGGTGCCGAGCTCCAGGCGCTCCGTCGTCTGGCTCGCGAGCAGCAGGGGAAAGAAGGGGTCGTGGGGGCCCTCGAAGCTCCAGCCCCCGTCGAAGCCCTGGGCTTCGAGCTGCCGCGCGGCGTCGGCGGCCTCGCCCGCGCCTACCATCAGTCCGCCATCGATCTTCATGGAACCCGGTGTGTCGGTCATGGCGCGGGAGGGTACCACGACGCCATGCCGAGCCCCTCGCCGATCTCCCGGAGGAGCCGGGGGGCGCTGGCGTCGATGGCCGAACGGGCATCGAGCGTCCAGTCCCGGACCATCTGGGGCTCCTCTCCGCGCAGCGCCAGCCGTGGCCGTCGCGCGAAGATGCGGGTCAGGCGCTGGGCCACGAAGGCGGGGTCCGCATACCCGCCGGCCACGTCGAGCTCGGCGATGCGGGTGCAGCCTCGGGTGAGCGACGCGTCCTCCACCTCGCCGCGCCAGACCAGGTGCGGCTCGACGTCACTCGCCGCGTCGAGGGCCCGCCGGTAGCTCCCGGGAACCCCGTGCTCGCGGACCCACCACCCGTCGAGCATCAGCTCCACGCCGACATGGGCGACCGCCCGGGCGGGACCGCGGCGCATGCCAGCACCCGTGAGCCCCGCCATCGTCTCCCGTGCCAGCTGCACGAAGTCGCGGCTGGAGTGGAAGACCGCATCGGTCCGGTGGTGCAGGGTCACTCCGGCGGCGGGCTCGGCGGCCCTCACCTCGCGGAAGCGGAAGCCCGCCATGGCGGCGAGGTCCGGGAGCATCGCGCCCAACACGAACTCCGGCGCGTCGTCCTGCGCCGCGGCGACGACCGCGTGGCCGAGGAAGTTCATCGGCGAAACGATATCGAAGTGCTGGACTAGGCTCTCCCGGTGCTTCGCGTTCGCATCGCCCGGCCCGAGGAGTTCGGGGCCTGCCTCGCCCTGCGCCTCGAGGTCTTCGTCGAGGAGCAGAAGGTGCCTCGCGACGAGGAGGAGGATGGTCTCGACCCCGAGTGCCTCCACTTCCTGGCTTTCGAAGGCCAGCAGCCGGTCGGGACGGCCCGGCTTCGCTTCCTGGACGGCGACGGCACGGCCGAGCGGGTCGCGGTGCGCGCGGCGCAGCGGCGCTTCGGAGTCGGCCGGCGCCTCATGCAGGCCCTGGAATCGGAGGCCCGCCGCCGGAGTGCCGCGAGGGTACGGCTCAACGCCCAGCTGGCCGCGCTGCCCTTCTACGAGGCGCTCGGGTACCGGGCCTTCGGAGGGGTCTTCGACGACGCTGGGATCCCCCACAGGGCAATGAAGAAAATCCTCGCTCCACACGCCCGGGATTGAACCCACCACCGCCCCGCCCCGACTCTCCTATCGACACCTTCGTGTCCCCTTGGGTGAGACCGGCCCGGTGTGTCAGGGTGGCCCACCGGGTCGGTCGTTCACCGCTCTCCAGAAGGGAAGATGGCGTCCTCTCTGCCCGCCCCTCACATCGAGCCGATAGACGAAGTACGTGACCTGCCCGTCCGGTCTTGATCGGCTGGGGTGGCTGCCGCTTCGCTCCTTGCTTTGACGCGCGGCGGGGCGGGGTTCATTCCTCAGAATGGCTCGGCCGGGACAGGGTGGCCCGCGCAGCGGCGTGGACAGCG
>NYZB01000106.1 GCA_002687015.1 Deltaproteobacteria bacterium
CAGGCTCGCAGGCCGCTGGGCCAGGTCGCCTGCGGCGAGAGCCGCGGAGGCGACACTGCGTCCACGCAACGCCGGAAGTACGACGTCCCGGCCGAGCCATGAGCGTAGGGTGCCCGCCGCCCCGCGATCCCAGGAGGAGGAGCGAAGCGGCACCGGCATCACTTGAGCAGGTCGGATGGGCGGAAATCCAGAAAGAAGGTCCCTTCTCCCCTGATATCCTCCGCAGCGAATGACAGCTACCGACCGCGATCGCTCCACTCTCTCCGCGCGCTGGCAGCGCGGCTTCGACTGGCTCGAGGCCGAGCTCGGTGGGCGCATCGTGCGCTTCGAGCGCCAGCCGCGCTGGCGCCCCGCCTTCGACCTCGACCTCGAGCGGGGCGGCGAGACCTTGCCTCTCTACTGGCGTGGCGACCGCGGCACCGACGAGGGCATCAACAGCGTCTATACCCTCGAACGGGAGGGGAAGATCCTGCAGGTGCTCGAGCGCCTCGGGCTGCCCGTCCCCCACGTGCACGCCTTCTGCAACGATCCCCTGGGCGTGATCATGGATCGCGCGCCGGGTCGCCCGAACCTGGCGACCTGCCAGGACGAAGCCGAGCGCCGCGCGGCACGGGATCACTACATCGAGCTGTTGGTGGAGATGCACGCAGCCGACACCGCGCCCTTCGAAGCGATCGGGCTCGAGCGCCCCACGCGTCCCGACCAGCTGGGTCTCGCCGACCTCCCCCTCTGGGAGGGGCAGTATCGCAAGGCCAAGCGTCAGCCCGAGCCCCTGGTCGAGTTCGCCACGCGCTGGGTGCGCGCCAACGTGCCGCAGGGTCGAAGCGAGGTGACCTTCGTGGCCGGGGATTCCGGCCAGTTCCTCTTCGAAGCGGGGCGGGTCACCGCGATCATCGATCTTGAGCTCGCCTACCTGGGTGATCCGGCCGCCGACCTGGGCGCGCTGTTCTGTCGGGACCTCTCCGAGCCCTTCGGCGACCTCTCCGAGGCGGTGCGCCTCTACGAGTCGCTGTCCGGGCGCGCACTCGATCCCTCGGTGGTCCGCTACCACGCGGCGCGCTTCATGCTCGTCACGCCCATGGCCACCGCGCACTTTCGCGCCGATCCCCAGCCCGGTCTCGACGTGGCCCAGTACACCTCGTGGTACCTGGTCTACGCACAGGCCACCCTCGAGGTCATCGCCGAGGCGGCCGGGGTGGAGCTTGTGGCCCCGTCGTTGCCCGAGCCCCGTGCGAGCCGCCTCACTCCCGCCGCCCGGAGCCTGGTCGCGAGCGTCGAGGAGATCCGGGAGGGAGCAGGAGACGACTTCCGCGCCTACCAGGCCGAATCGGCGCTGCGCCTGGCCCAGGCCCTCGAGCGCCAGGACTCCCACGGAGCCGCGCTGGAGGCCGACGATCTCGCCGATGCCGCCAGGCTGCTCGGCACGCACCCCACGCGCTGGAGCGACGCCGACCGCGCTCTCGAGGAGCTGATCCTGGCGGCTCCCGCCGAGCGCGACGGCGAGCTCCTGCGCTTCCTCTACCGCCACATCCTCCGCCAGAAAGCCATCTGGCAGCCGGCTCTGCGAGAGTTCGACGGGGTTCGGCTCCAGAGCCTGGCCACCGGGTCGTGAACGGCGCGACCTTGATCACCGGTGGTGGAGGTGGAATGGGCCTCGCCTGCGCGCGCGCGATGGCCGACCACGCCGACGAGCTGCTGCTCTGCGACGTGTCCGCGGTTGCGCTCGAAGCGGCGCGGAAGGCGCTGGCGGAGGAGGGCACCGAGGCCACGACCTGCGTCATCGACCTCGCAGAAGCCGACGGCGCTGCCGAGCTCGCGAAGCGGGTCGCCGGCGCAGGTGGCCTCGCCGCTCTCGCCCACACCGCGGGCCTCTCCCCGACCGATGGGGACGCGCGCCGGATCTTCGAAGTGAACCTCGTGGGCAGTGCGAGGCTCGTCTCCGCCCTCGTCCCCCAGCTGCGCAAGGGCTCGGCGGCCGTGCTGATCGCCTCCCAGGCCGGAACCATGGGGGCGCGCTCCGCGAGCCCCGAGATCGACGCGATCCTCGATGCGCCGCTCTCCGAAGGGGCCTTCGATCGGCTGGTCGCGCTGGCGGGCCCCCTGGCGGGCGAGCCCGGCGGCGCCTACGCGCTCTCGAAACGCGGCCTGCAGCGCCTGGCCGTGGCCGCGGCGCCCGCCTGGGGCGCCGCGGGATCGCGCATCGTCTCGCTCTCGCCGGGGATCATCGACACGGGGATGGGTCGAAGGGAGCACGCCGCGCACACCCGCGCCATGGACGCGATCCTCGCGAAGACCCCGGTCGGCGGGCGCATGGGGCGGCCGGAGGAGATCGCCTCGGTGGTCGCGTTCCTCTGCTCCGGCGCCGCCTCCTTCATCAGTGGCGTCGACCTGCTGGTCGACGGAGGCAGCACCCATCAGGTGATGGGCGCGCCGTGACACGTCCGGTGCTCCATCGAGAGGGGGAAGTGCGGTGAGTGGCTACGAGTTCATCCAGGTCGAGGAAGCCGCACCCTTCGTGCAGCGCATCACCCTGAATCGACCCGAGAAGCGCAACGCCATCAGCAACCCGCTGCGCGCCGAGCTGCTGGCGGCCCTGCAGGGTGCGGATGGCGACGACGCCGTGCGCGTGACGATCCTGTGCGGTGCGGGCCCCTGCTTCTCCTCCGGCTACGACATCAAGAGCGACCTGGGCGCCGATCAGCCCTACTTCACCGCAGATACCGGGATGCAGTGGGCCAAGCACGTGAGCCAGGGCTGGATGTCCATCTGGGATCTGGCCAAGCCGGTGATCGCCCAGATCCACGGCTACGCCATGGCCGGGGGTCTGGAGCTGGCTGGCGCCTGCGACCTGGCCTATGCGGCGAGCGATGCCCAGCTCTCCCATCCGGTGCTGCGCTTCGCCGGGCTCCCCGACTTCGCATACTTCCCCGCGATGCTGAACCCCCGCCATGCCATGGAGCTGCACATCGCCGGCCGGGTCTACAGCGGAGAGGAGGCCGAGCGGGTCGGCCTCGTGAACCAGGCCTTCCCGGGCGGTGAGCTCCCGGCGCGCGTGTTGGAGATCGCCGAGACGATCGCCCAGACCCCACCCGCGGTGGTCGCCGTCAACAAACGCTTCGTCCACAGCGCGATGGAGGCCCAGGGAGCGCGCGCCATCGTCCGGACCGCCGCCGACCTCCAGAACGGCCCGCATCTGCAGGCCCTAGGTGCCGGCGGCGCGGATCTCGCGGCCCTGGTGAAGGGCGCCCAGGGGTCGCCCGGGGACGGCCCGGAGGAGGGGTGAGCTTCCGGGATCGGTCGTTATCCTCCCGCCGCCCCAGGGCCACGCCGGGCCCGCGTCACCGATCGGAGATCGCCATGTCCGTCCGCACGAACGGCCTCCTCGTCCTCGTCGCCTTCCTCGCTCTCGTCCTCGGCTGCGATGCCCCCGGCGAAGGCTGGTCGGGCACCGAGGCCATCGACGAGGACGTGACGAGAATCCAGGAGATGGCCCAGGAGCGGATCGCCACCGGTGAGGCCGCCCCGGCCGGTCCTGCGGACCTGGCCCCCGTGGCCACTGCCCCGGAGCCCGTGCAGGAGGTGGTCGAAGCACCGGTCGAGACCGAGGTGGCCGAGACACCGGCCGAGCCCGCAGCCGCCGGGCCGGACGCCGCCCGCGGCGCTGCGGTCTATGCCCAGAACTGCGCCAGCTGCCACGGCGCCGAGGGCCGTGGCGACGGGCCGGCGGGCGCTGCGCTGACCCCCCCGGCGACCAACCACACCGACGGCAGCTACATGAACCCGCTCAGCAACGATCACCTCTTCAAGGTCGTCTCGGAAGGCGGCGCCGCTGTCGGCAAGAGCGGGTTGATGGCTCCGTTCGGGGGCTTCCTGGACGAGGCGACCGTCTGGGATCTGGTCGCCCATATGCGCCAGATCTCCGAGCCGCCCTACGAAGGCTCGGTTCCCTAGCGATCCATCCCCAGGGGTGCGGCTCGTCGGCCCTTCGCGATAATGCCCCGGTGCGCGCCCTCTCCCTCCTGCTCCCGCTGCTCCTGCTCGCGCTGCCGGCCGCCTGGGCCGCACCCGCCGCCACGCCATTCCTGGAGGTGGACAGCCCCGGCGCAGCCTCCTCCCATGTCGACGGCCCGCTGCTCGAGATCGAGGGCCATGGAGGCTCGCGGAGGGGCAGCGGCCACGACGTGGTCATCGCGATCGACGTCTCCGAGAGCAGCCTCGAGGACTCGGGGATGGAGCTCGATGGCGACGGGCCGTCTGGCGAGACCGACCCCGAGCTCCTGGCCTGGCTCCGGGACCAGCCCGGTAGCGATCGACTGGTCCGCCATCTGCTGGTGCAGGACTTCGACGACACCGTGCTTGCGGCCGAGCTCGAGGCGGCGCGAGCCCTCGTCGCCCGCCTCGACCCCGAGCGCTTTCGCGTGGGCGTCGTTGCCTTTGCCGACGACGCACGGGTGCTGGCGCCCCTGGGCAGCAGCCGAGACGAGCTGGCGAGCTCCCTGCACCACCTTCCCCGCGACCTCTACCGCGAATCTTCGGGGACCCACTACCAGGCCGCGATCGCCGCGGCCCATCGCGTGCTGCGCCCCGAGCTCGGGGTGGAGGACGATCGCCTGCGCTCGATCGTGTTCCTGTCCGACGGCGCGCCGACCCGGCCCGTGCACGGCAACCGCGCCGAACGCTACGCCCTCGATGCTGCGATCGCCGCGGGCAAGGACGGCATCCGGCTCTTCGCGTTCGCGATCGGTCCCGAGGCCGAGGCGGGCCTGGGCGTGCTCGAACGCATGGCCGTCTGGACCTCCGGAAGGCTCGAGACCGTCACCCGCCCCGGGATGATCGTGAACCGCTTGCGCGAGCTCGATCTGGTGGGGCTCACCGCTCTCGAGGTCACGAACACGACGACGGGCGGCTCCGCGCGCGCGCTGCGCGTCTTCCCCGACGGGAGTTTCGATGGCTTCGTAGAGCTCCAGGATGGGCGCAATCGGCTGCTCTTCCGTGCCAGTGACCAGACCGGGGGCGTGCACGAGGTCGAGCGTCAGGTGACGTACCAGCCCGCATCGCTCCCGGCCGTTGGCGCGCCGCCCGTCGAGGATCCGCTGGCGGCGAAGCTGCGCAAGCGTCGCGCCGAGATCGAAGCCTGGGAGCAGGTGGCCCGCCGGCGCCAGCGCAAGGAGCTGACCGTCGAGGCCGAGGAGCCGGCGATCCCCTGAGCGCCCGCTCAAGGGGCGCAGGCCGGGCACCGATAACCGGGTCGTGGAATCCGGCGTCAAGGGCAGCATCATGGAAGGCATCGTGGCCGATCTGGTCCGCCTGCGGGACGAGGGCCAGCTCGATGCCGCCGAGCTCGAGACCCGCCTCGAGCCCGAGGATCTGGAGCTCTTCGACCAGAAGGTCCAGGCCGCGCTCTGGTACCCGCTGCCCTGCTTCACCCGCATGACCGAGCTGCTGTTGGCCTCCGAAGGAGGCGGAGACGTCACCTATCTGGAGCGGCGCGGCCGCGCGGCCGCCGATCGCCTGCGACAGGCGGGCACCTATCCCCAGCTCTCCGCGGATCCCGAGATCTGGGGGGACCGCCTTGGCAACATCGTGATCAGCATCGGTCCCGCGATGATCCAGGGCACGCAGTGGAGCTTCGAGCTGACTCGCGACGGCGACGAGGCCAGCGGCTTCGTCGTCGACGTGGAGCTGCCCCCGGACTTCAATCCGGTGCTTCGTCACTCCCTCGCGGGCTTCATCGCCGCGACCTCGGAAGCGCTCCAGGATCTTCCGCTCGTGGTGCGCAGCGAGCTCCGCGACGGCGGTGTCCGCTTCATCGCCGAGCGGGGTCCCGACAGCTAGGCCGCTGCGCGGCTCCGCGATCTCGCGCGGCGGAGGCCCAGGCCGAGCAGGGCCAGGCCCAGCACCGAGGCGGAGCTGGCCTCGGGCACGGCGGCGATGGCGATGTTGTCGATCAAGGCCCAGTCGTGGGAGCCCGGGTTTCCGATGCGCACCGAGGCGACCGGCACCGCCGAGGAGGCACCGGCGTAGCCGCGCCGCCCGAAGCCGGAGAGACCCTGGCCGGGCTGGTTCGCGATCACGAAGGATCCGATCGTGTTTCCGAGCGAGTCGAAGAGCACCATCGTCCAATCGATGTCGAGGGCATTGACGTCGAAGCCAAAGGCGGCGACCGGCGACGCGAAGCTCAGCACGAAGTCGTCGTTGGCCCCGCCGAAGCGCGTCTCGATGGCGTTGCCCGTTGTCCCGAAGAGGGAGGCCTAGTCGTCGTCGATCCGCAGGGTGTTGGTGTTCGAGAGCACGGACACCGCACCCAGGGAGTAGGAGAGGAAGCTGGTCCCGTCGGGCTCGGAGTCGAGATCGAGGACGGTGGCGCCGGCCAGGGCCGCGTCGCCGGCCGAGGTGATCATGGTGGCGGCGGGAGCGGAGGCTGCCACCAGGAGCACGAGGCTCACGAGGAGAAGGCGTCGCATCGGGGGAACCTTTCCGGTCCGCGTGAAACCCGATCCGATCGGTGCCCGTCCTTCGGGCCCTCGGGGCGAGTTGCGCGGTAACACGAAAGGAGCTGCGCTGTGTCTCTCCTCTTCGGTTCCAGTGCTGCTGGAATTGAGCCTCTCGGCCACTTCGTCGCGTGTTTTCTCACCCGATGTGCAGCGGATACGCAGCCGACCCGCAGGCCCCGTGCAGCACCTCGAGCGCCACCAACTCCGACAGGGATGGCACCCCACGGCTTGTGGGGGCCGCTTCGCTCCTCCTCTTGGAATCGCGGGGCGGCGGGCACCCTACGCTCATGGCTCGGCCGGGACGCCCTGCTTCCGGCGTTGCGTGGACGCAGTGTCGCCTCCGCGGCTCTCGCCGCAGGCGACCTTGCTGACGACGGCCAGGTAGCCTGCCTGCGCTCTATTTCCTCGGAACGAACCCCGCCCCGCGATTCCAAGAGGAGGAGCGAAGCGGCCCCCACAAGCCGTGGGG
>NYZB01000107.1 GCA_002687015.1 Deltaproteobacteria bacterium
AAGATCATCCCGGTGAAGGGCCGGGGCGCGTGGATGGACCCGGGGCCGCTCGGCACCCTCGGCGTCGGCATGCCCTTCGCGATCGCCGCGAAGCTCGCCAACCCGGATCGTGCGGTGGTGATCATCTACGGCGACGGCTCCTTCGGCTTCAACGGCATGGAGTTCGATACGGCGGTCCGCTTCGGTCTGCCGATCATCGGCGTGGTGGGCAACGACGCGGCCTGGGGCCAGATGATGCGGCCCCAGGGCACCCTCTACGGCTGGGACCGCCTCGAAGGCGTGCTGCTCGAGCGCACACGCTACGACAAGGTGGTCGAAGCCCTGGGTGGCCACGGCGAGCACGTCACGGAGCCCGGTCAGCTTCGAGCGGCCCTCGATCGCTGCGTGGAGAGCGGCAAGCCCTCACTCGTCAACGTCGAGATTCGCCAGGACCGCGACTACAAGGGCGGCATCTACGTCTGATCGTCGACGAAGGGGTCTGCCCCTTCGTCGACGCCTTGGGGTGGTCGTCATCGAGAGGCGGGCGGCGGAAGCGGAGGAGCTGGGGCTCGATCGGGAAGTACTCGGGTGCTTTGCCGAGAGGGTCGGGCCCCTGGCCATCGTCGATCTCGAAACCACCGGGCTCATGGACGATCCGGAGTCCGAGATCCTGGAGCTGGGCGCGGTCCTGGTCGAGGCCGGGGCCCGCTCCATCGAGACCCTCTCCTGTCTCGTGAAGCCGCGGGGGGCACTTCCCCGGGCGGTGAAGCGGCTCACCGGGATCTCCGACGAGGATGTGAAGGACGCACCGGCACTCGGGGCGGTCGCCGGCGACTTCGTGGAAGCCCTCCGGGGCCGCACCCTCGTCGCGCACAACGCCGAGTTCGAGCGCGCCTTCCTCGCGAAGCACCTCGATCCGGCCCTCGGCGACGCGGTCTACCTCGACACCTTGGACCTGCTGGCGCTCACGCATCCGGACGCGCCCGACCTGCGCCTCGAGTCCTTCACGCGCATGTTGCTGGAGACCGAAGAGAAGCACCGGGCCCTGGACGATGCCCTCGACACCGCGCGGGTCATGTCCCGTGCGGGCCGCGGCTCGCGCCAGGGCGAGCTGCGCTACGCGACGGCTCGTCGCGCACTCGCGGCCTACGCCAACGACTCGCCCTGGCTCCGGCTGCTCGAAGAGCCCCTCGCGCTGGATCTCCCGGGTGTGGAAGAGCCCTCGGACTTCGTGGTCATCGGCGAGGGGGAGGAGGAGGCCGTTCCCTTCGACGAGGAGGCCATCGCCCTGGCCCTGGCCGACGAGGCTCGTGGTCGCCGCCACTTCCCGGGCTATCGCGTGCGGCCCGAGCAGATCGAGCTCGCCCGGCGCTTCGCCCGCAACCTGGCGGACGACGAGGTGCTGCTGATCGAGGGCGGCACCGGCGTCGGCAAGTCCCTCGCCTACCTCGCGGCTGCGATCCCCTTCGCCATGGAGAGGGCCGCCGCCGGGGAGAAGAGCCCGATCGTCGTCTCCACGCGGACCAAGCTGTTGCAGGACCAGCTGCTCGAGCGGGACATCGCCGCGACGGCGCGCTTCCTGGGGTACCCGGGCCTGCTCGCTCTCTCCATCAAGGGCCGAGCCAACTACGCCTGCGCGAGGCGTCTCGCCGTCGCCCTGGCCGAGGGCCAGGAGCAGAGCATCTTTCCGGAAGATCGCCTCGCCTACGCCGTGCTCGAGGCCTGTGCGCGCACCCGGAAGCACGGTGAGATCGGAGCCGTGCCCGCGGCCCTGCTGCGTCGCTACGGTCCCCTGCGCGAGCTGCTGCGCCGCTCCGTGGCCGCCCGCGCGGACCAGTGCACCCGGGAGCAGTGCGCCAAGGAGCGCGACTGTCCCTTCGGCAAGCGGCGTAGCGCGCTCGCCAGGGCGCATCTGATCATCGCGAATCACGACCTGCTCCTGCGCTGGCCTCCGGACTACCCCGCCTACCAGCACGTGATCGCCGACGAAGCCCACGAGCTGACCGACGTGGCGGATGAGGCCTACGCCCTCGAGGTGAGACCCGAAGCGATCCTCGACCGCATCGACGAGGTCTTCGGCCGACCCCCCGGCGGGCCGAGCCGGAGGCGGCGCAGTGAGGCCCTCCTGCCGCGCGCCGATCGGCTGCGCATGGAGAGCGACGCCCTCGCGTGGCGCCGCGAGCTCGACCAGGAGCTGCGCTCGCTCGGTCGCGCCGTCTCCGAGCGGGCCAGCGAGTTCGGCGAGGTGCAGATCCCCGAGAGCCCGGGCTCGGATTTCGCCGGGGTTCGCGGCATCGCGGCTCTCGCCGCCGACCGCCTCGACTCGATCAGCGATCGCATCCCGCTGGGAGAGGAGCCGGCGCCGGCCCTCGAGCGCGCCGTCGAGGAGCTGCGGGAGGCGGCCCATGGCCTGCGCCTCGCCTTCGACGAGGCCCAGCCCGACGCGGTCGCGGCCTTCGAAGGCGTCCACGCGCCCTTCGATCGCTGGCGCCTGGTGGTGCGCCAGGTCTCGCCCGCCGAGCCCTTCCACGCCGGGTTGATGGACGAGCTGCGTTCCTTCGCCGGTGTGTCGGCGAGCCTCTTCGTCGAGGGCGCCGCCTTCGCCTCGCTCGGCGAGCTCGAGCTGGAGGAGCGCGCGGGCGAGCGCCTGCAGCGCTGCTCGGTCCCGAGCCCATTCCCGTACGACCAGCACATGCGCGTCGTGGCGATGCGAGGCGGGCAGGACCTGGTCGCCGAGACCGCGCTGGTGCTCGAGATCCTCGCGAAGGAGCTGGGCGGGCGCTGCCTCGGGCTCTTCACCAGCCTGCGCCGCATGAACGAGGTGGGCGACGAGCTGGCCCAGCACCTGCGCCCCGAGGGCATCGACGTGATCACGCCGCGCCGCGGGTCCGACGACCCGGCGGCGCTGGTGAGCCGTTTCGCCAATGGCGCGGCCGTCCTGCTGGGTGCCCGCCGCTTCTGGCAGGGCGTCGACATCCCGGGTGACGCCCTCCAGGCGGTCGTGATCGAGAAGCTCCCCTTCGAGGTACCGACGGAGCTGCGGCAGCGTCGGGACAGCCGGCTCCAGCGGCGGGGCATCGCTCCCTTCCAGAAGGTCTCGCTCGGCAAGATGCTGCTCAATCTCAAGCAGATGTCCGGCCGGCTGATCCGCTCCGAGGAGGACCGGGGGATCGTCGTGATCGTGGAGGGCCGCTCCGAGAAGGGCTACTTCCGCCGCCTGCCCGAGGCGCTGCCGCCCGGCTGCGACGTGCGGGTGGTGCAGTCCGCGGAGCTGGTCTCGGTGCTCGGCGAGGTCGGGCTGCCGCGGCCCGACCCCGACCCGCGGTCGAGGGGTAAGCTCGGGTGATGGTCGATCTCTCCGGGCGTGTGGCCGTGGTGACCGGTGCCGGAAGCGGCATCGGGAGGGCCATCGCCCTGCGCCTGTCCGAGTGCGGCGCGGCCGTGGGCCTGGTCGGGCGCACCGAAGCGACGCTCGAAGCGGTCGCCGCCGAGGCCAAGGGCGAGACCCGGGTCGCCACTGCGGACGTGGCCGATCGCGAACAGGTCGATGGGGCCTTCGATGCGCTCCACCAGCACCTGGGTCCCCTGCACATCGTCGTCGCGAATGCCGGGATCGGCGGGCCCGACCTCCAGGGCGGCCAGGACCGCTGGGATGCCATCCTCCGCACGAACCTGGACGGTGCCTACTTCACCCTTCGCGCCTTCGAGCATCGGCTGGCCGGCGGCGACGATCCGAAGCACGCGATCGTGATCTCCTCCTGTGTGGCGCGCTTCGGCGTCCCCGGGATCGCCGCCTACAGCGCGGCCAAGGCGGGCCAGCTCGGGTTGGTCCGATCCCTCGCGGCGGAGCTTGCGCCCCAGGGGATTCGGGTGAACGCGATCTGCCCGGGCTGGGTCGAGACCGGGATGGCCGAGGATCGGATGACCGAGATCGGTGTCGAGCGGGGTCGAGCCTACCCGGAGATGCGCAAGGAGCTGCTGGAGGAGCTACCCCTTCAGCGGCTCAGCGAGCCCGAGGAGGTCGCAGGCCTGGTCGAGTTCCTGGTGTCGCCGTCCGCCGTGGGGTTCACCGGACAGGCCTTCGACCCCAACAACGGCGCCTGGATGGGCTAGGGCACGGGCCACCGTGCACGGAATGACGGCAGAGAGCACGGGGTGTCAAGCCCCAGCGGCGCCCGGCTTCATACAGCCATCACAAAAAAGAACCAGAAATCCGCTACTTGGAGGAGCTCCCGCGGCACGCGGAGCCCCGGCATGCGGCTTGCTCCGTAGCGGCCTGGCCGAAGTTGACAGCGTGTGACTCTCAGTCATCTTCCTCGCCGGAAGACTGCGGCCGAGTCCCAAGGAGGTTCATGGTGAGCGATGGGCGCCCGTTCGGGCAAGACGACTGGGGAGTGATCCTGGGCGGATCGAGCGGCTTTGGCCTGGCCACGGCCCAGAAGCTCGCTGCCCATGGCATGAACCTCCTGGTGGTGCACCGCGATCGGCGCGGCTCGATGGCCCGGATCGAGCCCGAGTTCGAGAAGATTCGCGGCCACGGTGTCCAGCTCGTCGCCAAGAACGCCGACGCCCTCTCACCCGAGAAGATCTCCGAGCTCATCGAGGAGCTGGCCCAGGTCACCGGCGAGACCGGCCGCGTGAGGATGGTCCTCCACTCGATCGCCTTCGGGAATCTCAAGCTGCTGGTGCCCGAGAAGCCGCCGCCGCGCAGCGCTGCCGCGGCGCTGGCCAAGGCCCTCGGGGTCGAGGAGACCCGCCTCGTCGAAGAGGCCGATCGGCTCTTCGAAGGGGGCGAGGACGGCCTCGCCGAGATCGCCTCGGCGCCCGCCTACCCGGATCGCTGGTACCTGGAGGCGGACGACTTCGCTCGCACCATCCACAGCATGGGCACCAGCATGATCGACTGGGTGCAGGCCATCCACGAGCGCGGGCTCTTCGCCGAGGACGCCCGCGTCTTCGGCCTGACCAGCGAGGGCAATGCGGTGGCCTGGAAGGGCTACGCGGCCGTGGCGGCAGCGAAGGTCGCGCTCGAATCGGTGGCGCGTTCGATCGCGGTCGAGTTCGCCCCCTACGGTGTCCGCTGCAACGTGTTGCAACCGGGCGTGACCCACACCCCGGCCCAGGCCGCGATCCCGGGCGATGCGCACATGCGCGCCCACGCGCGCATGCGCAACCCCTTCGGCCGGCTGACCACGCCGCCGGACGTCGCCAATGTCGTCTACCTGCTGTGCCAGCCCGAAGCCTCCTGGATCAACGGCGAGGTCATCCGCATCGACGGTGGAGAGCACATCTCCGGAGGAACGGCGTGAGTCTCCACGTCCACGGCTTCGGCCATTTCCATCCCGAGAACGAGATCACCAACTCGTTCCTCGAGGGGCTGGATATCGGCACCAACGACGAGTGGATCGTCGAGCGGGGGGGTATCCGCTCGCGACGTACCGTGCTGCCCCTCGACTACATTCGTGAGACGAAGAATCGCGACCCCCTGGAGGCCATCGAGGCGGCCGAGACCTCGAACTACGACATGGGCGTGCGAGCGGCCAGGCTCGCGATCGATCGCGCGGGCATCGACGCCTCCCAGATCGGCATGGTGCTCTCCGGAAGCTCGGCGCCGGATGTCGTGTGCCCCGCGGAAGCGGGCTTCGTGGCGAAGGGTCTGGGCATCGAAGCGCCCGTCATGGACGTGAACTCGGCCTGCACCAGCTTCATGGCGCAGCTCTTCTTCATCGCGGGGATGCGGCCCGAGGTGTTGCCCGACTACGTGCTCGTGGTGGCGAGCGAATCGCTCACCAAGGTGACCGACTTCTCCGACCGCGCTGCGGCCGTCCTCTTCGGCGATGCGTCCGCCGCCGCAGTGGTCTCGCCGCGAATCCCCGGACGCGCCCGACTCCTCGGCGCGGAGATCGATTCGAACCCGGGCGCCGCCGAGAAGGTGCTGATCCCACGGACCGGCTACTTCGGCCAGGACGGTCGGGCCGTGCAGATGTTCGCGATCAAGAAGACCCGCGATGGCTACGAGAAGCTGCGTGAGGGCTACGGCGAGGAGGACCGCAACCTCCACCTGGTCGGGCATCAGGCGAACCTGCGGGTGCTCGAGCAGGTCTGCCAGCGCTGCCAGATCCCGCCCGAGCTTCACCACGCCAACGTCGAGCTGCACGGCAATACCGGATCGGCGAGCTGTCCCTCGGTCGTCTCGATGGACTGGGAGAAGTTCGGTCCGCGCGACGATGCCGCGATGGTGGCCGTCGGAGGCGGCCTCACCTGGAGCCGGGCCTTGCTCCGCTTCGGCGGGGAGGATGACTCGTGAGTGAGGAGACGCCCATTGCCCTGGTCACGGGGGCTGGCACCGGCATCGGCGCGGCCTGCGCGCGGGCCCTTGCGGAAGAGGGCTTCCGGGTCGCCGTCCACTATCGCTCCAGCGAAGCGCAGGCCCGGGAGGTCGTGGACAAGCTGCCCGATGCCTTCGCGATCCGCGCGGACATCACCGTGCCCGAAGAGGTCGATGGCCTGATCGCCGAGCTGAAGGAGAAGGCCGGTCGCATCGACGTCCTGGTGAACAACGCGGGATACAACCGCAATGCCCCGCTTCCGTCCATGAAGCTCGACGACTACGACGCCGTGGCGGCCATGGCGCGCGGCACCTGGTACCTCACGAAGCTGGTCATACGGCGCTTCATGCTGCGGCAGAAGTCCGGGCGCATCATCAACATCTCGAGCGTGGTGGGTCACACGGGCAATCGCGGCCAGTCCGCCTACACGATGGTGAAGGCCGGTCTCGATGCGCTGACCAAGTCGATCGCCCAGGAGCTGGCCGGGCGCCCCATCCTGGTGAACTCGGTGGCGCCGGGCTTCATCGAGACCGAGATGACCGATGAGCTGCCCGAGGAGATCCGTGAGGGGATCCTCGCCAAGATCCCCCAGGGTCGAATGGGCGCACCGGAAGAGGTGGCGGACGCCGTCGCCTGGCTGGCTACCCGTGCGAGCTACGTGAACGGCACCGTGCTGCACGTCAACGGAGGAATGTACGGTGGGTAGGATCCTAACGAGGGACGAGGTGCTGCAGCGCATTCCGCAGCAGGAGCCCTTCCGTTTCGTCGACGAGATCCTGGAGATCGACGACGAGCACGTCGTCGCCAGCTATCGCTTCAGGCCCGATGCGGAGTTCTACCGCGGCCACTTCCCCGGCAATCCCGTCACGCCCGGCGTGATCCTGATCGAGTCGATGGCGCAATGCGGCATGGTTCCCCTTGCCATCTACCTGACCGCCCAGGAGATGGAGCTCGACGAGGCCGAGAAGTTCCAGACCCTCTTCACGGAAGCCAACGTCGAATTCACAGGAATGGCACAACCAGGGGATCGCATCATCAATACGACCCGGCGAGTCTATTGGCGCCGGATGAAGCTGAAGGCCGAGGTCGAGATGAGCCTCGAGGACGGCACGGTGATCTGCGCCGGGCATCTGGCTGGCCTTGGAGTACCGATATGAATCAGCGCGTCGTCGTGACCGGCCTCGGTGTGATCGCCCCGAACGGAAATGGAATCCCGGAGTTCGAACTCGCCCTCCGCAAGGGCAAGAGCGGTCTGCGCGTCGAGGAGTCGATGGTCGAGGCGAAGCTGGGCTGCCACGTCGCCGGTGTGCCCCAGGGCGTGGACGAGCTGGCCGCGGCGAGCTTCGACGAGGACCTGCTCCTGGCCATGAACAGCTCACACCGCTACGTGGCGCTTGCATCCGTCGAGGCGTGGAAGAGTGCGGGCCTCGAGGTTCCCGCTCCGGGGGACGACGCCGTGGATTGGGATGCCGGTGGCGTGATCGGCACCGGAGTCGGCGGGATGGACACGATGGGCGCGCGGGTCGTCCCCCTGGTGGACGCCAAGAAGGCGCGGCGCATCGGCTCCACGGGTGTGGAGCAGGTGATGGCGAGCGGCCCTTCGGCACGGGTCTCGGGCATCCTGGCTCTCGGAAACCACGTCACCACGAACTCCTCGGCCTGCGCCACAGGTGTGGAGGCGATCGCCCTCGGCGCGGACCGGATCCGCCGCGGCCTGGCCAAGCGCATGATCTGCGGTGGCACCGAGGGCGCTTCCGTCTACACCTGGGCCGGCTTCGACGCCATGCGGGTGCTGTGTCGGAAGTTCAACGACGATCCGGAGAAGGCCTCACGCCCCATGAGCGCATCCGCCGGCGGCTTCATCGCAGGAGCCGGCGCCGGGATGGTCGTGCTCGAGAGCGAGGAGAGCGCGACCGAGCGGGGAGTCGAGATCCACGCCGAGATCGCGGGCAGCGCCATGAACTGCGGTGGTCACCGCATGGGCGGCAGCATGACCTCTCCCAACCCGGAGAGCGTGCGCCGCTGCATCCGGGGGGCGCTGGCCGATGCCGGCGTCGCCCCCAGCGAGGTGGACGCGATCTCCGGCCACCTGACTGCGACCGGGGCGGATCCCAAGGAGGTGGCCGCCTGGGCCGACGCTCTCGAACGGAAGCCGGGTGAGCTGCCGCCCATCACCGCCACGAAGTCGATGATCGGGCACGGTCTCGGCGCCGCCGGGGCGATGGAGGCCATTGCCGCGCTGCTGATGTTGAAGGGGGGCTTCGTACACGCCTCGCTCAACTGCGAGGACGTGCATCCCGAGATCGAGCCCTGGGCGAACTCGATTCCCCACGAGCTGCTCGAGCTGCCCGAGCTGCCCGAGCTCCGCACCCTCGTGAAGGCCGGCTTCGGCTTCGGCGACGTGAACGCGGCGCTGGTCATGCGCCGCTACGAACCCTGAACCAGAGAAGGAGAAGAAGAAATGGAAGCTACGGAAATCCAGGAAAAGGTGGTCAAGATCCTCACGCCCTACGTCAAGGACCAGGATGCCCTTGCGACGGTCAGTGGAGAGACCAACATCCTCGAGGACCTCAAGGTGAACTCGGCCCGTCTGGTCGACGTGGTGCTCGCCTTCGAGGACGCCTTCGACATCGAGATCGCCGACGAGGACGTCGACGAGGTCAACACGGTCGGCGACTGTGTTCGACTGATCGGCGCGAAGGTCTGACGAGGCCAGGGGTGGCAACGGCGCTCCAGCCTTCCGATCGCCGCGCGCTCCTCACCCAGCTCTGGATCAGTCGGGCTCTCTCGCCCCTCTGGATCCCCCTCTTCACGGGCATCATGCTGTTCGTGATGCGTTGGAAGCTCGTGGGTGCGGATCGCGTGCGCGAGGAGTACGCGCGACTCCGCAGGGAGTCCGACGCGCCCGTGCTCGTGTGCGCGAACCACCTCACCATGTTCGATTCCTTCGCCATCAGCTGGGCCCTGGGCGACATGGGTACCTACCTGCGTCATTTCGGCTGGCTGCCCTGGAACACGCCGGAAGAGGTGAACTTCGCGTCCACCTGGTGGAAGCGCGCTCTCGTGTACCTGCTCAAGTGCGTGCCCGTGAAGCGAGGTTCCGACCGGGCGGAGGTGGCGAAGACCCTCGAGAAGGTGGCCGAGCTGCTGCGTCGCGGTGAGTCGGTGCTGATCTTCCCCGAGGGTGGCCGCAGCCGCAGCGGGCGGGTCGACACCGAGGCCGCGACCTACGGCGTGGGGCGGCTGGTGAGCCAGGTGCCCGGCTGCCGGGTCTTCTGCGTCTATCTGCGCGGCCGCGATCAGGAGACCTGGGCCGACACGCCGGCCCGGGGCGATGCCTTCGACGTCTACTCCGTCTCCCTCGAGCCCAAGAGCGACCACAAGGGACTGCGAGGCTCGGTGGAGATCTCGAAACAGGTGGTCGGCTGCCTGGCGGACATGGAGAAGAGGCACTTCGATGATCGGCAATGACCTCGTCGATCTCGAGGATTCCGAGACGAGACCGGAGGAGCGCCACGAGCGCTTCGACGAGCGGGTCTTCTGTACCGTGGAGCGGGAATCCATCGGAGCTTCGGGTGCACCGGATCGCCTCCGCTGGATCCTGTGGGCGGCGAAGGAGGCGGCCTACAAGGTGGCGCGCAAGGCGGACGAGCGCGCCGTCTTCTCGCCGCCGCGCTTCCAGGTGCACGTGGACGCGACCCTGCGCGGCCGCGTGCACTTCGCGGGAAGGGACTACGCCCTCCTGATCGACGAGGCGCCTGGCCGCGTGCACGCCGTCGCGAGCGAGAAGCCCTGGGAGTCACACGAGTGCCTCAGCCGCGTGATCACCTGGGACGCGGAGGCGCAGCTGGCCGGCAAGGCCGTTCGCGCCCTTGCCCGGCGCGAGATCGCGGCCGCCCTCGATCTGCCCGCCGAAGAGCTCGAGATCGAACGCGAGGGCCGCATCCCGGTTCTCTCCCTGGGCGGGCGGCCGCTGGACGTGGACCTCTCGCTCACCCATCACGGCCGGTTCCTGGCCTTCGCCTGCGATCTCCGGGATGGAGCCGCAGCCTGGCGTCGGCGTCGCTCCCGCCGGTCGTCGTCCGGCGAGGCCCACCTGTGACGGAGCCCCGCCCCATCCTCCGCCTCGCCATCGTGAATCGGGGCGAGGCCGCGATGCGCTGCATTCGCGCGGTCAAGGCCCTGCGCGCGGAAGAGGGCTCGGAGCTGCGCGTCGTGGCGCTCTTCACCGAGATCGACCGCGATGCGCCCTTCGTCCGTCACGCCGAC
Organism: Deltaproteobacteria bacterium; assembly: GCA_002687015.1. Lineage (GTDB taxonomy): Bacteria > Myxococcota_A > UBA9160 > UBA9160 > UBA6930. The sequence goes on from NYZB01000107.1 coordinate 10,578, forward strand.
GAGGCCTTGCTGCTCCCCTCGCCCACGGGCGAGGTCGCGGCCTACCTCGACCACGATGGGCTGATCGCCGCCCTGCGCACGGCCCGCGCCGACGCCGTGTGGCCCGGCTGGGGCTTCGTGGCCGAAGATTCCGACTTCGTCCTGCGTCTGGCGGCAGAGGGAATCCGCTTTCTCGGCCCCGACGCGAAGGCCATGCTCGCCCTCGGAGACAAGATCGGCTCCAAACGCATCGCCGAGGAGGCGGGGGTACTCGTCACGCCCTGGAGCGAGGGAGAGCTCGCCTCGGTCGAGGCGGCCGCCAGGCAGGCGGAACGGATGGGCTACCCGCTCGTCGTCAAGGCCTCGGCCGGTGGCGGCGGTCGCGGGATCCGGGTCGTCGACGAGCCCGAGAGCCTGGCCGAGGCCTACCGCTCCGCAGCCGCCGAGGCCGAGGCCGCCTTCGGGGACGGGCGGCTCTTCCTCGAGAAGAAGGTCGTCGCCGGCCGGCACATCGAGGTCCAGATCGCCGCGGACCAGGAGGGTCTGGTCCGCGCGATCGGCTGCCGCGACTGCTCGGTGCAGCGCCGCCACCAGAAGGTGATCGAGGAGGCCCCGCCGCCCCACCTGAGCGCCGACCAGGTCGAGCTGCTCCAGACCTCGGCCGTGCGGCTGGCCGAGCGCGTGGGCTACGTCGGCGTCGGAACCGTCGAGTTCCTGGTCGAGGGGGACGATCTCTTCTTCCTCGAGATGAACCCCCGCCTCCAGGTGGAGCACGGCATCACGGAGGAGATCACGGGGATCGACCTGGTGCAGCTCCAGATCCGGATCGCACGGGGCGAGAGCATCGAGCCCTTCGTCCCCGAGGCCCGCGGAGCCGCCATGGAGGCGCGTGTCTGCGCAGAGGATCCGGATGCGGGCTTCCTTCCCGCACCGGGCCGCATCGCGCGCTTCGATCCGGCCCTGGGTCCGCGTGTGCGTCTGGATTCGGGTGTCGCGACGGGCAGTGAGGTGCCGGCAGCCTTCGACTCCCTGGTCGCGAAGGTGATCGCCACCGGCTCCACCCGGGAGGAAGCCCGCGCGCGTCTGGCCTCGGCCCTCTCGGACTTCGACCTGGTCATCGAGGGAGGAACCACCAACAAGGGCTATCTGCTCGAGATCCTCGAGCACCCGGACTTCCGCGAGGGCGGCGTCGACACCACCTGGCTCGATCGGCAGGGGGCGGAGCGCGGAGAACGCGAGCACGCGGGCCCGGCCCTGCTGGCTGCCGCGGTGCTCACCTACCAACGCGCCCGCGCCCTGGCGCGGCTCAACTTCTTTTCGGACGCCGGCAACGTCAGCCCCGGCAACCTGCCCCCCTCGACCGGCCTCGAGGTCGACCTCACTCACGAGGGCAGTGCCTACCGGCTCCAGGTCTTCGCGGTGGGCAGCTGGCGTTACCGCGTGCATCTCGATGGTCGGGTCGTCACCGCGACCCTGCGCGAGGAGGGGCACCATACGGCGCGCCTCGAGGTGGCCGACCGCAGCTACCGCCTCCTCTACGACGTGACGGAGACCGGCCTGCGCGTCGAGGTCGAGGGGCGCACCCACCGATTCGGCTCCCAGACGGCGGGCCAGGTGCGGGCTGCGGCGCCGGCCATGGTCGTCGCGATCCACGTGGAGCCCGGCCAGGTGGTGCGGGCAGGCCAGCCCCTGGGTCTGCTCGAAGCCATGAAGATGGAGGTGGGCTTCGACGCGCCGGTAGCCGGCGTGGTCAGCGAGGTGCGTGTTCGCAAGGGGGAGCAGGTCGCGGCCGGCGACGTGATCCTGGTGATCGATCCGTCGAGCGAGAACGACGAGGACGAGGCCGCTGCAGCGCGCATCGCGTTCGAGGAGTGGCCCGACCCCCTGGAGCCGCTCTTCGCGGCGGAGGCGGGCGAGCGTCTCGGGCGACCGGATCTGGTCGCAGCCGACAGGGCACCGTCCACCGCGCGCCGTCGGGCGATCGACGCGGCCCGCGAAGAAGTGCGCCGGGTGCTGCTGGGCTACGACGCGAACCCGGAGCGCGCCGATCGGCTCGCCGCCTTCCTGGAGGCTGCGCTTCCCGAGGATCTCTCCGAGGGCTTCCGCAGCGGGCTCGCGGAGATCCGGCAGGAGCTGATCTCCTTCGCCGACGTGGCCAAGCTCCAGGTCCGCTCACCGGCGGCCTCCGTCTCGGGTGCGCCCGGTCCCTCCAATGCGGCCCGGCTGCGCATGTTCGTTCGCCGCTTGCGCGCGTCTGGATCCGGCCTGGCCGAGGAATATCTCGAGCTGGTGCGCCGCGCACTCGTGCACTACGGCGTGGCCAGCCTCGACCCCTCCGACGCGCTCGAGCGTGCCGTGCTGCGCCTTCTCACCAGCCAGCTCGTGCCGGAGCTCCGGGACCGGTTGGTGCTCGCCATGCTGCGTCGGGTCGGCCAGCTGGCCCACGGCGGCACCCACTTCGGCGCCGATCCACAGCTCGCCGACGCGATCGACGCGATCGCCGGCATGCGCGGCCTGGTCTCCCACGCCGTCGCCGATGCGGCGACCCTGGCGCGCTACCAGATCTTCGAGAGGCTCGAAATCGAACGCCTGGCCGAGCGCACCACCAAGGAGGTGCAGGTCTGGCTGGAGCTCGCCGAGTCCCAGCCCACCGCTCCGCCGGAGGAAGTGGTCTTCCACCTCGCCGACGCGCCGCGCGCCGTCTTCGACCGGGTGGGACGCTGGCTCGGCGACGAGGATCCGCGCCGCCGGGCCATCGGACTGGCGACCCACCTGCGCAGGGCCTACTCCCCAGCGGCTCCGCTGGCCCAGGCCTCCCTGCGGGCCGGTGATCGCTGGATCGAGCGGGTCGAGTTTCCGGGCGGCCGCGTCGTATTGGCCGGCACCAGCTCCGCGGATGCCGCGTCCGAGATGGCCGCCGAGCTGGTCAAGGCCGCCTCCTCCGGTCGGGACAGCCACGAGTGGCCCGCGGTCCACGCTATCGAGCTCTTCGTTCCGGACATGGACGGCGACGACGACTCGGCCTTCCGCCTGCTGGGAGAGAGCCTCGAAGCGGTCCTGACGCAGGGGCTCCCGGCTGGCCGCTTCACCTTGAGCGGCATCGCGACCGATGGCAACGGCGGCGTGGATCGCCATCGCACCTGGGTGCCGACACCCACCGGCTTCCGGGAGGATCCCTCCTATCTGGGCATCCATCCGGAGGCGGCCTCGCGCATCGACCTCGACCGGCTCTCGAACTTCGAGCTCGAACGGGTCGACGGGCCGGAGGACATCTACTGCTTCCACGGCCGGAGTCCGGAGGCCGAGGGCGACGAGCGGCTCTTCGTTCTGGCCGACATGCGCAGTCGCTCTCCGGATGACGGACGCGAGGCGTCGCTCCACCTGGCGGCTTTCGAGCGGGTCTTCTTCGAGGCGACCCGCGCACTGCGAGGCATGTTCACCGATCGCGATCCGAAGCGACGCATGCAGTGGAACCGGATCCACGTCTTCGTGGCTCCCGAGGTCTACCTCGATGCCGAGATCGCCGATCGCCTGTCCCGACGCCTGGCGCCGGCCACGCGGAACCTGGGCCTCGAGAAGGTGGTGGTCCGGCTGCGTCTCCTGGACCGCCGGGCGCCCGACCATCCCAGTCGGGAGACCGAGATCGTGATCTCGGACATCACGGGCTCGAACATGACGCTCCACTGGCGCGAGCCCCGTGCAGCCGCGCTCTCTGCTCGCAGCGAGTACGAGCGACGGGTCGTAGAAGCCCGCCGCCGAAGACTGGTCTATCCCTACGAGATCATCCGCATGCTCACCGGGAGCCAGGGCAGCGGCACGCCCGAGAGCACGCTTCCGCCGGGCAGCTTCGTCGAGTACGACCTCGATCCCCAGTCCGAGGTGCCGAGGGCGATGCCCTGTTCCGGTCGCCCCTTCGGTCGAAACACCTGCTCGGTGGTCTTCGGCGTCGTGACCACGCCCACCGACAAGGTACCCGAGGGCATGAAGCGGGTGCTCGTCCTCTCGGATCCGACCCTGGGGATGGGCTCCCTGGCCACCGACGAGTGCGAGCGGATCGTGGCCGCCATCGACCTGGCCCAGGAGCTGCGGGTGCCGGTCGAGTGGGTTCCGGTGTCGAGCGGCGCGCGCATCGCGATGGACAGCGGCACCGAGAATCTCGACGCCACGGCGCGGGTCGTGCGGCGCATCGTCGAGTTCACCCAGGCCGGTGGCTTCGTGCACGTGATCGTGGCGGGCGTGAACGTCGGCGCCCAGAGCTACTGGGATTCCCTCGCCACGATGACGATGCACACCAAGGGCGCGTTGATCATGACCCAGGGAGCTTCGATGGTCCTCACCGGGCGCGCCGCCCTCGAGGCCTCGGGTGCGGTCTCTGCCGAGGACGAGCAGGCCATCGGCGGTTTCGAGAGGATCATGGGACCGAATGGCGAGGCCCAGTATCTGGCCGCCGATCTGGGCGATGCGTATCGGATCCTCTACGAGCACTACCGCTACACCTACGTGCCGCCCGGCGAGGATGGGCCGCGGCTCCACTCCAGCGAGGATCCCGCCGAGAGGGACGTCACGATCGAGCCCTGCGAGACCGACTTCGCGACCGTGGGCGAGATCTTCGACGACACCGCCAACCCCGGCCGCAAGCGTCCCTTCCCGATGCGCTCCCTGATGGAAGCGGTGAGCGATCGCGACGGTGGCTCACTCGAGCGCTGGCGCAGCTGGGTGGGCGGTGAGATGGCCGTGGTGTGGGATGCGCACATGGGTGGGGTGCCCGTCACCCTGATCGGCATCGAGAGCCAGAACCTGGCGCGGGAGGGCTACCTGCCCCAGGACGGCCCCGCCTCCTGGACCGGCGGGACCCTCTTCCCCCTCTCTTCCAAGAAGGTCGCCCGCGCGCTCAATGCGGCCAGTGGCAACCGGCCTGCCGTGATCCTCGCGAACCTCTCCGGCTTCGACGGCTCCCCCGAGTCGATGCGCAAGCTGCAGCTGGAGTACGGCGCCGAGATCGCCCGGGCCGTCGTGAATTTCGAGGGTCCGATCCTCTTCCTGGTGGTCTCGCGCTACCACGGGGGAGCCTACGTGGTGTTCTCCCGCAGCCTGAATCCGCGCCTCCGGGCGGCAGCCCTGTCCGGCTCCTACGCCTCGGTGATCGGGGGTGGCCCGGCCGCAGCCGTCGTCTTCACCCGCGACGTGCGCGCCAGGGCTGCGGCGGACGAGAGGGTGCGGGAGGCCCGGCAGGGCCGGGATGCCAGCGACGAAGCCCGCACGGCCTATGAGCAGATCCTCTCGCAAGTCACACTCGAGAAGCAGGCGGAGCTGGCCGAAGAGTTCGACGAGATCCACTCGGTGGAGCGCGCTCTCGAAGTGGGCTCACTCGAGGCCATCGTGGATCCGAAGCAGATGCGGCCCTACCTGATCGGCCTGCTGCGCGAGGAGCTCGGCCGATAGCAGGACCGCAGAGGTCCTCTATCCTCCCAGGTCCCTCCCGGGAGGTTCGTTCTGGCTCACGACATCGAGGATTCGCCGAGGTTCGCGTGAAGAACAGGGGCAGGAAGAAGCGCCGAAGTCAGGCTCGCCGAAACGGTCCGGAGCTGCTGGGGCCGGAGGAGATCGGCGGCATGCGGGAGGCCGGCCGGCTGGCCGCGGAATGCCTGGATGTGGTGGCCGAGCTGATCCGGCCGGGCCTTACCACGGCGGAGATCGACCGCGCCGTGGACGAGGTGACCCGGGCTGCAGGAGCGGAGAGCGCACCCTACCTCTACGTGAACCACGGCACGCCGCCCTTCCCCGGGCACTGCTGCACCTCCGTCAACGACGTCGTGTGTCACGGCATTCCGGACGACCAGCGGGTGCTCCGCGACGGTGACATCGTGAACGTCGACGTCACGCCCCGTCTGAACGGCTGGCACGGTGATTCCTCGCGCACCTTCCTGGTCGGCGACGTCGCTCCGAAGGCCAGGCAGCTGGTTCGGGATACGCGCCATGCGCTCTGGCTCGGGATCCGCGCCGTCCGTCCCGGCGGGCACATCGGTGACATCGGCCACGCCATCCAGGGCTTTGCCGAGGCGCAGGGCTACGCGGTGGTGCGGGAGTTCACCGGTCACGGGGTCGGCCGCGAATTCCACACCTCGCCCTCGGTTCTGCACTACGGCGTCCCGGGAACCGGCCTGCCGATCCGTCCGGGGATGACCTTCACGATCGAGCCGATGATCAACCTCGGCCATTGGAAGACCGACGTCCTGGACGACGGATGGACGGCCGTCACCGTCGACGGCAGTCTCTCTGCCCAGTTCGAGCACACGCTCTACGTCGGTGAGACCGGGGTCGAGGTGCTCACACTCGGCAAGGACGAGACGCCGCCCGTCTAGCCCTGCAGGGAGCTAGCTCCCGAGTGGCTTCAAGCCGAGGTGGCGCTCGAACTCCTCCCAGACGTTGTCGGGGTCGCTGCTGTTCAGGAGGATGAGCTGCTTCAGGTGCTCGAAGCTCTCGACCTCGACCCGATCGAACTCGATGGCCATGCCCTGCTCTTCCGTTCGCACCGTGTGGCCCGAGGCTTCGATCCGTGCCCGCTCTCCCCCCTGGCGAGCAGGATCGTGATCGTGCAGTCGACGCCCGCTGGGAAGGGGTGCTCGCAGTTCACGAAGACGCCGCGCATGCCGACGTCTCGAAGCGTACCTTCGGCGACCGCCGTTTCCGTGGCGACCTCCACCGCGAACTGGATCTCCGAGCGCGTGAACTCGCGTTGGTGATCGTGTTCCGCATTTGCCGCATGTTGGTCGCTCGACACGTGTCGCCCTCTCCTCGGCCGGGGGCAGAAGCGCAGCCGAGCCCAGGAGAAAGCAAACCACGGGCCAAGACCGGAAGGTAGGCAGGTGCCTGTCGAGCCGTCGCGGGGGTGCACCCTGCAACGTCGCCTTTCAGCCTGGAATCGTGGGTTCCGGGGCTTCCTCCGCAGACCCCAGCAGCGCATCGAGCTCTCGCGAGAGGCGGTCGAGGTCGAAGGGCTTCTGCAGTCGGCCTACGCGCGTCTTGCCGACCAGGCGCTCCGCCACGTCGGCCTCGCTGTGGCCGCTGATGAAGACGATGGGCACCCCGGGATCGACGCGGCGCAGCTCGTCGAACACGTCCTCGCTCTTCATGTCGGGCATCGTCAGGTCGAGGAGCACGCAATCGATCTCGGCCGGGACGAAGGCCTCGATCCCTTCCCGGCCCCCCGCGGCGAGCACGGCCTCGAAGCCCAGCCTTCGCAGGGCGCGCCGCGCGACCTTGCGGACGCCTTCCTGGTCGTCGATGACGAGAACCCTGCCTCGCTCGGCAGCCCCGGCGCTGGCCAGGGGAAGCGGGCCCCGCGTGGGTTCCGGAGCCCGGGCTGCGGGCAGCAGCACGCGGAAAGTGGTGCCCCGCCCAGGCTGGCTCTCCACGCAGAGCGCCGCTGGCAAACCGGAAGCGACCATCCGAGCCGAGCTCCGACACGATGTCGCTGGCGCTGTTGACCAGGGCCAGGAAGCGCTCCTGGTTGGCGCGAAGGAGCAGATTGGCCTCCTCCAGGGCTGCCTCGTGGTGCTGGGCCGCCCCCAAGGCGTCCTTGATGCGCAGGCGCGTCACCGTCGAGAGGACGGCGCCCGAGAGGAGGATCGCGCACCACGCGATGAGGCGTGTGACGGCCGTGTGTGGGTGCCCCACGGTCGGAAGATCCCCCATCGACTGGGTGAGGGTGAAGGCGCCTGCCGCCGCGGCGCCCACCAGGGCCGCCGCCACGGCGGGAGCCGTCCCGAGCATTCCGGCTGCGAAGATCACGACCACGAAGCCCGCGAAGGCCGGCGCTTCGATGCCGCCACTGACCGAGGCGAGGCCCCCGACGACCCCGAGGGCCAGCAGGATCAGGCACCAGCCGGCCAGGCGCAGGTGTCCCCTTCGTACCAGGAACAGCGTGGTCGGCCACGCCAGCAGGAGGGGCAGCGCCCCCGAGAGCCGGAGCATCGATGCACCCGACGCGAGATTGACCGGGATCCCGATCAGTGCGAGCACCGTGCACCCGAGCCCCATCCCGACGATCGTGGCCGCCAGCCGCCGGTCGTCGCGGTCCTCGAACGCGGAGGTGTCGAGCCAGAGAGCGAAGCGGGTCACGATCCGTGAACCCCCGGGCGTGGGGCTGCCGAAACGGTCAAGGCCAGGATACCCGATCGTCGGACCCGGCCGGGCCGCCATCGATTGGGGATCGCCAGGAGTCGAAGCGTGCTCCAAGCGGGTTCGGGGTGGTTCCGATGCCCGTAGCTCAGCCGTCGACCAGGCCGAGCAGCGTGTCCAATGCCCCGAAGAGCTCTCCCTCCGGAATGTTCAACGCCGGGAAGAAGCGCATCACGTTTCCCGCGGTGACGTTGACGAGGACGCCCTCGGCCAGGGCCCTCTTCGGAAGTGCCGCGGCCGCCTCGGCGTCCCGGAGGACCAGACCGCGAAGCAGGCCGCGGCCGCGCTCGCCAGACGCCTTGTCCGGATGGGCTTGCGCGTAGGCGCGGAGCCGGCTGCCGAGCTCCTCACCCACTTCGGCCGCGCGTTGCACGAGCTTCTCCTCGGCGATGACCTGCAGTACCGCGCGGACCGCCGTGGTGGCGAGCGGGTTGCCGATGTAGGTGCCGCCGTGATCGCCCGGGCTCACCGTCTCGGCGACTCCCTCGCTGCACAGGAAGGCGGCCACCGGAAAGCCGCCACCGACGCCCTTGCCGAGGGTGAGCACGTCGGGCACGACGCCGTCGTGCTCGAGGGCGAGCATCTTTCCGGTCCTGCCGATACCCGTCTGCACCTCGTCCAGGATCAGCAGTGCGCCCACCTCGCTGCAGCGCGCCCGCAGCCTGGCCAGGTAGCCCTCGGGTGCCACGTTCACGCCGCCCTCGCCCTGCACGGGCTCGACGATCATCGCCGCCGTCTGGGGATCGATGGCCGCCACGGCCGCATCGGCGTCGCCGAAGGGCACGACCACGGGCTCGGGGAGCAGGTCGCGGTAGGGGTCCCGATGCTTGGCCTGTCCGATGATCGAGAGCGCGCCCAGGGTGCGGCCGTGGAAGGACTGTGCGGTCGAGACGAACTTGCTGCGCCCCGTGGCCCGGTGCGCGAGCTTGAGGGCCCCCTCCACGGCCTCGGTGCCCGAGTTGACGAAGAAGGCCCGCGTGAGCTCGGGCGGAGAGAGGGCGACCAGCGCCTCGGCCGCATCGAGCTGGGGCAGGGTGTAGTAGAGGTTCGTGGTCTGCATCAGCCGGCCCGCCTGCTCGCGGATCGCCTCGACCAGGGTCGGGTGGCAGTGGCCGATCGAGCAGACGCCCCAGCCGGAGGTGAGGTCGATGTACTCCCGACCCTCGACGTCCGTCACACGCGAGCCCCGCCCGAGGACCAGGGCGACCGGCATGCGGTTCACCACCGGCAGGAAGTGGAGGGCCTCCCGCTTCTGGATCTCGGCGAGCTTCATGGGGATCTCCTGGGGCGGACGAAAGGGGTAACTTGTAACGCTTCTCCCGTCCGACTGCCGGAGGCCCCCCATGGCCCACGACTCGCGTACCGAAGTCCCCGACACGATCCTGCTCGAGGGGATCCAGGTGCCCGCGGCCCTCGGCGTGACGGCTGCGGAGCGCCGCATGCGTCGCCCGGTGCGTCTCGACATCGAGGTGGAGACCGACCTCCGTGCCGCGGGGCGGAGCGACCGGATCCAGTCCACCGTCCACTACAAGCGCGTCTTCGAGATCGCCCAGGACGTGGCCGGCAACCAGGAGCACAAGCTGGTCGAGGCGCTCGGCCAGCGCATCGCCGACGCCGTCCTCGACAAGTTCGGGGTCGACGCCGTCACCGTGACGGTCCGCAAACCCTCGCCGATCGCCGGGGTCCTCGAGCACGCGGGGATCCGCATTCGTCGCCAGCGGACCTGAGGAGGGTCAACAGACGGGGTGGAAACACCTCGATTCGGGAATCACCCAAGCCGTTTGGCTGGCCGGCCTTCGACTGCCGTTTGCACGGCGGCTATCGTCCGTCCACGCCGGCCAGCCGCCGGTCCCGCCCCGTCTTCGATGGGGTGTCGGCAAACGGAGTGGCGGAGCGCACATGGCAGCAAGCAGCGAAATCGCCCATCGCGAGCTCGACGGCACGGACGCCGAGGTCCTCGTCTACTCGTACTATCGGGACGCCGAGCTACGCGGATCGAATCTGCTCTACCGGCTGCTGCGGATCCTGAAGGACGACGCGTCCCAGATCGCGCTCTCCGAGCACCTGTGCGACGAGACCCGCCACGCCTGGCTGTGGACGGAGAGGATCCAGGAGCTGGGCAAGGCTCCGGTGCCGATCACCGACGGCTACCAGGTGCGGATCGGCAAGCGCTGCGGGGTTCCGCGGCATCCAGTGGATCTGCTGGCCCTGACCGTCGTCGTCGAGCAACGTGCCCTCAAGCGGTACCAGGAGCACCTGAAGCGCGCCGACACCCCGGACCGCACCCTCGAGGTGCTGCGCTCGGTCTCGAAGGACGAGGGGTGGCACATCGACTGGGTGCGCCAGAAGGCTCGTGAGATCGCCAGCGCCGAGGGAAGCCCCGAGCGCTACGACGAGGCCGTCGAGCGCTACCGCGCCATCGACAAGGAGGTGTGGGAGGAGCTCGAGGGCATCGAGCGAAGCTGGACGGAGCCCAGGTGAGTCCAGCGGACGCGGGCGCAACGACCCCGTCCCCCGGCTTCTCCGATCGCGTGGCCGCCCTGCTGACCGGCGCCCTGGTCGGCTTCCTGCGTCTCGTACCCGAGCGCGTGGCGCTCGGGCTGGGTGCCGCAATCGGCCGGAGCTACGCCAGGCTGCGCGGCCCGCGCATTGCCGACGCGATGGCGAACCTGCGCATCGCCTTCCCGGACTGGAGCGATGCCGAGCGGCGTCGCGTACTGATCGACTCCTTCGGCAACCTCGGTCGCAGCATTGCCGAGTTCGCCCGGCTCGGCCTCCAGAGCCCGGCCACACTTCGCGAACGCGTTCGCGTGGAGGGCTTCGAGCACCTCGACGCAGCCCGCAAGAGCACACCCACGGGTGGCGTCGTGATCCTGACCGGCCACTTCGGGTCGTGGGAGCTTCTCGCGGCCGCGATGACGGCCCGCGAGGTGCCCGTCGCCATCGTCCACCGCTCGCGGGACAATGCCCTCCTGGACGCGCTGGTGGGTCGGCTCCGCAGGGCCAGCGGTGCCGAGCTCTTCGCACGCGGCAGTGCCGCGCGCCAGGCTCTCGCCGGCCTCAAGGCCGGTCGCGTACTCGCCATGCCCTACGACCAGAACTGCCGCCGGAACGAGGGCGTCTTCGTGCCCTTCTTCGGCCGCCTGGCCTGTACGCGCGACGGCCCGCCGCGCATCGCGATGCGCACCGGCGCTCCGGTCGTACCGGTCTTCATCCACCGCGAGGCCGACGGCCTGCACCACGTAGCGCGCTTCGAGCCGCCCATCGAGCTGGTGCAGGAGGGTGGGGATCGGACGGCGGCAGTGACCGAGAACGCCTCGAGGATGACCCGACCCATCGAGGCCGCCATCCGCAGGGCCCCCGACCACTGGATCTGGACCCACAAGCGTTGGCGGACCCAGCCGGAGGGCGAGACGAGCCCGTACTAGGTGAGGGGCCCGCTGCTGACCACGCAGTCCTTGCCGTCGGCCTTGGCCTGGTAGAGCGCCCGGTCGGCCGCGTCGAAGCTCCGATCGGCATCGCCGTCGAAGAGCGTGACCCCTAGCGAGACGGTCACCTGGGTGGTGCGGTCCGGGCCGCCCGGAACCTCGATCGGCGTGCTGGCGACGGCCAGCCGGAGCTTCTCCGCCAACGCCATGCCGCCCTCGAGCGTCGTCTCGGGCAGCGGCATCGCGAACTCCTCGCCCCCGTAGCGCGCCAGGTAGTCGGTGTCGCGGATCTGGTCGTTCATGACGCGGGCCACCGACGCCAGCACCCTGTCTCCGACGCTGTGGCCGAACTCGTCGTTCAGGCTCTTGAAGTCGTCGATGTCGATGAGCACCAGACAGAGCGGATGGCCCGTTCGATCCGCCCTGCGCGCCTCGCTCTGGTACCGATCCTGGAAGTGGCGGTGGTTGTGGAGTCGGGTCAGTCCATCGGTGATCGAGAGCTGCTCGAGCACCTCATTGGCCCGTTCGAGCTCGTGGTTGCGCTCCTGGAGCTGGCGTCGGCTCACGGCCAGCTGGTCGGCGATCTCGTCGAGGGCGCGGCCGAGGAAGCGCAGCTCGCTCTCGTCGCGATCCTCGAAGAGGGTGACGTCCTCTCCGGCCACCAGACGATGGGCCGCATCGACCACGGCCTCGAGGGGGCGGGTCCAGAGGTAGGCCACGACGCCGGCGACGCCCGCGGCCAGGGGGATGGCCCATCCGGGCAGCCCGATGGCGAGCGCGTCCCCTCCGACCAGGACGAGACAGCACACAGCGAAGATGAAGCTGGCCAGCCGCAAGCTCAGGGACATGCGCCGCCAACCGTGAGCCCAGGCTCGTTTCATGTCTTGTCGGGGTCCTCTCTCAGGGGGCCATCGGTTCGATCCGGGGGCCGCTTGACCCGCCGTCGTGGTAGTGAGTGGCCCCAGGCGAGGGCTCTGGGTCCCCGAGGGGAGCTTCCTGGCCGCCCGGGCGTGCGTTAGTTTGTTCGCCTTCCCGATCCCCCGGGGCAAATGGCCATTGCCCCGTCCTTCCTCCCCGCGCTCCCCGGAGGCTCCCCTTGGCTGGCGACGCCACCCCCGCCCCCACCGTCACCCTCGCGAGCCACTCGCTCGACGACATGTCGAAGAACGAGCGCATCAAGGTCGAGAGCAAGGGCCTGCTGATCGTCTCGGACCAGCAGCCCCACAGCTTCCGGGACGAGCTGGAGTCGATGACCCGCGGAGAGGCCGAGACGATCTCGGGCACGGCGAAGGAGCTCTCGAAGTTCTTCGGGGTCTACAAGCAGCAGGCGCGGGGCGAGCGCGGCAAGAAGACCCAGGACCACTTCTTCATGGTCCGCATCAAGAACCCGGCCGGCGGGAGGCTCTCGCGCGACCAGTACCTGGCCCTCGACGAGGCGGCGGACCTCTACGCCGATGGCACCCTGCGGATCACCTCGCGCCAGGGCATCCAGTACCACCGCGTCTACGGTGACAAGCTCGCAGCCATGGTGCGCCACCTGAACCGGGGCTACCTGGACCACGGCACCCTCGGCGCCTGCGGGGACGTCAACCGCAACGTCATGGCCTCGCCGATCGACGATCTGGATCCGGAGTCCTCCGTCGGCGCACAGGAGCTGAGCCAGGCCCTGGCCGCGGACCTCGCGCCGCGCACGAGCTCCTACTTCGAGATCTTCCTGGCCGACGAGAACGGCGGGACGAGCGGGCGCGTCACGCCGGAAGAGCCGATCTATGGCGAGCACTATCTCCCGCGCAAGTTCAAGATCGGCATCGCCCACCCCCGGGACGGCTCCGCCGATATCCGCACCCAGGACGTGGGCCTGGTCCCCGTCGACGGTGAGGGGCAGGTCTGGGACCTCTACACGGGGGGCGGGCTCGGGCTCTCCCACAACAACCCGAAGACCGCCGCGCTGCTGGGGATCCACATCGGTCGGATCGGGCGGGCCCAGGTGGTCGACGCGGTGCGCGGAATCGTGCTCCTTCAGAAAGAGAACGGCGAACGGAAGGATCGGAAGCTGGCGCGCTGGAAATACACGATTCGCCGACTCGGGGTCGCTGCGGTGCAGCAGGCGCTGCGCGAACGCTTTGGAGTCGAGCTCGAGGAAGTCGCGCCAGTGCCGATCGCCCCGATGCAGCTCCACCTCGGCTGGCACGACCAGCGGGGTGGAGGCAGCTACTACGGTCTCTCCGTCGAGAACGGCCGCCTGAAGGGCGCCCAGAGAGCGGCCGTGCGCGAGGCGGTCGAGACCCTGGACCTCTCGGTCGTGCTGACCGGCCAGCAGGACCTGCTGCTCTGCGACATCCAGGATCGGGACGCCCTCCAGGCGATCCTCGATCGCCACGGGATGGCGGCGCTCGGAAGCGGGGGCAAGGCCCGCGCGAACGCCATGGCCTGCCCCGCCAAGCCCACCTGTGGCCTGGCCATGACCGACGCCGAGAACATCCTGCCCCGCTACTTCGATGCCCTCGAGGCCGAGGGGTTGGGCGACGTCGACGTGGTGATCCGCATGACCGGCTGCCCGAACAACTGCGCCCGGCCGCCCTCCGCCGAGATCGGCATCTACGGCTATGGGAAGAACGACCACGTGGTCCTCGTCGGCGGGTCGCGCAATGGGGACCGGCTGGCCCACACGCTCTACCAGCGGATCTCCGGGGACAAGATGGTGCCCGCGCTCGTCGGGCTGTTCCGAGCGATCGAGGACCACGCTGGCGAGACCCCTGCGGGTGATTTCCTTCACGAAACCGATCCCGCCACCCTGCGAAGCTGGGCCGGGGTCGAAGATGGGGCCTAGGGGCCCGCTCTCCACGCGAACCGAGCGCACCAAGGGAGGGTTATGATGTGTCCGTGACCCCCTCTGCCTCCCAAGCGACCCGGCTCGTCGAGGAAGCCGTCGAAGCCGGCGGACTCGAGCGCGGTCCGGCCGACTGGCTGGCCGCGAACCTGGGCGATCCCCAGGTTCTGGGCGCGGTTCAGGCGGGAGCCCACGAGGCCAAGACCCGCGCCCAGGGAGACGTGGTCAGCTTCTCTCGCAACGTGTTCATTCCGCTCACGAATCTGTGCCGCGACCGTTGCGCCTACTGCACCTTCGCGAAGCAGCCGGACTCGCCCGAGGCCCGGACCTACACGCTCGCGGAGGTCGCCGAGCTGACCAAGGGCGGCGTCCAGATGGGCTGCATCGAGGCGCTCTTCTGCCTGGGAGACAAGCCCGAGATCGCCTACCGCGCTCACCGGGACTGGCTCGCGGGCCAGGGCTATCGCTCGACCACCGATCTCCTGGTCCAAGGCTGCAAGGTGTCCTTCGAGGGAGGCATGTTGCCCCACACGAACGCGGGCATCCTCGACCAGGAGGAGATGCTCGCGCTGCGCCGCTTCAACCCCTCGATGGGGCTGATGCTCGAGTCGACCAGCCCGCGGCTGCGCGGCAAGGGGCAGGCCCATCAGTACGCGCCGGACAAGGATCCGAAGCTGCGCCTTCGGATGCACGAGGAGGCCGGCGAGCTCAAGATCCCCTTCACCACCGGCATGCTGCTCGGCATCGGCGAGAACGACGAGGAGCGGGTCGATACCCTGTTCGCCATCCGCCAGCTCGACGACCGCTACGCACACATCCAGGAGGCGATCATCCAGCCCTTCCACCCGAAGCCGGGCACCCGGATGCGCTGGGCGGCCGCGCTGCCCGACGCCGCGGTGATCGGCTGGGTGGCCATGGCCCGGCTGGTGCTGGGCCCCGGGGTCCAGGTGCAGGCGCCGCCGAATCTCGCTCCGGGGCTGATGGGGGAGCTGATGAAGGGTGGCGTCTCCGACTGGGGCGGGGTCTCGCCGATCACCGTCGACTACATCAACCCCGAGGCGCCGTGGCCGGCGCTCGTGGCGCTTCGCGACCAGACCGAGGCCGCGGGGCAGAAGCTGGTGGAGAGGCTTCCCGTCTATCCCCGGCACCTCGCCGACCCCGACTTCTTCGACCCGGCCGTGCTCGAGGCCACTCGAGCCCTGGCCGAAGACACGGGCTATGCGCGCCCCCGCTCGAGCCTGGAGGCCGCCTGATGCTGGAGAGACTCGTCGCCGACGTCACCCCGGAGGTGGCCCGGCTGCTCGACCGGGCCCTCGATGGGCAGGAGCTCTCGGTGGAGGATGCCCTGCGCCTGCTCCGGGCCGAGGGCCCCGACTTCCACGCACTGCTGCGGGCAGCGGATGTGGCGCGCAAGGAAGATTGCGGCGACGACGTCTCCTTCGTGATCACCCGGAACATCAACTTCACGAACGTCTGCTACGTGGGCTGCAGCTTCTGCGGCTTTGCCCGCCATCGGGACGAGGCCGAGGCCTTCGACCGCAGCTTCGAGGAGATCAACGCCAAGGCCCGCAACGCGGTCTCCCGGGGGGCGACCGAGGTGTGCATCCAGGGCGGCATCGACCCGGACAAGGACCACCACCACTATCGGGAGATCCTGACCCATCTGAAGGCCGAGTTCCCCGACCTCCATATCCATGCCTTCTCCCCCGAGGAGATGGATCACATCTCCAAGAAGAGCGGGATGCCCCTCCCGGAGCAGATGCGCTGGCTGATGGAGGCCGGCCTCGACACGATGCCGGGCACGGCCGCCGAGATCCTCGACGACTCGCTCCGCCAGGTCCTGTCGCCCAACAAGCTGATGACGGAGCGCTGGAAGGAGATCGTTCGCGCGGCCCACAGCGTGGGTCTGCGCTCGACCGCCACGATCATGTACGGCCACATCGAGGAGCCGGAGCACGTGGCGAGGCACCTCGAGGTGCTCCGCTCGCTCCAGAAGGAGACCGGCGGCTTCACCGAGTTCGTGCCCCTGGGCTTCATCCACGAGAAGAACGTGCTGGGCCACTGGGTCCACTCGCGCCCGGGCCCCTCGGGCGCCGACGATCTCCGCCTGATCGCCGTATCGCGCCTGTTCCTCCGGCCGCACATCACGAACGTCCAGATGTCCTGGGTGAAGATGGGCCCCAAGCTCTCCCAGCTCGCGCTCGAAGCCGGCGCCAACGACTTCGGCGGCACCCTCATGGAGGAGTCGATCAGCCGAGAGTCCGGCTCCGACTACGGCGAGAACCTGCCCGCCGAGGAGATGCGCCGCCTGATCCGCGAGATGGGGCGCACACCGGTGCAACGCAGCACGACCTACGAAGTCCTCGAGCGCTTCGCGGATCCCGAGAAGGACCCGCCCTCCCTCGAGCCCACGCGCGAGAACGAACTCGCCGGCCCGACCCGGTGGCGCGCCGGCGCCGGCAAGGCCCGCCTCGACCGTGCGGGTCAGCCCACCCACTGAACCAAGGCCGAGTGCCCCCCCCGTGGGGAGCGCTCAGACCTGCTTGCCGCGGACCTCCCGGGCCGGCTCCCGCACCACCCGCAGGGGCGCCCGCTCGGGCCCGGGCTGCGCGGCCGCAGAGGAGATGCCCAGGCGCTCCACCAGCGCCTCGACCTGGTAGCGCAGCGGCGCGCGCTCGAGGATGGCGCGCTCGACCACCTGGATGGCGTTCTTGACGGCGGGCAGGTCGCGGCCGACGGCCCGGCCGATGTCCGTCAGGGTGGCGCTGGTGTAGCGGTGGCACAGGTAGATGGCGATCTGTCGGGGCACCAGCACCGAGCGGCGCCGGCTGCGGCTGGCGAGCTCCTCGGCGCTCAAGCCGAAGAAGGATCCGACCCGCTCGACGACGGCCGGCAGCGTCAGGGTCGGCCCCTGGTTGGGCACGACCTTGCGCAGTGCGGCCTCGGTCAGCGGCGTATCGATGGGCCGCTGGAGCAGCGCCGCGCTGGCCACGAGCTGGATCAGCACGCCCTCGAGGTCGCGGACGCTGCTGGGCGCGCGCTCGACCAGCAGGTCGAGACACTCGTCGGGCAGCCGGACGCCGCCGCCAGCGGCCTTGGCCTTGAGGATCCGTCGGCGCAGCTCTCTCCCCGGAGGCTCGAGCTCGGCGACGAGGCCGCTCGTGATCTGGGAGATCAGCCGCCCGTGCAGGCCGTGCATCTCCCGCGGCAGGCGGTCGCCGGTCAGCACGACGCGGCGCTCGCGCTCCACCAGGTGCTCCAGGGTGTGGAAGAACTCGAGCTGGGTGGCTTGCTTCCCCTCGAAGAACTGCACGTCCTCGATCACGAGCAGCTGGCAGCGGTCGCGGAAGCGCTGCTTGAAGCGGTCGATGTCCTTGCGCCGCACCGCCGACGTGAACGCGCCGGTGAAGTGCTCGGCCGACACGTGGACGACACCGCCGGAGAGGTGCGGGCGCGCCTCGGCCAGGAGCGCCCGCGCCAGGTGCGACTTCCCACAGCCGGAGGGCCCCGCCAGGAACAACGGACTCACTCCGATCTGTCGCTGCTGGGCCAAGGCCAGGGAGGCCTCGCGCGCGAGCGCATTCTCGGGGCCGACGATGAAGGTGTCGAAGCTGTGCGGCAGCTCGGCCTGGACGGGCGCGCGCTCCTTCTCGTTGCCGGGGCGTGCGGCCGGGGGGACCGGGGCTGCCGTCGTGGCCGGCTCGGTGCCGGTCTTCGCTTCTTCGCCATCGGCCGAGAGCACGACCTCGAGATCCCCCACGGCCAGCTCGGCCACGATCGTCTCGATGCCGGCGAGGTGGCGGCTGCGGACTCGCGCCTCGTGGAAGTCACCTGGGGCATGGAGTCGCAGGGTCTGGCTCTTCTCGTCGTGCTCCACGACGAGGGGGAGGATCCAGGCCTCGAGGGCGAGCGGAGGCATCGAGGTGCGAAGGCGTTCGAGGACGCCATCCCACACCTTGGGGGGGTGATGCATGGGACCGCCTGAGAATCGGGGGGATTCCGGGGTTCCCGCCGGGATTTCAGGGAAACCCGGCACTCTCACCCCAGACAGGGCGCGGATTAGAGCATGGTCGGCCCGGCGGCGCAACGGCATCGCCACCCGATCGCTGCACACACCCTACACGTGAGTGGTTCACCCGAAAACCCGATTCCACCGTCGTGTACCGCTGTTTGCAAGTGGGAACCGCGTGCCATTCCGGTGGGTTTCGCG
>NYZB01000108.1 GCA_002687015.1 Deltaproteobacteria bacterium
CACTGCGTCCACGCAACGCCGGAAGTAATGCGTCCCGGCCGAGCCATGAGCGTAGGGTGCCCGCCGCCCCGCGATCCCAAGAGGAGGAGCGAAGCGGCCGTACACCAGACCAGCAGATCCACGTGGCAAGAAGCGTTACCATCCGCGGCCCTCGACCGGGCGAATGAGCTCGGCGTCGACCAGAGAGCTGCATGGCAGGCGTACCGCTGCGCACCCGACTGTGCGAGATCCTCGGCATCGAGCACCCCGTGATCGCCTTCACGCATTGCCGCGAGGTGGCGGTCGCCGCGATTCGCGCGGGCGGCTTTGCCGTGCTCGGCGAGGCGATGAAGACGGCCGACGAGATCCAGGAGAACGTCCGCTGGCTGCGCTCCCAGGTGGGGGACAAGCCCTTTGGAATCGACCTTGTGCTGCCCTCGAACGCCCCCCAGCAAGGCACACCCGAGGAGCTGATCGCGCAGATCCCCGAGCCCCACGTGCGGTACAAGGAGCGCATCCACGCCGCCTACGACGTACCGCTCCCCCACAACCCCGTGGCGCTGCGGCAGTGGGGCGGGCTCAACAAGCGCCTGGCCCTGGCGCAGATCGACTGCGTGCTCGACGAGCGCGTGCCGGCCATCGCGACGGGGCTGGGGAGCCCCGAGTTCCTCTTCGAGGCCGCGCACGAGCGCGGCATCCAGATGATCGGGCTGATCGGTGCGACGCGGCAGGCGCGCCGGGTGCTCGAGATGGGCGCCGACATGGTGGTCGCGCAGGGCTACGACGCCGCCGGGCACACCGGGGCCATGGGGACCTTCTCGATCGTGCCCGAGGTGGTCGACATCGCCGGCGACAAGCCGGTCATCGCTGCGGGCGGGGTCACGACGGGGAGCCACCTGGCGGCGGCGCTCTGCCTGGGTGCCTCCGGCGTGTGGACCGGGACCGTCTGGCTCGCGGCCGAGGAATCCGACGTCGACCCGCTCGTGAAGCAGCGCATCCTGCAAGCGACCGGCGACGACACAACCCGCACGGCCTGCATCTCCGGAAAGACGATGCGCGTGCTCAAGTGTCCGTGGACGGAGGAGTGGGGGAAGGAGGAGGCGCCCGCGGCCCTCGCGAGCCCCTTCCAGATGCTCCTCTCCTCCGACTACCTGCAGGCGGCGAACGACAGCCGCCGCGCCGACCTCATGACCGAGGCCGTGGGCCAGGGCGTCGCCTTCGTCGACGGGCCGAAGCCCGTCGGCGAGATCCTGCACGGCATGGTGGACGAGGCCGGGGCCATTCTCGGCCGCTTCGGCTGACGCGAAGCCCGCTGCGGAGGCGTCGCCTTCAGGCCAGGAGGCGGGTCGCGTAGGCGATGGTGCCCGCGGTCAGCTCGTGTCGCCGCAGAAAATTCTCGCGTGCCCTGGGGTCGGGCCTGCGCGAGGTCTGCCAGGAGTTCAACCCGTCGTACCACGTGACGAGCAGCATCCGGCCGCGCTCCGCGGAGCGATCGGCCTGGCAGAAGAGCGCCATGGGCTCAGCGGCGTAGGCATCGGACTCCTCGAAGCTCTCCCAGGCCTCTCGCGAGAGCTCGGCGATCTCGTCGACGTCCCGATGGGCGACCTCGAAGAACCGGAACACGTACAGGCCCTCTCGGGTCAGCGGGGCCTCGGTCGTGGGGCGGACGGTCGGCTCGAGCAGCAACGTCTCGGCTTCGGCAGTGGCCGGCAGACCGAGAAGGCGCTCGCCTACGTCCTGGACCTCGCCGGCGGAAACGACGAAGAGCTCGTTGGAGGCCAGGCCGAAGAGCCCGGCGAAGAGGCCCCAGCGCCTGGCGGGCGCGAGCACGGCGGCGTCGCCTGCCGTGATCGCGGCGAGCGCGCTTCTGGAATCCCGATCCTTCGCGCGAAGGCGCGTCAGAGCAAAGGGCACATCCGGTCTCCGCCGTCGTGAAGCTCGGCGCTCCCCAGGATAACGCAGTGGCCGCCGTGACCCTTCGAGCTAGAGCGCGACCGGGAGTGCCTTCAACCCGCGCAGGAAGGGGCTCGGTCGATACTCGAGCTTCTCGCCCGTGAGGCGCAGCTGGGCGTGGCGATCCAGCAGCCCCTGCAATGCGAGTGTCCCTTCGAGGCGCGCCAGGCGGGAGCCCAGGCAGAAGTGCGCTCCGAACCCGAAGGCGAGGTGGCGCTGGGCATCTCGCGTGATGTCCAGCCGATCCGGCTCGGGAAAGACCTCCGGGTCGCGGTTCGCTGCGCCGAGGAAGCAGGCGACGAGTGCGCCCTTCTGGACGACGTGCTCGCCGAGCTCGACGTCGGCGAGTGCCACGCGCACGGTGGCCTGCACAGGGCTGTCGTAGCGCAGCAGCTCGTCGATGGCAGCGGGCATCAACGCCGGATCCGAGCGCAGCAGCTCGAGCTGCTCCGGGTTCTGCAGCAGCGCCAGCATGCCGTTCCCGATCAGGTTGGTCGTGGTCTCGTGGCCTGCGATCAGCAGCACGTTGGCATTGGCCAACAGCTCCTCCGCCGTGAGCGCCTGCTCCCGCTCGGCCTGCACCATCTCGCTGAGCAGATCGTCGCGCGGCTCGCGGCGGCGCTGCTCGACGATCTCCGCGAGGTAGGCGATCAGCTTGCCGAGCGCACTCCTGAAGCGGGCGATCCCCTCCGCCCGGTCGCCGGTGCCCCCCAGGACGGAGAGCAGCTCGGTGGACCACTGCTTGAACCTGGCGCGATCCTCGACGGGAACGCCAAGCAGCTCGGCGATGACGATCGCCGGCAGAGGGACCGCCAGCTCGTCGACGATGTCCATGCGGTCGCCCTCGACCCCGCCCAGGAGCTCGTCGACGATGTCCTGGATTCGGCCTCGGAGCGCGGCGACGGCCCGGGGAAGGAAGCGCGCCTTCACCTGGTCGCGCAGGCGGGTGTGATCGGGATCGTCCACGATCAACATCGAACGCAGCTGGTCGAGGTTGTCGAAGAGCTCGGCGGGGACCAGACCGCTGCGATCCCGGACCAGGTCCGACTTCAAGCGGTTCACCGAGAATCGCGGGTCGCGGAGCACCTGCTGGACGTCCGCGTGGCGCGTCAGCGCCCACAGCCCCGCACCCTCGTGGTCTGGAATCGGCACGCGGAGAACCGGGTTGCTGCCGCGGAGCATGGCGTAGAAGGGGTAGGGGTCGGCGACCAGCTGCGGGAAGATCGCCTGAAGGCCCCCAAAGGGCGGCGGGGTCGGCGGGGTCGACGCGCTCTCGGCCATGAGAGAAACCTCGATGGGCGCTCGTCACTCAGTCGAGTAGCCCAGGGGGACAGCCGCGTCCACCACGGACGCAGGGGCCTCAGCTGGGAGAGCTTCGCTCCGCGACGTCGGCCAGGTGCTCCACCTGCCCGTCGTCGCGCCCGAGCAGCACGTCGTTGTACGCGCCCTTGCGGGGGCTCGCAGGCGCTCCAGCTCGGGAGAACGCGGTCAGTGCGCTGATCCGGTAGGTGCCGAGGTCGCCTCGCCGCGGTGGCGGCGCCGCGTGCATGGTGTCGCCGTAGTGGAGCGACACGTCCCCCGGCTCCGCGGCGAGAGCCACGCCCGCGGGCGCGTGGGGGCTGTCGGCGTCGATGGGTGGGCAGGAGCCCTGCCACGAGCCCGGCAGCATGCGGAGCTCGCCGGTGTCGGCGTTCAGGGGCGTCACGAAGGCGGACAGGATGATGAGCGGGCAGTTGAGCGAGTGCCCCCCCATCCCGCAGTCCCGGTGCCAGGGAAGGTTCGAGAGCCCCTCCACCATGTCGGGGTTCTTGTAGATCACGGTCCCGCCCTCGTAGGTGCCGGTCCCCGCCCGCGCCTTCAGCTCCGTGTCGCTGAGGTCGATCAAGCCCGTGAGGCGCGGATCGCGGTAGAGATCCTGGAAAGCGCTGGCCGTGCGCGCGGTCGTGACCCGGCAGAGGACCTCCTCGCCCCCTGCGTTCTTGCCCCACCAGGACTTCCGGTCGCCGGGAACCGCGGCGCTGCGCAGCTCTTCCGCGGCCTGTTGGAAGGACGCCACCTCCTTCTCGTCGAACACGTTCTTCACGACCAGGTAGCCCGCACTCCGCAGGAAGTGGGCCATGTCCTCGCGGTCGTCCTCCAGGGTGAAGGCCGTGGCGGGATCGAGGGGGGCGCCGTGGCGATCGGTGAGCTCGAAGGTGTCGGGGTCGAAGAGCGGGCGGCCGTTGTAGATCGCGCGCAGGCCGGGCTCCCAGAACACGAGGCGGAGCGCCTTGCCGCGCAGGCACTTGACCTTGCCCGCGTAGAGCAGCCCCGGTGCCGTCTCGAGCTCGTGCACGACCGCCTGCCAGGATTCGCGGCTGAGCTCGTAGACGTTCCGGGCGGTCTCGTCTCCGGGCACGACCTCGATGCCGCTCGCGCCGGCCCTATAGGTGTAGGCGCCGCCCTCCGTCATGCGGAAGGCGACCGGCCCGAGCCGCCTGGCTTCCTCGAGGGCCAGCTCTCCGTTTCCCGAGGCGAGCCGGCGCGGCAGCTCCTCGCTGTGAAATTGCTCGAAGTCGAGCTCGTCGAATCCGGCGGGCAACATGGTCGCTCCTCTCCGTCCGTCCGGGGCGAACGAACGGCGGGTGGCGGGTGTCCTTCGGGAGGCGTTCTGGCTCTTCCAAGGAGTCAACCACACTCGGGAGGGCGTCGAAAGCCGATCGCGAGCGAGGCGATGTGGGTCAACCCGCCCCTGCCGGGCGGTGACAAGCCCGCGACCGGGCGAATCGGCAACCGCCCTTCGATCCACCCGGAGTCCGCGCGCTAGACTCGCTGCGTGATCCTCGATGTCCTCGTCATCGCGCTCGGTGCGACCGCCGCTGCGATCGTCGTCTACCTCGTGCTCATCGGCTTCGTCCTCGACCTGTCGGTCCCCCCGCAGCCGCTCGAGCCCTCGGAGGTGGCGCCCAGCACCGACCCGCCGGCTCCCAGGCGGGACCTGCGCTTCGAGGTCGACGGCACCTCGCTCAGCGCGTGGCTCTTCTTGCCGGAGGCGGCGTCGGGCCCGGTCCCCTGCATCGTCATGGGGCACGGCTTCGCGGGAACGAAGGAGTGCGGCCTGGCGGACTACGCGGCGCGCTTCCGCCAGGCCGGCTTTGCCGTCCTCGTCTTCGACTACAGGTACTTCGGAGAGAGCGAAGGGGAGCCGAGGCAGCTCTACTGGATTCCCGACCAGCTGGCGGACTGGGCAGCGGCCGTCGCCTTCGCGCGCGGTCTACCGGAGGTGGATCCCGAGCAGATCGCGCTCTGGGGCAGCTCGGCGTCCGGTGGACACGTCCTCGTCACGGCTGCAGCCGATGCGCGGATCGCCTGCGTGAGTGCGCAGTGCCCGAGCCTCGACCCCCGCACCGACGGGCAGCGCCTTCGCAAGAGCGTGGGAACCGGCCCCCTGCTGCGGCTGGTGATGCACGGCCAGCGCGACATGCTGCGCTCGCGCTTCGGCCTCTCGGCCCACAAGGTCCCGGTCGTGGGACCGCCGGGGACCGTGGCCTTCCTCGCCACGCCGGATGCCTACGCGGGCTACTCGGCGCTCGCGCCCAAGGGCTTCGTCAACGAGGTCTGCGCGCGCACCGTGCTGCGAGCCACGGGCTATCGGCCCATCGCGCACGCCAAGGAGGTCCGCTGCCCCGTGCTGCTGCAGGTCTGCGAGCAGGACCAGCTGGTCTCGCCCGAGTCGGCGGAGCAGACCGCGGCGATTCTGGGGGACAAGGCCGAGCTGGCGCGCTACCCGATCGGGCACTTCGACATCTACCGCGGCGAGCCCTTCGAGGCGGCCGTGCGCGATCAGATCGCGTTCTTCGAGAAACACCTCTGAGCCCGCAGCTGGCCAGCGAGCAGGCGAGAGCGGCCTGGCACCGATCGCCCGCAAGGCGCCGAAGAGAATCCCGATGACCTGGATCAAGACGCTACTGGGATGCGCCCTGGCTCTCGTCGCAGTGCTCTGTCTGGCCGGCTACGCGCTCATCGAGTCCGGCGAGGTCATCGTGCTGCAGACCCTCGACGAGAGCGACGACCCGCACCGCACGCGCCTCTGGGTGCTCGACTACGACGGCGATCCGTGGATCGGCAAGGCGGATTCGGCCAACGCCGGCTGGGTGGCGAGGCTGCACGCGGAGCCGAGAGTGGATCTGCTTCGCGAAGGCCAGAACGAGTGCCGGCGAGCCGTGTTCATGGGCGAGGGGGACCTGAGCTCGGAGGTCCGCGACGAGATGAAGCGGCTCTTCGAGGAGAAGTACCGAACCCCCATGGTCGGAGCGAAGATCCTCGGCGCGGTCTTCGGGCTCGTGCTCGGTGGAGACGACGAGGCGCCGGCCCCCGAGCTCATCCGCCTCGTCCCCTGCGACACTCCGCCCCTCCCCCAGGAGGAGCTCGCCGAGTGACCCGACTCAGGTGACCTCGAGATCGGTGCTCGAGACGATCTCGTGGACCTCGATCTCGTTGGCTCCGGCGAACATCTCCTTGGGCGCCGGGTTTCGATGGGCCTCCGCAAAGGACTCGCTGGTCGTCCAGGCCACGAAGTCGTCGAAGGCGCGCCACCAGGTCTTGATCTGGTAGTAGCCCTGGGCGTCCTCGTCCGGCACCAGGCCGCCGGCCGCCATGTCCATCTTCATGGGCCGCGGCCTGTGGATCTCGTTGCGCAGGAAGCCGGGCTCCCGGTCGATCAGCCCGGCGCGATTGAGGAAGCGCTCCTCGAAGGCATCCTCGAAGCCCTTGGCCACCGGTACCCGGTTCGTCACGACACATACACTCATGAATCACTCCTCCAAGCCCGTCGCATTCCGAAGCGGGCAGTATGCACGAGAACGCCTACCTCGCGGGCTCGGGATCCGGCTTCGGCAGCCGATCGGCAGGCGTCTTCGGTCGTGAGCGAAGCTGGAGGCAGAGCTCCCTCAGCTGCCCCGTCCGGATGATCCGGACGGTCACTGCCTTCGACGACATGTCAGTCTTCGCCACTCGCCTCATCCTCCAGCTCCCGGATGTCGTCGAGATCCTGCCCGTTGCCACGCAGTCGCTTCATCTGGATGAGGCCCCTTCGCGACACGACGGGGAGCTCCCCATGAGCCCAGCCGAGGCGCTCCCGCGCCTCCCATACGGACGAGAGCTCGGGCGTGACCAACAGAAGATCGATGCTGAGGAGATCGCCGGAATCCTCGTCAGCTTTCGACATCCGATGCATCTCGACGACATCGGGACGAACCACCATGGGGCCCGCCTCGATCGTGTAGCCAAGTGAGCGGACGACATCCTTGGCCGCGTCGATCTGGTCTCGGGGCAGCAGCAGATCGATGTCCATCGTGGCTCTCGGCCGCGCGTGGACAGCGACGGCCAGTCCTCCACACACGGCAAACTGGACCCCTGCACCCTCGAGTGCGGCGAGGATGGAGCGGAGCTCTTCAACGAGATCGAGCACGACGAGGGGAGAGGGTAGCGGCCTACTTGCCCGGACCGGGCGGGCGAGGCTTGTGGGCCGGACCCCGACGCACCTGAGCCATCGTCTCCCGAAGGTAACGGAGGCCCTTGATCGGGCTCCGCAGCAGGCCGCGGCGCACCTTTCGCATGATGAGTTTCCGGGTGTCCATCGTGGTCATCACGGCGCCGGCCAGCTGCCCGGGCAGGTCGTGGCCGAGGTAGGGCGCAACGGGCACGCGCAGCGAGAGGGTCTCGCTCTGCGGGATACGGCAGGCCTGGTAGTCGACGTGCACGTCGATCTCGACCGCATCCTCGGGGACCTCGTCCATGAGACCCACCACGCGGTCGTCGGCCCAGACCGGGATCGCGAAGTCGACCCTCCCATCCCAGACGGAGAGCGGCTGGTCGAGCCCCGGTAGCTTCAAGGGATGGGGCGTCGGCTTGCTGACGTCGCCCGTGTGCAGCCCTTCGGGTCCCTCCACCCGGATGCGCGTCGCCACCATGCCCTGGGGCACCGGCTCGTCGTAGATGTGCAGCCCGGGCGCGAGCTCGAAACGCACGACGATCTGCCGGCGGACCGCGGCCTTCAGCGTACCGCCGCCACCGTGGTAGGTGGCCGAGATGCGGATGTCGTCGTCGCCACCGGTGCCCGTGGGCTCCTCCTCGCCTAGCAGGATCTCTCCGAGTGCGCTGTCGATCACGCTCTCGGCCGCTTCGCGGGCTGCGAGGCTCCGGCTGAAGAACTTCTCCGCCACGGCTCCGGATTCGTCCAACAGATAGGTGCCGGGGAAGGGAATCCCGTAGTAGGGCACCTGCTCCTTCGTCACGTGGTGGTTCTGGATGCCGAGCTTGCGGATCACCTTCGAGCCCTTGTCCGAGAGCAGTGGGTAGGTGATGCCGTGGTGCTGGGCGAACTCTGCGAGCTCTTCGCTGGTGTCGTAGGAGATGGCGTAGAGCTTGATGCCGGCGGCCTCGAACTTGGGCAGGGCTTCTTGCAGCTCGACCAGCTGCGTCATGCAGGGAGGTCACCAGACCGCCGAGCGGAAGAAGACCACGGCGGCCTGCGCGTCGCCGCGATCGGCGTGCAGATCGAGCATCCAACCCTCGGACCTGGAGAGCCTGACGTCGGGGAAGCGTGCACCGATCTCCGGCCCCGTGAAGAAGCCCTCCTCGGGCGGCTTGCGCTGGCCGTCGGTCACGGGCAAGGGGCCGACCGAGCCGAACTCGTCCCGATACTCGGGGTAGTCGTCGTAGCTGTCTCCAGAGCCCACGGCGCGATCCTCCAGTGAGGCCGCGAGGCTAGTGCAGCTTGGTGACGCCCGCTGGGAGCCCCCCCCTCCCCTGGTTCTGATACCCTGGCAGCAACGCCTGCCATGCGATGCCAGCCCTGCGGACGCGAGAACCCCGACGACGCCACCTTCTGCGCGGGCTGCGGCCAGGCTCTGCAGCGATCCTGTGGCGCCTGCGGGCGGCCCCACGAGCCCGACGCCCGCTTCTGCACTGGCTGCGGCACGCCCGTGGGCGAGAGCGCGCCGAGCGCCGCGATCCGCGAGCCCCGCGACTACACGCCCCCCATCTGGCCGAGCGGATCCTGCGCTCGCGCTCCGCACTCGAGGGCGAGCGCAAGCAGGTCACGATCCTGTTCGCCGACGTCAAGGGCAGCACCTCCCTTGCGGGAGCGCTCGATCCCGAGGCCTGGCACCAGATCCTCGACGGCTTCTTCCAGGTCCTGGCGGAGGGCGTCCATCGCTTCGAGGGAACGGTCAACCAGTACACGGGCGACGGCATCATGGCGCTCTTCGGAGCACCGCTCGCCCACGAAGACCACGCCCTGCGCGCCTGCTGGGCAGCGCGCTGGCTGCGCGAACCCCTGCGCCGCCATGCCGACGAGGTGCGCCGCGAGCACGGCCAGAGCTTCTCGGTACGGATCGGGATCCACTCGGGCAAGGTCGTGGTGGGCAAGATCGGCGACGACCTGCATTGGATCGATGCAGAGAGCGAGTCCTTCTTGACCAGCATCATCCCGACCGTGAGCGCGACCCGAACCCTGGTCCTCACCAACCTCCGCCCCGAGTACGAGGCCCCCTGGCGGACGCGGCCCGACTACCAGCAGATCCCCCTCTCACCGCTCGGGCGCGCCATCGTCCGCCGCCTGAGCGAGGTGCTGGGCCACGAGCTCGACCTGGATTCCGAGCCGGGGCGCGGCTCGGTCTTCTCCGTGACGCTCGAGCTGGGGCGCGAGCCTACCGCGCGAGCCCAGACGCCCGCCCCGCAGGCGCGCGGCCTGGTCGGTCGCCGCATCTGGATCGTCGACGACGACCGCGAGGTGCGCGAAAGCCTGGTGGCGCTGCTCGCAACCTGGGGCGCCGACGTGAGCGGGTTCGCATCCGCACCGCCGGCCCTCGATGCCAACGCCACGCCGCCCGACGCCCTGCTGGTCGACCTCGAGCTCGCCGGCCGCTCGGGCCTCGAGGTCGTCGACGCCTTGCCGGGGGTTCCCACCTGCATCGTGAGCGGTGCGTCGCAGGGAGCCCTTGCACCCGCCCGCGAGCGGGGCCTGCTCGTCCTGCGCAAGCCGGTCGAGCCGGTCCAGCTGCGGGCGGCGATCGAGCACCTGCTCGGCCGCTGAGCGTCGCTCTCTCCTGCTTCCGGGCGTCCGGCGCGCCCGGCCCGGGGTCTTGAAGGCGCCGCCCCCGCGAGGGATGCTCCCGGCGTGCTGGAGCGGCTCTTCCCGAAGACCCTGGAGGGGGGCTACCGCGGCCACCCCGTTGCGCGCTGGGTGCTGATCGCCTTCGCGATCGTGACCGCGGGGCGCAGCCTGGTCCACATCTTCTTCGCCGACGGCGGTGCCCAGTCGATCGCGACGATCCCCCTCGACACGTACTCGTCCGGCGGCGCCGCCTCCGTCGTCACGCTCATGGCAATGTGGGGTCTCTCCCAGCTGATCGCGGCCTTCGTCTACATCGTCGTGCTGTGGCGCTATCCCGCCCTGATCCCACTGGTCTGGGTGCTCTTCGTGTTCGAGTGGGGCGGCCGCTTGCTGATCGGCGCGTGGAAGCCCCTGGACGCCGCGGGCACGCCGCCCGGTGCCGTGGGCAACCTCATGCTGCCCTTCGTCGGCGTGGCGATGCTGGCGCTCTCGCTGCGCGAGCGGCCTGCTCCGGAGCCCTGATCGGACCGACCCGGGGCCAACCCGCGGTAGCCTCAGGGTCATGCATCGCCGACTTCTCCCTATCTAGCAAGGGCCTGCCCAAGGGCAAGCACCGCGACACGCTGAAGGCGGCGGCCGCGCTCCTCGGCCAGCAGCGAAAAGGGGCGGCCGCCCGCAACAAGGCCATCGACAAGGACAACACGAGACGTGACGCCCGGGTGGCGAAGGCCGAGCGGGTGCAGGACAAGGCCCAGGGCGGCATCGAGAAGTCCCAGGCCACGGCGGCCCGGATCGAGAAGGACCTCGCGAAGTTCAAGAAGGATCTTGCCACGACGAAGCAGCAACTGGCCCAGGCGAAGGCGAAGCGGGCGTCGAAGAGCACGGTCGGCAAGCTCGCCAAGCGGGTCAAGCTCATCGAGCGCAAGATTCGCGGCGCCGAGAAGGCCCTGGAGCGGGCGCGGCTCGGTGGAAGCGCCGCCGCCCGCGGAAAGGCGCGGGCGGGCCAGCACGCAGAGCGGGCCGCCGCCGGCAAGCGGGAGCGCGAGGACCTGCCGGGCTTCGCCCTGGTGGCGAGCTTCCAGATGAAGAAGGTCCGCCAGAAGGGCGAGTTCCGCATCGACCTGAACAAGTACACGAGCGACTCGCTCTCGATGCGCTTCGATTCGAACATCGGCGACCTCCGGCGGCACCTGGATGCGACACGCCTCGAACGCCTCCACTTCGCATCGCTCCTCCACGACATCGGGATGCTCAAGATCCCACCCGAGCGCCACCAGGATGCACGCGCCTTCCAGAACCACCCGCTCCTCGGCGCCCACATGCTGGCGCGGATCCGCCTCTGGGAGCCGCTGGCGCCGATCGTGCAGTGCCACCACGAGTGGATCGATGGGTCCGGGTATCCGGAAGGACGGACGGGAGACTCGATCCCGTTGGAGGCCCGGGTGATTTCCGTGGCGGACGCGATGGATGCCATGCGCCGGGAGAACGCGACAGATCCGGCGAAGAGCCTGCCGGAGATCGTCGCGGAGCTCGAGGCGGGGCGAGGGACGCAGTTCGATTCGGACGTCGTCAGTGCTGCGGTGGCCCTCGTCGATCGGGGCGAGATCGGGTTCTGAGCCGGAGCCGATCGGCTCTGCTCGTCCACCTGCTCAGGTGATCGGCAGCCGCCGATTGGCGGTTGGATCCAGAAGGACCCGAGTTCCGTAGCTATGGCGGACCCGTGGCCCGGATGGGCGTCACCCCGGGAGGTGGCAAGTGATAGCCCGCCCTGGGGGCGGAGCGCGCTTGCCCTCGGGGGATACTGTTGCTAATAATTTGGTCATAAATATTAATAGTATTGCCCACAGTTAAGTCTTGCTGAGCGGGAGGAGCCCTCGGACATGAAACGGGGAGAAACCGGGAGGTACGAGGTGACCGCGGCCGGCGGGGAATCGGTGCGAGCCTTCGTCCCGGCGCCGCTGCCGCCGACCCCGCCACTGGCGTTCGAGGGCGGGCTCGAGCGCTCTCTCGAGGCCGCGGTTCTCGCCGTCGGCCGGCTGGACGGCGTCTCGACGCTGCTGCCGGACAAGACCCTCTTCCTCTACGCCTATGTCCGCAAGGAAGCGGTGCTCTCCTCCCAGATCGAGGGAACCCAGTCGTCTCTCTCGGACCTCCTCCTCTTCGAGTTGGACGAGGCTCCGGGGGTGCCGCTCGACGACGTCATGGAGGTCTCGAACTATGTAGCTGCCCTGGACCATGGGCTCACCCGGCTGCGCGAGGGGTTCCCACTATCGAATCGCTTGATCCGCGAAATCCACGGTGTTCTCCTCGCCGATGGCAGGGGTAGCAGCAAGGACCCCGGGGAGTTCCGGCGCTCGCAGAACTGGATCGGTGGAAGCCGCCCGGGCAACGCGGTCTTCGTGCCTCCGCCCCACACGGCGTTGCCAGACTGCATGGCGGCACTCGAGCGCTTCCTGCACGCCGAGGACGACGGACTGCCGGTGCTGGTTCGAGCCGGGCTGGCCCACGTGCAGTTCGAGACGATTCACCCGTTCCTCGACGGCAATGGCCGCGTCGGCCGGCTCCTGATCACCTTCCTTCTCTGCCACACGGGCATCCTGCGCGAGCCCCTCCTCTACCTGAGCCTCTACCTCAAGCAGAACCGGGCTACCTACTACACATTGCTGGACCAGGTCCGTCGCGAGGGAGATTGGGAGGCCTGGCTCGCGTTCTTCCTGGAAGGAGTGCGCGAGAGCGCGGAGAGTGCCGTGTCGACTGCACAGAGGTTGGCCGCGATGTTCCAGGATGACCGGGGTCAGATCGAACCGGCCGGGCGGCGGGCCGGCTCGGCGCTGCGAGTCCACGAGGCCCTCAAGGCGCGGCCGATCCTCTCTCTGTCTGCCGTCTGCGATGCGACGGGCCTCTCCTTCCCCGCCGCATCGTCCGGGATGGACCTGCTCGGGAGTCTAGGCATTGCGCGCGAGCTGACCGGAAAGCGCCGGAACCGGCTCTTCGTGTATGAGCGCTATCTCGACATCCTGGGCGAGGGGACCGAGGCACCGTGAGCACTGGGACCTAATCGCCAGGGAAGGGCCGCGAACAACCGGCCATGCCTGCCCATGCAGCGAGGCTCAAGAGCAGCGGCGGCCCTAGGCATACGATGCGCTTCGGATCCTCTTCAACCCCATCCGGATCGCCTTCACGCCCACGACCAGCACGCTCGCCACGCTGTTGATCGGCGAGAGCACCGTTGCGAACCAGCTCTCGCCCAGGTCGACCAGGGTCGTCGAGAGACTCTGTGCGATGAGGACCGTGAGCTCCTGGGGGGGCTGCGGACATTCCACAGGAAGAACGGGGTGTTGGGGGTGGATCGACCCCTTGCGACGGACCCGTTGCGCGAGCGACAGCTCTCGAAGATGCCTTCCTACTCGAGGCGAAGCTCGCGGCGGAGCGGCGAGAAGTCGAAGGCGGAAGCGCCCGCGCTGCGCCGCTCGTGGTTCTCCATGTCCTTGAGGAGGACGTCGACGGCAGCCCGCCCCTGCGCAGTTGCCGCGGATTCGCGGGGCGTCTTGCCCCCCAGCGCCGGAAGCGGCTCGTCGAGCCACCCGTCGTAGTGATTCTGCTTGAACTCGAGGAGGAGCTGCTCCGCCTCCGGCGGCACGTTGGTTGAATCCGCCGGTAGAGTCGGAGCTTCCTGGGACATGGGGTCTGCGTGCTCGCGCGCGCGGTGTTGGATGAGGCCACCGCAGGCCTCCTCGACCTGCGCCCGGAACTCGTCCGCGCGCTCCCTCGAGTTCGTGTCGAGGCGCAGCCAGCTCTTGGCGAGCACGGCACGGCCTGTGACCGTGTTCTCCCAGCTCGAGTGGAGGCGGTTGCCAGCCGCGAGGAAGACGTAAGAGGATCGACCCCCCTCCGAGTCCTCCAGCTCGGCGCCCTCGATGGCCGCGAGGCGCTCCTGAACCTCTCCACGCGCACCAGGTTCGAACCCGAAATGGTCGGTGGTCAGGAGGAACGGGTCGCCATCGGTATTGCGGAGCTCGGGCGGTATCAACGCGCGGAGATCGAGGTCTCCCACCGCCTCCTCCCAGCGTTTGATCAGATACCGGCCAATCGCCCCGTCTCGCAGGCGCTCCACCGGGACGGCTCGCTTGCGCCGAAGCCGTCCGCGTGCGCGCCGGACGACCTCTGCGACTTCGATGGGCGGAAGAGTGCGCGGATGCACGCCACAGAGGAGCGCACCGCCCTCCTGATCGACGACGCGCGCCAGGATCGCATCCCGCTCCACGAGCGTCTGGGAGCCGCTGGCTTCCCGCACGCACCGCTCCTCGTACGACAGGAGGTCGCGAAGCGTGACGGTCTTCCCGGGCTCGACGCCAACGACCTCCCAGATCGACAGCCAGGCCGCACCCTGGGCCGCGAGCCACCTGCGGTCGGCCTTTCGGAGGCCACGGCCCTGCTCGTGGAGATACCACTCCCGCACCGTCCGCCCCTGGACCCGGTACCCGTGCACGGACCACGGAATCGCCAGGGGGAGGGCCCGCGAGGGATCCGCGAAGTCTCGCTCGAAGCGGAGCCACTCGTCGCCGAATCGCGCCGTCGCGTAGGCGCCGAGCTCCTCGAGCAGCCGCTCGTCGCGGGCGTGCTCGGGCGCTCTGGCAGTTGAGGGGGCCCGGTCGGACTTGCGCCGGCGCCCATGGCACCTCTTGTACTTCCTCCCGCTTCCGCAGGGACACGGCTGGTTGCGCCCGACGGGAGGCGCCTCGGTGGGGGCAGGCCGCGGGGCCTCGACCTCGAAGAGCTCGAAGGCCTCATAGGGCAGGGTGAAGCGAACCTCCAGCTCGTCCTCGTCGAAGTAGGAATCACAGATGGGTTCGAACTCATCCGCGGAGAACACCTGCCGGTGTTTGGCGTAGAAGGCCGAGAACGACCTGGCACAGGCCGCGGCGATCTTCAGGTCTCGTTCGACGAGTGGACGGGACGCACCGTCGCTCTCGTAGTGGTCGAGCAGCGGATATCCGTTCGCATCGGCGACCGGCCACCCGTGTGCGTCGATCTCGCGCCTCATCGCGTCGGGAACCTGCGCTCCGGGCTCGAAGCTCAGAGCCAGCCACCCGGTTCCCAGATCGGGCCGGCCGCTTCCGGGAACCCACCCCTCGGCCGCGCGACCGAAGGCATCGTACCCGGCGAGTGAGGGGAAGATCAGCAGGCCGAAGCTCTCGTCGAGGTTTCCGATGACGGCGACGCAGGCACCCTCGACTCCAAGTGCCGGGATGTCCATGCGCAGCACCTGGTCGTCGGTGACCACCCGCCAGGGGGCGAGGTGGTAGAGGACCTCGGCTGCGGCAAAGAGCTCGGCAACGTCTTCGGGGGCGAGGCGACCCTGCTCCAGGTAGCTCTCGGGCACATCGTCCCCGGGTAGTGATTCGACCATTGCGGCGACGAGCTCGTCGAGCTCCGGCGTCGGCGCGACGTCGATGGGGAGGGCGTCATCCAGCGCCGCTCGGAGCTCGCCCGCGATCGAAGCATCCGCCACCCGAATCCGATCCGGACGCCGAGGCGGCCCCGCGAGGGGCCGCTCGATGGCGTCCAGGAGGACGTCTGCGACCGCACCCTGCGCCGCTTCGGGCTCTACGACCTGCTGCCCGACGATGAGCCCATCGCTCGTATCCATCCAGAGGACGAGCCCGGGGCGGTAGGGCTCGTCTCGATCCGTGATGAAGAAGGGCGGCGAGACGACGCCGCCAATCCACTCGCGCCCGGCGTGGGCGCGGCGCCATCCCTTTTCGGATCGCCTCTTGGAGCGCTGTTTGCTACGCGGCTTCGAGCGCCGTCTCGACATCTGCTCGCACCCATCGTCTCGCGGTCGGATCTCGCTACGGGTTCTCGAGCCTCCGACGCGCTGAGTGTAGCGGAGCCACGGCTACCGCTCGTGAGCGGTTCCTCGAGCATCGGATCGATCCTGGGCTTATCTCGCCACCCTCGATCTCGCATCGCTTCCGTCGAGCCCCGTTTCCTCGTCCGTGGCAAGCATCCATTCGTAGGCCGGTTGCACGATCACCCCTTCGGGAGCTGTCCGAGGCACCGAATCGCGGTTCAGCAACAGGAGCCGCTGGGTGGCTCGCGGGTGGAGAGCGCCGGCACCTGCCAAGGCGCGCAGCTCCCGCCCTGCCGTCGCCGGGTCGCGAGCCTCGGCACAAACCTGGATCAGCTCTTCTTCCCCGTCTGGGAAGCGAACCAGGAAATCCACCTCGTGCCCCTCGAGCATGCGGACGTACGTGACCTCGCAGCGCCGGCGCTCGAGCTCCACCATCACGGCAGTCTCGAGGGCATGGCCGGTGTTGGCACGACCCGGGTTCAGTGCCAGGGACACGGCCGTGATGTAGTCGGCGGGGTATCCAGTGCAAATCGCCGGACGACATCCCGGTTGAGGATTGCCGCGTTGCCATGCCCGCGAGGTGGAACGACACCCAGCTCCTGCAGGAGCTCAGGGATGAGCCGGCCATCGCGCCAAGTGCAGATCACGAGAGGGAGCTGCTTGCGTTTCTGGAAGGCGAGATCGATGCCGACATAGGCCGGGCGGAGACTCATTTGGATTCTCCCCCGGTGTAGTTTCCGCAGGTCGGACAACCAGTGCCACGGAATGCAGATCCTGCAATCGAAGCCTGGCCTCCGAAATGCCCCGAGGGGACCTCTAGCGGCTGCTAGCGCGGTTTCCGGTGATTGTCTTGCCTCTAGGAGATTGTTCGTGAACAAGGGGTTTGACCATTGTGTCAGAAAAACTGTATATATTTTCTGACAGAGGGACGAAGAGCAGATGGTGGACTCGAGCATCCAAGACAATGTGGCGCAGCGGATTCGCGCTCGGGCGCGTGCGGGCAAGCGAGTCTTCGTGCCGCGTGACTTTCTCGACCTCGGCAGCCGAAGTGCCATCGATCAGGCGCTCTCTCGACTCGCCAAGGCAGGCACGATTCGGCGTCTACGGCGAGGGGTCTACGACGCGCCGAAGGTCCACCCCCGGCTCGGGCCTCTCTCCCCCAACATCCACGATGTGGCATCTGCCATTGCCCGCTCCAGCGGCCACGTCATTCAGACCTCTGGAGCCAGCGCAGCCAATGCACTCGGCCTGTCGACGCAGGTTCCAGCAAAGAACGTTTACCTGACAGACGGTCCATCTCGAACGCTGAAGGTTGGGAACCGCACTCTCGTCTTTCGCCACTCCAATCAGCTTGCTGGGGCGGGTACGAAGGCCGGAACGGTCATTCAAGCTCTTCGGTACTTGGGAAGTCAGTCGCAGCTGTCGCCCAACGCGATTCAGAGAATTCGTGACAACCTCTCTCCGTCCGATCTCAAAGCCCTGGACAGGCACTCGGGGGCCGTCTCTCAACGCGTGGCGCGCGAAGTCCAGCGGGTCATCGGACCCAGGGTCTCCGCCGAGGCCGCGTAGCCGTGGATCAATTCGCGACGCGTCGCGACCGCGGAGCATTCTTCCGCGAAACGTCAGAGCGCATGGATCTCAGCGCCGTCCTCGTTGAGAAGGACTTCTGGGTCTGCTGGGCACTGAAGCAGCTCTACGCCCTGGACGGGATCCAGCCACCGCTGTTTCGCG
Source organism: Deltaproteobacteria bacterium (assembly GCA_002687015.1). Taxonomy (GTDB): domain Bacteria; phylum Myxococcota_A; class UBA9160; order UBA9160; family UBA6930. The sequence goes on from NYZB01000108.1 coordinate 17,616, forward strand.
GCGGCACGTCGCTCTCCAAGTGCTTTCGGCTCATCGAGCGCTTCTCCGAAGATGTCGACTTGACGCTCGACCCTGCGGACCTGGAGCTGGGTGATCCTCCCGCAGAAGAGACCAAGAACCAACGAAACAAACGAATCAAGCGGCAGAGGAAGACTTGCGAGGCCAAGGTCCATGGCGAAGTCCGAGATCTCCTTGACGGACAATTCCGCAACCAAATAGGCGAACCATCCGATTGGTCCATCGAGGCAGACACGAGCAAGAATGACCCCACGCTGATCTTCACCTATCCCCCGGGCCTGGAGTCCGGCGAGTACGCGGGTGGCGGCTACGTGCGGCCACAAGTCGCCCTCGAGTTCGGTGTACGCGGCGCCCGGGCGCCAATGGAGGATTCTGCCGTACAGCCCTTCGTGGCCGACTTCTTCCGAGACGACTTCGCCGAGCCCACGGCACGGGTCGTCGCGATTTCTCCGGAGCGCACGTTCTGGGAGAAGGTCCTGCTTCTCTACGTCCTCAACCACCGAGAGCACGGCGACAAGCTTGGAGAGCGTTGCGCTCGCCAATCCAGGCACCTCTACGATGTCGCCATGATTGCTCGCGATACGCGAGGAGAGGCCGCGATCCGGAACACGAGACTCCTCACGGACGTCCTCGAGCACACGCGCGAGCACTTCCTCGTTGCGGGCGTTGACTACGACGCATTCGGCCCCACGACGCTCGGCCTCTCGCCGCAGGGCGAGGTACGCGATGAGCTGCGAAAGGACTACGCAGCGATGGAGGAGATGTTGCCCGACGATACGCCTCGCTTCGACGAGCTGATGGAGGAGTTGGAAGCAGTGGAGGCGCGGACGGCAGAGGCTGCGTCGGGCTGACGCTCGATGCGAACCGCGCGCGGCATCCGATGAGTGCAGCAATCCTCTCTTTCTCAGGACCCGAGAGCCACTGCACCGAGGGGCGCACTACCCGCAGTAGCCCCCTCACCCTGAGACGACTGACCTCGTTTCGCCTAGAGGCTCGGGGACTTGGGCGCTCGCGATTGGCCGACCCCCAATGTGCAGGAGTGGGGGTCGACTCCTGGTTGCAGCGGGCTGCAGCGCGGCAGCCTCTACCCGGCCAGCACAGTGGATCCCGACCGGCGGACGACGCGGTGCAGATCTTCTCGAAAGAGGCGTTCTTGCCAGGGCCGCGTTCGTTCGCCCCAACCGTCCAGCATCATGATTGCCGGCGCCCCTCGAGGCCCAGCTCCTGCATCAGGCGCGCCACCCACTTGCGGGAGACGCGGCGACCTTCCTCCAGAAGATCGCGCAAGACGCGAGGGCTCCGGTAGGTCGACCAAGGACCTGCATGCCGAGGCTAGTCGGCGGGCTCGGGCTCGATCTCTACGGCTTCCGGCTCCTCTGGTCCGCCGGCGGTCCGGTATTCCCCTTCAGCAGGTGGCCCGGTCGAGACCCCGGGAGTCGGGACGGATGGCTCCTCATTCCGATCAGCGAGCTGGCGGACTGTCATCGGTTTCCGCTCACCAGCGACCGGGATCCCGAGCTTGGAGCGCCGAGCCGCCCGATCCTGGCCGTATGCAGCGTGGTGCGGGCCGGGTAGCAAGGGGTGGTGGATGACGAAACTCCCACCAGCGGTGCCGGCGGCGACACTACCGTTGGCCTGCCTGGCGAGGGGCATGTAGTTTGGCGCCGCCTTGGTAACGGCTGCAGTCACGGCCATGACGACGAGATCCGCCAGGGGATTCCCAGACGAGTTGTTCTGGGGCTGGTAGACCATCTTCTGCTTCGTGCTCCAAAGCTCTTCGCCTGTCCGCCCACTCACCAGATGGTATTCGAAGCCGACCGTCACCTGAGTGGTGATCACCATGTACTTCGCTTCCCAGTTCGTGATGGACACGAAGAGGACCGAGTCGGCGCCAAAGAGCTCGGCCACGCGACTTGCCCCCACTTCACGGGCGAGGCCTGGGTCGGAGAGCCCGGCATCGGCGAGCAGCTCGCGGGTCATGTTGACTGGGAAGACGTAGTAGCCACGCTCGGCCAGGGGCACCGTGATCGTCGCCAGGAAGTAGTCGGCCGCGCCAACCTCCGCCGAGTTGTTTACGACGGGCACGATGAGGATCGAGTGCGGATCCTCCGAGACGTAGTTGCGGTAGTCGAAGGGCTTGACCTTGGCGCACCCCAGGGCGACTCCGGCAAAAACGCTCACCAGGAGCACCAGCGTCTGGGGGGCTCGAGCGCTCCTCAAGATCCCGCCTCCTTTGGCTCGACATCCGGAGACGCATCCTCCGGGCCTTCGGGTTCGGCGACAACATCAGGTGACGAAGTCGCGACGGTGTCGGGTGCCGCCGACGGACCTGCCCCCACATCGGGCGCTTCCTTGGGCTCGGGGCGCTGCTGCACGTGCTGGATCAGCACCGTCATGAGCCCCGCGGACTCGGGCCACTCTCTCATCTCGCGCTCGAAGTAGCGGATGGCGCCCGCGTCGTTCCCTTCCTTGTAGTAGAAGTACCCGAGTTCTGCACAGATGCCGGGCGGCACCTTGCGGGACCGACGGTCCGAGCGCTGGATGATTGTGACCAGCTCCTTGCGGAACCCGGGCCACTCCTCTGGGCTGCGGTAGGCCCGGTAGAGCCGGTCCTCAAACCTCCCCCAGTCGTAGGTTCGCTTGACACAGCCGCTGCTTGCGAGCACAACGGCGAGAAGAACCAACGTCGCCCGTCCCACTGCCTCTACTCCGCCTGGACGTGGATCGTCTTCACGGCTCCGCCATCGACGAAGATCTCTTCTCGATGGATGGCGTCTCCCGGCCCGCGCACCTCGACCACGTGCCGACCGGGGAGAACAGAGAGCGTGCGTATCTTCGAGTAGTCGTTGGCCGGGCCGACCTCGATCCCGTCCACCACGAGGATGGCGCCACGCGGGGCTCCAGTGACCATCAGGCCGGGTTGGCGGTCGACGGTAGAGACATGACTGCTCGGAGCCGCACAGGCGGTCAGTAGGAGGAGCACCACTGCGGCGACCCAACTCGAGGTGGAAATGGACATCAACTGCTCTCCGCGTCTTCGACCACGAACAGGTCGCCGACCTCTCCCGGGATCGAGCCCGTCACGACCCGGCATGCCGAACCCTCCGAGACCTCGTCTTCACCGAACTGGGAAACGACCTCCAGACGCGCGACCTCCTTGCCGGGAAGCTCTATCGGCAGGCCGGTCTGGCCGGACGTCACCGAACGGCCGCGCCGCATCACGACCAGATGGTCGCCGACCGACAGACCCTGCCTCGAACCTCCACTGACAAAGACTTGCCCCTCCTCCTGGGCGAGGATGAAGGTCCGCCAGGGGCGGGCGTTGAGCTTGGAAACCAGATCGTCGAGGACGTCGGACACGGCGGCGGTGATCGCCTGCTCGTTCAGCGTCGAATCGTAGGCCGCTCGAGATCCGTAGCCCGCGACCTCACGGCTCTCCACCGCGGACTCCCCGACACCATCAGCCGCGTGGAAGACCCTACCGGTCGCGACATCGACCAGGCGAAGCGTCACGGCGGCCCGAACCCGCTGGAGCTTCGTCGAGCTCATGAACCCCTTCTTCCCCTCGGTGGCACGGCCGAACTCCGTGACCGAACCCAGGATCAGGGTGTCGACACCAACCAGCGAACCACCGCCAGCCCGTTCCTGCTCCTCCTGGATCCGGGTCACGTCGGGGCGCTCGAAGACCAGGAATCGCTGAGTTCGCGTGAGCTGCGAGGAGAGCACGTCCGAAGCCTGTTTCCCGAGCGGATCCAGATGAGAGTCGACCAGGATCCCGCGCCCGTACCGGCTCTCGTTCGAGAAACGCCCGATCGCGATCTTCCGCTTGTAGACCTTCCGCTCCGGCCTGGTGGCCTGGGTCTGCGCGGTGCGGGCACGGGCCTCGCTGACCGGCATGCGCTTGCTCTCTTTGGGGAGAGTGCGTGTCGCGCAGGCGGAATACAGGGCCATGCTGGCCGCGAGAAACGCGACTGCAAGATGGTTTGATTGCTCGAGCAACTTCCCCCTCCACGGCGGCGGTCCTGCCGGCTGAACGTGCGGTCAGCTTACCCTAGGAGCTGGGCTGAAATGCCAAACAAACCGCATAGCTGCGAGGAATTCGGTGATGGGACGTGCCCGGAGATCCTCGAGCTTCAACTCGCGAGCAAGCCTTTCGCGATCTCCGGACCCAGATCACCCGTTTGGGTGACGCCTTGCCGGGCAGCCTGGCCCTGGAGGATGAGCGGATCCGTCCCGACTCTCGTGGAAAAAGGAAGTGGCGTAACCTTCCGAGTTGACAAACAAAATCGCCGAAGGGC
>NYZB01000109.1 GCA_002687015.1 Deltaproteobacteria bacterium
CGCCAGTGCCGTGGCGCGGGCTCGGGCGATGGTGGCCGCGGCGCCCTCGCCCCGATCCGAAAGCGGCCGATCCGCATCGTCCTGAGCCGCACCACCCGGCCGGGCCTTGGCATGGCGCCACAAGAGGAGCGTCTTCATGCGCTCTAGCGTCGCTACTCCAGGCGCCGCCGCCAAGTCCGGGCGCGGGGAAACCCGATGGAATCGAATGCGGATTGGTTGGCCGACCCGTCGCCACGGCCAGGTGGCCCCGTCGCCCTGGCATCGGACCACCCGGGGGCTGCCACGGGTCTGCCATCCACCTTGCACGGCAGGGTCACGCTCCACTCCTAGGGTGGGGTCTCCCCAGCGCGAGGAGGACCCGATGAGCGACACCCACGCGGCACCCGAAGCGCCGTCGCTTGTGTCCAACGAGCTGCCCGGTGAGCTGCAGCCCCTTCCCGGCTTCGGCCTCGGCCCGGTGGTCGACGCCCTGCTCAAGGCGCCGGCCCAGGTGCTCTACGAGATCGGCGCCGGAGGACAGGTCGCGGCCCCCCTGATCGCAATCATCGCCCTGTGCGCGGCCCTGACGGGGCTGGTGATGGCGACCCATGCCGGCGGCACCCAGCTGCTCGTGGTGCCCTGGAAGATCACCACGGGCATGCTCTTCGGCTCCGTGATCTGCCTCCCCAGTCTGCACATCCTCACCTGTCTCAGCGGCGGCACCCAGACCCTGTGGGAGACAGCGGGCACCCTGTTGATGGCCGTGGCCATCCTCGGGATCCTGCTGGTCGGCTTCGCGCCGGTGGGCTTCGTGTTCAGCCAGGCCACCTCCTCGCCGGCCTTCCTGGGTGCGATGTACCTGGCCTTCCTGGGTGTCAGCGCCTACTTCGCCACGCGCCTCCTGCGCGGGGCCCTCGAACGCCTCAACGGTCTGCCCATGGCCGTCGTGCGCGTCTGGGCCGTCGTCTTCCTGATGGTGCTGTGTCAGCTCACGACCACCCTGCGACCCTTGATCGGCCCCTTCGAGGGCTGGGACCTCCGCGAACGCCGCTTCTTCCTCGAGCACTGGTCCCTGGAGCTCGACTGAGCATGGGGGCGGGGTGCGGGGGATGGCCGGGCCCCGCCCGGCTCGTGCGCTTCGGACCCGCACTCGTCGGGCGGGTGCAGCGTGGGGAGGAGCTCGGTTCCATCGCGGGCGGCGCGAGCCTCACCCTCGTTGGAGGTGCCGGTCTCTACGGCGCCGTCTTCGGAGGGTGGCGTGCGCCGGAGCAGGCCCTCATCGTGGCGACCAAGCTACCGCTGGTGTTGCTGGCCGTGGTCGCCGTCGCTTCTCTGGCCGGCGCCTTCCTGGCGAGCTCCCTTCGCACGGGCCTCGACCTCGCGAGGACCGCGACCCTGCTGCTCGTGGGCCTGGCCACCACGTCGGCCCTGCTCGGCGCCCTGGCGCCCGTCGCTGCGCTGTTCGTGCTCCATGCCCCACCCCCGGATCCCGTCGCCCTGGGCCTGGCCCATGGGGACCCGGCCGCGCGCGCGACCGTGGGCGTGCACCACGGCCTGCTGCTCGGCCACATCGCCGTCATCGCGGTGTGCGGGGTGGTCGGCGTCTCGCGCCTGCGCGGCACGCTGCGCGCGGTGGTGGATGCTCCGAGCCAGGCTCGTGCCGTGTGGTGGGCGTGGGCCCTGCTCTGCGGCTTTGTGGGTGCCGAGATCTCCTGGCTGGCACGCCCCTTCCAGGGCTCGCCGGTCCTGCCCCCCGGCTGGTTCCGGTCGGAGCCCCTCGACGGGAACTTCTTCGAGTCGGTGTGGCGGATGCTCCAGGCGGTCTTCTGACTACAGCTCGTAGATCAGCTGTCCCGTCTTGTCGCGGCGGGCGTCGGCGTTGCCCGCGTGTCGCAGGTGTTCGAGGTGGGCGTAGGTCTCGCTCTCCGCCATGCTGCCCCAGCTTCGGGGCTTGAAGAGCTTCTCGGAAATCGCCTGCACGGTGGCGGGCCCCAGCTCGCGTCCGATCCGCTTCACCGTGTCGAGTCGATCGTAGTGATGCTCCTTGATCGCCTCGGTGCGGCCCTTCAGGTCGCCGAAGGGATGGCCGTGGGCGGGCAGGGCCAGCTCGACGTCGGGCAGGTTCCCGACCAGTTCGAGAGACTCGAAGAAGTTGTCGAGCGGGTCCTTGGAGATCGCCAGGCCCGAGATGTGCGGCGTGATCGTGGGCAGCACGTGGTCACCCGCCAGGAAGAGCTGCTCTTCCGGGCAATGCAGACAGATGTGGTCTTCGGTGTGGCCCGGCGTGTGGGTCACGAACCACTCGCGGCCGGCCAGCCGAAGCCGGTCCCCCTGGCGCACCGGCTTGGTGACGGTGGGAATGAAGCTGTTGCCCAGGACCCGCGCGCCCCGCCACTTCCAGCGCGAGCGGAAGGGGGGCTTGGGGTGCTCGCCACCCCACGGCGTCTTGTGGTTCCAGCCCTGCAGGACCTGACGATGAGCCTCGTCGTTCTCCGGGCCCGAGAGGTCGTCCACCGAGACCTCGGCCTGATCGCTCGACTCGAGGACGCCGAAGCGGAAGTCCGCGTGGGCGATGACCTCGGCGCCGGCCTCCTTGGCGAAGCGGGCCGCGCCGCCGAAGTGGTCGGGGTGGGAGTGCGTCACGATCACCGTGTGCACGTTCTTCACCCGGAGATCCGCCTGCTTCAGGCGCTCCTTGATGGTCTTCCAGGTCGCTGGCCCCGGTAGGCCGGGGTCGACGACGGCGGCGCCCTCACCGTCGATCAGGGCGAACATGTTGACGTGACCGAGCCCGGGCATCCGGATCGGGAGCTGCATGCGAATCACGTTGGGGCCGACCTCGGTGACCTCGGTCTGCGCCGTCTCTTGCTCTTGTCGCTTGGCCATGGCCGCGGAGAATAGCGGAGACGCTCTCGCTCCGGCTCTACGAACGCCGCCGGACGACGTGCTCGGCGCCGAGATCCAGGGCGAAGCCCCGGAGGGCTTCCTCGAGAGCCTCGACCCGTCGTGCCGTGCGGGCCCGCTCCTCCCAACGAAGTCGGCGCAGCTCGAGGGTGCGTCGGGGCCGGTCGAGGCGCGGATCGAAGCGGGCCACCAGCTCGTCGCCATCGAGGACCGCCATGACGAAGTAGCCGTCTCGGCGCTTCTCGGCGGGCACGAAGCCCTCGAAGCGATAGTCGAAGCCGAAGAGGCGGGCGGTGCGCGCCCGGTCGCGCAGCAGCGGGTCGAAGGGGCAGAGGAAACGCAGCTCGTCGGGGGGCGTGCGGAGGCGGGCGACCCGGCGCTGGAGGTCGGGCAGCGCGAGGGAGCTGCGCGTGCCCCCACGCTCGGTCTCGACCTCGATGACGCGGCCGTCGCCAAGGGCCCGGCGGCACCACGCGCTCGCGTCGGCCGCGCCGATTCCACCCCAGAAGCCCGCGAGCTCGCGCGGGGTGGCCGTGCAGAGACGCTCCAGGGCCGCGGGCATCGCCCAGTCCAGGTAGGCGCGTCGGCTCACCTTCGGGAGATCGCGGCACTCGGGGTGCACCCGCTCGAAGAGGTCGTAGCGTTTGTGGAAGCCGTCGCGTCCCTCGATGGCCAGCTCGCCCGTGCGCCACAGGTACTCGAGAGCGTGCTTTGCGGGCTTCCAGTTCCAGAAGCTGCCCTTGGGATGGTCGCTGGGTGTCTCGAAGTCGCTCGCGAGCAGGGGACCCTCGTCGAGGATCCGCTGGCGTACCACGCGCCGCAGCTTTGCGAACTGCCGCGGGGAGCCCGCACGGCGGCCGGCACGGGCGCGCAAGCGCTTCTCCCAGTGACCGAAGTGGAAGGTCCACCATGGCAGGAGGGAGGCGGGAATCACCGCCGCGTCGTGGGTCCAGTGCTCGAAGACGCTGCGGTCCCTTTCGAGCAGCTGCTTGAGGTGGCGAGGGCGATAGCCCTGGAAGCGCGCACCCAGGATCAGGTGATGGGCGCGCTCGATGACCTGGATGGCGTCCACCTGAACGAAGCCCAGGGCCTCGATCTCGGCGAGCAGGGCCTTGCGGGTCGGCCGTCGCCTCCGGCTCCGCCCCAGGCCCTGGGCGTTCAGGAAGAGGGCGCGGTGCTCGTCGGTCGAGAGTCGCAGCGAAGTGTCTCCCGGATCTGCATGCTCGTTCGGCCGAGGCAGGGTAGGGCAGGTCGGGCCGCTGGTCGTTCCGCGAGAAGTGAGAGATGATCGGCTTCCCATCCCGTTCTTCCAGGGGGTTCCATGGCCACCGCCGCCTACCAGCTCTACGGCGCGGAGATCAGTCTCTTCACCCGCAAGCTCGAGGCGCAGGAGCGCCCCGCGGTCGAGGGCTGGCTCGAAGCCAGCGGGCTCGGCGTCTTCCTTCCCTGATCTGCGGAACGGTTCTCAGAGCACCTTCTTGTCTCGGAGCTCCGAGATCCGGTCCCACTCGTAGCCCAGCACCTCCATGAGGATCTCCTCGGTATGCTGGCCCAGCTCGGGGGCGGTGTTGCGGATGCTGCCCGGGGTCTCCCGGAGCCGGACCGGAAGGCCGACCATCGCGGTCGTGCCGAACTGCGGGTGCTCGACGTCGACGATGTAGTCGTTGGCCTTCACCTGGGGGTCATCCACGAGGTCCTCGATGTCGTTGACGATCGTGAAGATGAAGTCGCCCGGGGATTCCTTGAGCCGGCGCACCCACTCGTCCCGCGGCGCGCTCGCCAGGGCCTCGTCGATGATCGTCACGCAGGCCTCGGTGTGGCCGGCGCGAGCTTCCATGGTGGCGAACCGCTCGTCGTCGACGAGCTCCTCGCGACCAATGGCACGCGCGAAGTCGGCCCAGTAGCGATCGGGCTGCAGCATGGCGAGCGCCAGCCACTTGCCGTCTCCGCAGGCGTAGTGGTTCCAGAGCGGGTTGAAGGCGCGGGCCCGGAAGGTGCGCGGGATGGCGCCGCCCGTCATCGTCAGCATCCCGAGGGACAGCCCCTGGAGCCACATCATGCTGCCCAGGTGGGAGGCGTCGACGGCCTGGCCGACGCCGTGGCGCTCGCGGGCCATGAGCGCGGCGAGGATGCCGTAAGCCATCATGACTGCGCCCATCTGGTCGGCGATACCCCCCGCGATACCGAGGGGCGGCATGTCGGGCTCCCCAGTGGCGTTCATGATGCCCGAGCGTGCGAGACCGAGATGGTCGAAGGAGGGCTCCGCGCGGTCGGGGCCCTCGGGCCCATAGCCGGTTACGCTCGCGTAGATCAGCTGCGGGTTGATCTCGCGCAGCGTGTCGTATCCGACGCCGAGCCGTTCGGCGACGCCGAAGCGGAAGTTCTGGACGAAGATGTCGGCCTTGCTCGTCAGGTCGTAGACCACCTGCAGGGCGTCGGGCTGCTTCAGGTCCAGGGTGATGCTCTTCTTGTTGCGGTTGTTCGCCTCGAAGTACCAGTTCGGTCGGCCCTCGCCCTTCTGACCGGCGACGGCTGCCAGGTAGCGACCGGGGTCTCCGCTGCCGGCCTGCTCGATCTTGATCACGTCGGCGCCCAGGTCGCCGAGCATCGCCGAGCAGACGGGGCCCTGCTGCCAGATCGTCCAATCGAGAACGAGAAGGCCTTCGAGGGGCATGGGCATGAGTTCGCTCCTTCTACTGCAGGTAGTTCGCGCCCGAGAGCCGCGTTGCCTTGGGGTTGCAGCGCACGTGGACCACGGCCACGCGGTCGGCGGCCAGCGCGCGTTCGAGGGCGGGGCGGATCTCGTCAGGCTGATCGACGCGTTCGGAGTGGCCGTCCACGAGCTCGCCGATCTTCTCGTAGTTCGCCGGCAGGAGGCTCGCGATGCGCGGCGAGCCGGGTGGCAGCATGTGGTCCTGGATCATGTGGCCGGCGATGCCCTCGTTGTTGGCGACGACGAAGACGGGTGCGGCGCCCACCCGCGCGGCGGTCTCCACGACCATCGCCGCGGCGCCGAAGGCGTAGTCGCCCAGCACGGCGACCGAAGGCCGATCGGGGCAGGCGAGCTTGGCGCCCAGGGAATAGGGCGCGCCCGTGCCCATGCAGCCCGTCGTGCCCGCATTGAAGAGCGAGCGTTCGCGGTAGCAGGGCAGCACGGCGCGGCAGATGCCCATGATGGTCTCGCCCTCGGTCGTGATGATGGCGTCGCGCGGCAGCAGCTCGCGCACCTCGGAGACGAGGCGGTAGGGATTGATCGGGACCGCATCGTCCTCCAGGGCCTGCCGAGCCGTCGCTTCGTTGCGCTCGCTCTGCTCCTGGAGGCCGGCGAGCCAGCCGTTGCCTTCCGAAGCCAGTGGGCGGCTGCCGAGGGCCGAATCCAGGGCTGCCGCCGTCACGGCCGCGTCGGCGACGATCCCCAGGTCGAGGTCCGCGCCCGAGATCATCTCCTCCGCTTCCACGTCGACCTGCACCAACGTGGCGTCCGGAGAGAAGCGGCGGCCCATTCCGAAGATCCAGTTGAAGCGCCCGCCGAACATCACCACCAGGTCGGCGCCCTTGAGCGCGGCCGAGCGGGCGGCGTTGGCGAAGTTCGGGTGGTCGTCCGGGATCACGCCGCGCCCCATCGGCGACGCCACGTAGGGCAGCCCCCGATCGGAGAGGGCCGCGAGGGCACTCCCCGCTTCTGCCCAGCCCGCGCCCTTGCCGACGAGGAGCAGGGGGCGCTCGGCCCGCGCGACCAGGTCGGCGAGGCGATCGATGGCATTGGGATCCGGGTGCGGACGCGTCACCTCGGGGGCCCGTTCGCGGATCGGAGCCTGCCCCTCTTCGAGGCGGCCCGCGACCAGCTGACCCGGGAAGTCCAGGTAGACCGCACCGGGTCGGCCCTGCAACGCCTTTCCCAGGGCCAGGTGCACCCACTCGCCGATGCGCTCGGTGGAGTCGACCTGTCCCACCCACTTGCACGCGGGGGCGGCGAAGGCAGTCTGGTCGGCCTCCTGGAAGGCGCCGACGCCGCGCGTGTTCGCGAAGGCCGAGCCCCCGAGCACGACCAGCGGCATCGCGCTCTCGGTGGCGACGTGCATCGGCGTCACGGCGTTCGTCATGCCGGGGCCGGAGCCGACGACCAGCACTCCGGGGAGACGCTTCTGGTAGCCCCAGGCGGAGGCCGCAAAGCCCATGTTCATCTCGTGGCGGCCGCCGATCACCTGGAGACCGGCCTCCTGGGCGCCCGCGAACACCTCGATCATGGGTCCGGCGACGACGCCGAAGATCGTATCGATCCCCGCCGCGCGAAGCTGCCGCGCCGCCACCTGTCCACCGTGGATCTCTGCCATGTCGTCTCCCGTCTTCCGTCGCTTGGAGGGGCCAGCGCGCGAGGCGATCCAGTCTAGGTCAGGTTGCCTTCGATCGAGTCATTCCGGGGAACCCCGCACCGGCCTCCCGTGCCTTCTGGAGGGGGCCCTCGGAGCGCCACATGAAGCAGGAGTCCGGGAAGCCACCGCTCGCCATCCCACCTGCCTCTGCGAGGACCGGCCGGGCGGACCCGCGGCGCATGGCCTCTGCCATGCGGGCCATCCAACGGCCCGACGTGGCGGCCAGGCATTGGATCAGCCCCGGAGCGACGTTCAGCAGCGCGTCGAGCAGCATCGCGCGGTCGGCATCGGCGCCGAGGAGGCGGAAGAGCTCGCCCGACAGGCCGCGCAGGGCGGAGAAGCCGACCAGGGACGAGACCTCCGCACTCCGTTCGGACCAGGCTTCCTCGAAGAGCGTCTCCCCCGTTCGGATGCGCTCCGCCGCGTCGATGGCCGTGAAGACCAGGGGGCCCAGGTCGACCCGACCGTGGACGTGCACCTCGTGCTGGTGGGCCAGCCGCTCGAGGAGCGAGCTCACCTCGATGCGCGGGCGCATGTGGAACTCCGCTTGTTGGACGCCGACCTCCAGGCGGTCTTCCCCGTCGGCGCAGCCGTCGACGACGAGCGTCCGCTTGAACAAGCGTTCGCCGTCCTGGCGCACCGCGAGGCCGCCCGGTGCGATCCCGGTCTCCCGATCCAGGCCCGGTGGAATCGCGTGTCCCATCAGCTGACCCAGTGTCAGCAGGTGGGAGCAGCCCAGGGGGCCGCCGAAGGCCTGGCTCAGGCGTTTGGCAAAGCCCCGGTCGAAACGCGTGCCCACCAGCTGTTGAAGGCGCGGGGCGGGATCGCGGCAGCATTCCCCGGCGGTGCTCTCGTGGGGGTCGTAGGCGATGTGCGGCTGCGCGGTTTCGAGCCGCTGGATCACCCGCTCTTCCGGGTGGCACCAGGTCGTGATCTTCATCTGGTGGATGAAGCCAGCCGTCTGGAGATCGCCGCCCGTCGGGACGAACGCACACTTGCGGAGGTCGAGGATCTGCCCCTCGGCGCGCACCGTCTGCGCGTCCTCCCGAAGGACGTCGATCACCAGGGTTCGGGTGTGCAGCGGCTGGCCCCGCAAGGGGAGGCTCGCGGCGTCTACCGCACGCTCTTCGGTGGGCTTCTCCATGGGCGGCGGAGTATACGCGGGCCGGAGGGGGGCGCCTGGGCGCTGGCCAACCCCAGAAAGGGGTGGGCCCGGCCGCTGGGGGACGGCCGGGCCCGGTCGGGGGGGGCTCTGGGGGGAACTGTGTGTGTTTCGTGACCGCCTACTAGAGCAAGCCCCGTGCCATGGGCAGGTGCCGCTGCAAGTACGCGGTCTTCCGTCGAGGCGCCCTCGGCCCCCATCCCTTGGCGGTGCCGCGCTTCGTCACCCGACCTCGGCGGCGACCGGCAGCGATCGCTCGACATGCCCGCCGCGATGGTGCTTCCCGTCCCGGTGACGAACCGCGCGCCCGCACCGACAACGGGGTTGGCGGCTCAGAGTCCGTAGCGCTTGATCTTCTTGCCGAGGCCCACGCGGGAGAGCCCCAGGGCTTCTGCCGCCCGGGTCTTGTTCCCGCCGGAAGCCGCCAGCGCTTCGCCGATGCGTTGGATCTCGAGCCTCTCGACCTGCTCGCGGAGGCTCCCGCCGCAGCCCGCCGGCGGAGCGACGGGCTGCGCCTGGCCTTCGAGGGTGGTGGGCGCCACGTCCTCCCCCGGCCGCGTCAGGGCGATGGCCCTCTCCACGGCGTTGCGGAGCTCCCGCACGTTGCCCGGGAACTCCTGCTTCGAGAGGGCGTCGAGGAACTCCTCGCTGAGGGTGATCTGGCGGGCGTTCTCCTCGCCGAAGACCTCGGCGAAGTGCTGGGCCAGGAAGGGGACGTCCACCCGACGCCGGCGCAGGGGGGCAGACGAAGGGCCACCGTGTTGAGCCGATAGAAGAGATCCTGGCGAAAGGTGCCCTTGCGGATCGACTCCTCGATGTCCTGATGGGTGGCGGAGACGATCCGCCCGTCGATCGGCCGCGTCTTGTCTCCGCCGATCGGCCGCACCTCGCGCTCTTCCAGCACCCGGAGCAGCTTGGTCTGGAGCGACGGCGTGGTGTCCCCGATCTCGTCGAGGAACAGGGTTCCGCCGTGAGCCTGCTCGAAGAGCCCGGTGCGATCGCGCTCCGAGCCGGTGAAGGCGCCCTTGCAGGCGCCGAAGAGCTCACTCTCGAGCAGGGTCTCGGGCATGGCGCCGCAGTTGATCGCGATGAAGGGCCCGCTCGACCGTTCGCTCTGCTCGTGAACCGCACGTGCCGCCAGCTCCTTGCCCGTGCCCGTCTCTCCGAGGATCAGGACGGAGGCCTGGCTGGGCGCGACCTGGCGGATCTGGTCCAGCACCTCGCGGATGGCGGCGCTGACGCCCAGCAGCACCGTGGCGGGCCTCTGGCCGCGGCGCGCTCCCGCCCCGGGATTCGCGGAGGGCAGGGCCTGACGCAGCGCGAGGGTGAGCGAGGGCGTCGGTGGCGGGTCCGGCAGCCAGGCCTGAGGCTGCAGGGCGGCGATCAGGCGCTCGAGCTCGACTGGATCTCCGGCCTCCGCGACGAGCAGGAGGCGCTCGGCGACCGGGAGCTCGCGCAGGGCCGCCAACGCATCGAGCGCGCTCGGCCCGTCCTCGGATCGCCAGTGGGCCACCGCCACGGCCGCGTCCAACCACTCGGGGCTGCGGTCGAGCTCCCGCGGCGCGACCTGGCGAACCTGCAGGCCCTGGGCGGCGGCCTCCAGCCACTTCGCCGCCTCCGGGTCGTTGCTCACGAGCAGGACGGTGGGCGGTGCCTCGACGAGCCCCTTCGCCTCCATGGAGGTCGTATCGGAGCAGCGGCGGCCTCGCCTGAGGGGGTCAGGGCTCCAGGGTGCACCCGTGGGGCGCCTGGTGGCGAGCGACCCTCTCTGCCAGGAGCGGAACCCAGGCCCGCACGCCCTCGCCCACGGAGAGCACCTGGGCCTCGATGTCGTCCATCATCGGCAGCATGTCCGGCAGGCAGGATTCGAAGCTGCGGCCGCCGACGAACATGCAGGAACACATCTGCTTGGCCACGAAGCCCGTGCCGATCGAGACCTGGCGCTGGAAGTCGGGCAGCAGGAGGCCCGCCGCCAGGACGGCGGCCAGGAGCGCGAACAGCCCGAGGCGCTTCATCACGGCAGGACCCCCCGTGCGGAGCCGGCGATCTCCGGGAAACCACTGACCAGAGCGCCGATCTTCTTGCCGAGGCTGGGCCAGTCGAGGGCGTGCATCTCGCCGAGGCGAACCACGACGAGGTCCCGACCCGGCACGAGGAGCACGTACTGGCCGCCGTTGCCGCTCATCTGGAAGACGGAGGAGGGCGCACCCGGCACCGGCTTGAACTGCTTCTCCTCCGGGGTCTCGTTGATCCAGAAGTGAGCGCCGTAGGTGCCGTTGTTCGAGGCGGGTGCGCGCGTGCGGGTGAAATCGACCCAGCCCGCCGGAAGGATGCGGCGCCCCTCCCACAGGCCGTCACGGAGGTACAAGAGGCCGAGGCGCGCCCAGTCCCGAGCGGTGGCCCACACGTGGCTGCCCCCGACGAGCTGTCCGGTCAGGTCGGTCTCGGCGACCAGCGACTGGATGCCGAGGGGATCGAGGAGCTCCTTCTCGAGCCAGTCCCGGGTGGCGTCGCGCTCCGCTCCGGTGCTCCGGCTCACGATGGCGCCCAGGAGCGCGCTGGTTCCCGTCGAATAGGCCCAGTGGGTGCCCGGGTCGTGGGCGAGGGGCACGCCGGCCGCGGCCGTGGCCATGTCCGCCGAGCCCTCGCCGAAGAGCAGACGTCCCACGAAGGTGTCGGCGCCATCGCCGCCGTCGGCGTTGTCGAAGCCCGTGTTCATGTGCAGCAGGTGTCGGAGGGTCAGACCGCCACGGGGGTCGTCGGGCTCGGCCCAGGCCGGCAGGGGCGCGGGCTCGTCGACGGCGAGGGCTCCCTCGCGCACCAGGATGCCCACCATGGCCTGGGTCACGCTCTTGCCCATCGACCACGAATGGAAGCGGGACTCGCGGTCGAAGCCGGGTGCGTAGCGCTCCACGACGACGCGGCCCCGGTGGACGACGAGCAGCGCTCGCGTATCGGGCAGGCCGCCTCGGCCCGTCGTCACGAAGAGATCGTCCAGTGCCGCCTCGAGCGCCGCAGGGTCGTGCTCGTGCGGGAGCGGGCCCTCCGGCCAGGCCGTGGAGGGCCAGGGTACGCCGTTCGGTTGGGCGGGCAGGGGCACCAGGGGCTGTGCGCCAGCGGGAGCGAGCCACAGGATCCAGACCAGGAGGAGCATGCGAAGCACCTGGGGAATGTGGATGTCCCGGTCGGGAAGCACAAGCGCTGTCTCGCCCCCGGCAGGCCGAGACCGCGGCGCGCGGGGCAGCGCTCCCATAGAATGGGCGCCGGGCGCGCGGCTACGGAGGAGAGCGGCGGTGGAGAAGCTCATCTACCTGACCTGGAAGCCGGAGGCGCAGGCCATCGCAGCCTACCGCCAGAGGCTGCTCGAAGAGGTCGCGCCGCGGCTCCTGGCCGCCGGGGTCCAGGCCCTCAACGTCAGCATCGCCGACACCCAGGAGCAGATACCGAAGCCGACGCTGCTGATGGGGGAGGGCGCGACCCTCTCGGCCGCGATCGGCCTGTGGCTGCCCAGCCTGGACGCCCGCGGCCCGGTCGAAGGGGCGCTGCGCCAGGGAGCCGATCGCGTCGACGGCTACCTCGTCACCGAGTCCGTGCCGCAGCCCTGTCCGGATCGCGACTGGCTGGACGGGGCCCAGAGCCCCGGCGTGACCCATTTCACGTGGTTCCCCAAGCCCGATCACCTGAGCGACGAGGCCTTCTACCACGGCTGGCACGAGATCCACACGCCGTCCTCGTTCGAGCTGCATCCGCTGCGCTGGGAGTACGTGCGCAATGCCGTCGCGCGCGTGCTCACGCCCGGGTCCCCGCCCATCCGGGCCATCGTGGCCGAGCGCTTCCGCACGATCGAGGACTACACCGACCCCGATCGACTCTACGGCTCGAAGGAGGCCCTGAAACGGACGGTCGAGGAGCTTCCCCTCTACGGCGACATGGCCCAGATGCACTCGACGCCGCTGTCCGAGGTGATCGTCCGGAGCCTGGGAGCGTGAGCGCGGAGCAGCCCTTCCGCGTCCTGCCCAGGGTGACCGAAGAGAACGCCCACTTCTGGCGCGGTGGCGAGCAGGGCCAGCTGCAGTTCCTCCGCTGCTCGGCCTGCCGGACCTGGATCCACCCGACCTCGCCGCGCTGCCCGGAGTGCCTCGGCAAGGGCCTCGTCGTCGAATCCGCCTCGGGTCGCGCCACGGTGCTGACCTATACCTTCAACCACCAGCCCTGGGTGCCCAGCGCGGACCACCCCTACCCGATCGCGATCGTCGAGCTCGAGGAGCAGACGGGTCTCCGGCTGATGACGAACCTGGTGAACCTCTCGAACGAGGACGTCGCGATCGGCCTCGCCGTGCGGGTCGTGTTCGAGCAGCGAGAGGACGTCTGGTTCCCCCTCTTCGAGCCCGCCGATGCGGCGCTCCGGCGGGTCGGGGCGGACCCGGCGTGAACGAGCTGCGCCGCAAGGCCACCGTGAGCGGCATCGGCCAGTCCGAGATCGGGCGCCGTCTGATGCGCAACCCGCTCGATCTCACGCTCGACGCCTGCGTGGCGGCGATCGAGGATGCGGGTCTGCGCCGAGAGGAGATCGACGGGCTCTCCACCTATCCCGGTGCGATGGGGCCCGGCGGCTTCTCGGGCGCCGGGATCAGCGACGTCCACGACGCCCTGCGTCTGCCCCTGCGTTGGTTCAACGGTGGCCCCGAGCATCCGGGCCAGCTGGGCTCGGTCATCGAGGCGTGCATGGCCGTCGCCTGTGGTCTTGCGAACCACGTGCTGTGCTTCCGCTCGGTGTGGGAGGCCACCTACCAGGGCAAGGGCAAGCGCGCCGGGCTCGGCCTCGGGGGAGGCGAGAGCTCGGGCGGCGGCTACCGCGCGAGTGGGATGATGGAGTACACGCTTCCCTTCCGCGCCTACTCGGCCGTCAACTGGATCGCGCTCTTCGCCCAGCGCCATTTCCACGAGTACGGCACCACCCGCGAGCAGCTCGCCTGGATCGCGTTGAACGCGCGGCGCAATGCGGGCAAGAACCCCAGCGCGATCTACCGGGATCCGATGACCCTGGACGACTACCTGTCCGCCCGGATGATCTCGACGCCTCTCTGTCTGTTCGACTGCGACGTCCCCGCCGATGGCGCCACCGCCTTCATCGTCTCGCGGCCGGAACGCGCCGCCGACCTGCGCCGCGAGCCGCTCTTCGTCGAGTCGGTGGGCTGTGCGCTGAAGGGCCGTCCCTCCTGGGACCAGTTCGACGATCTCTCGACCATGGCGACCCGCGACGCAGGCCCGGCCCTCTGGGAGGGCACGGAGCTCGGGCCGGGCGACGTCGACGTGGCCGAGCTCTACGACGGCTTCAGCTTCATCACCCTCTCCTGGCTCGAGTCGCTGGGTTTCTGCGGCAAGGGAGAGGGCGGTGCCTTCATCGAAGGCGGGGAGCGCATCGCGCTCGACGGATCGCTGCCGCTCAACACCCACGGAGGCCAGCTCTCGGCGGGCCGGCTACACGGCTACGGCTTCCTCCACGAGGCCTGTCTCCAGCTCTGGGGCGAGGGCGGCGAGCGTCAGGTGCCGGGCGATCCCCAGGTCGCCGTCGCGGCTGCGGGCGGAGGACCGCTCGCGGGCTGCCTGTTGCTCACGAAGGGCTGACCCGGTCGCTCCGCCCGGGCGCGGCTCCGAGGGCGATCCGCCCTGCGCTCGGCGTCGCGCGGTCGTGGGCGGGAAAGGGGGAGAGAACCCGTGGCGAGCACGGACGGGTTCGGCATCCTTCGGGTGCGCCGCCATCATGCGTGCATCCGCGGCAAGAGGTCCGGCTCGTCGGGTGGGTCGGCCGTCTGCCTCGACACCTAGGAGACCCGCGTGGCCCGGGAGCCTTCGTTCCTGCTGGGACTGGACATCGGCGGGAGCGGTGGTCGCTGTCTGCTGGTCGATGCGGAGACTGGCGCCACCCTGCGCACGGCGCGCAGCTGGGCCCCGCGTCCGGCTCCGGGGGGCGGTGCCGACCTGGATCTCGACGTCGTCTGGCGTCGGCTCGGCGAGGCGATTCGCGACGGCCTCGCACGCGCCGGCGCCCGCCCCGAGCAGGTGCTGGGAATCGCCGGGGCCGGGATGCGATTCGCCACCGTGGCGCTCGACGCCCGCGGGGCGGTGCGCCTGGCCGCACCCAACATCGACGCCCGCGGCGTCGCCGCGGGGCTTCAGCTCGCGGCCCAGCACGGCGAAGCCCTGGAAGAGGTCGCGGGCCACTGGCCCTCTCCGATCGGCACGGCGGCACGGCTCCTGAGTCTCGCGCCCGAAGAGCGGTCCGACCTCGACTGCGTCTTCGGTGTGAACGACTGGCTCGCGTGGCGTCTGTGCGGTGAGCGCGCCACCGATCCCACCCACGCGGGTGGGACCCTCCTCTACGACCTGCGCGGGGCGGCCTGGTCCGAGGAGTGGCTCGATCGCCTGGGCCTGCCCGCTGGGCTCTTCCCCGAGATCCGGGCGTGCGGCTCGCGGCTCGGCGAGCTCCAGGGCGACACCGCCCGGGCCCTGGGCCTCGCGCCCGGGACTCCCGTGGCTGTGGGCGGGGGCGACACCCAGCTGGGCCTCCTGGGCCTGGGGGTCCTCGAGCCGGGATGGGCAGGTGCCGTGTGCGGGACCACCCTTCCCGTGATGGCGGTCGTGGCCGGTCCCGAGGCCGGGCGCCCCGGCCTGTGGCTCGAGCCGCACGTCGTGCCCGGCCGCTTCGTGCGCGAGAGCAACGCCGGACCCGTCGGCGATGCCCTCGACTGGCTCGGGCGCCTGCTCCGGCCCCAGGCCCCGAACGGCGCCGAGCGAATGCTGGCCGAGGCGGCGTTGGCCCCGCCGGGCGCCGGGGGCATGGTGTCGACCTTCGGTGCCGAGGTGATGGACGGCCGTGCCCTGAGCCTGCCGGTCGGCGAGCTTTCGCTCTCTCACCTCGGGCACGCCGACCCGCACCAGTCGGCCGCCAACCTGGCGCGCGCCGTGATCGAGGGCATGGCCTTCGCGCTCCGGGCCAACCTGGAGCAGGCCGCCGTCGCCGACGCCGTCGAGCTTCGGCTCGGCGGGCGCATGGCGTCGAGCAGCGTCTGGCAGGCCTGCGTCGCCGCTGCGCTGGGCCGACCGGTGGCCGTGGGTGAGGTCTTCGATTCGACCGGCCTGGGCGCCGCGCTGTGCGCAGGGGTTGGGGCGGGCTGCTTCCCGGATCTCGCCGCAGCCGCGGCCGCCCTCGTGAAGACGCGCAGCGTCGAGCCCGAGGCCGACGAGGCGACCGTGCTGGCGGAGCTCTACACCCAGTGGAGCGAGCTCCTGGAGGCGCGACGGCCCGCCGTGGCCGTGAGCCGGGGGCTCGCGCTTCGAGGCCTTCTCCAATCGGGGGCGAGCGCGACCGCGGCGGCGAGCGCCCCGGGTGACCTGCGCATCCTCGTGACGGCCGACATGGACGAGGAGTCCCTGGCGGCCTTCCAGGAGCTCGGCGAGGTCGAGTACGCGAGCTACCGGGAGGCGCGCCGCCTGCTCACCGGCCCGACCCTGGTCGAGGCCCTCGCGGACGTCGACGTGTTCGTCACCGAGATCGACCTGGTGGACGCGGCCTCGCTGCTGGAGCTCCCCCGATTGCGGGTCGTGGCCTCCTGCCGCGGCGATGCGGTGAACGTGGACGTCGAGGCGTGCAGTGTGCTCGGCCTGCCCGTCCTGAACGCCCCGGGTCGCAATGCGGATGCGGTGGCGGACCTCACCGTGGCCTTCCTGCTCGCCCTGGCCCGCAAGCTGCCCGACGCCAACGCCTTCCTGCGCGAGCCCGGCATGGAGGCCGGCGACATGGGCGCCATGGGTCGGGCCTATGGGAGCCTGCGGGGCCAGGAGCTGTGGCGGCGCACCATCGGCCTGGTCGGCCTGGGCGCCGTGGGCCGCAAGGTGGCCGAGCGTCTCGTGCCCTTCGGTGTGCGACTGCTCGCCCATGACCCGTGGCAGGACCCCGCGGCGATCACCCGCGCGGGAGCGAGCGCCGTGTCGCTCGAGGCGCTGCTCGCCGAGAGCGACTTCGTGAGCCTGCACGCCGCCGTTACCGAGGACACGACCGGGCTGATCGATGCCGCAGCCCTGGCGCGGATGAAGCCGGGGGCCATGCTCGTGAACACGGCGCGAGCGGCGCTCGTCGACGAGGAGGCCCTGGCCGATGCGCTGCAGTCCGGGCACCTGGCGGGCGCGGCCCTCGACGTCTTCAGCGAGGAGCCGCCGGGCGCCGACCACCCGCTCCTGGCGGCTCCGGGCGTGATCGCGACGCCCCACGTCGGCGGCAACACCCTGCAGATCGGCGCCCACCAGGGCCGCATCGTGAGCGAGGACCTCGCCCGCCTGGTGCGCGGCGAGCCGCCGCGCTGCGCCTTGAACCCGGAGACGGCTCTGCACTTCGACTGGAGGACGCCCCGCACCCGTCCGGACGAAGCCACCTGCTGCGCCCTGCGCGAGCGTCCGCCGCCGGCGGTCACGGACCTCCAGAAGAAGAAGCCCACAGGGAAGGCCCGCCGCAAGCCGGGGCCGGTCGAAGAGCGCGACCCGGTCGCGTCGCCCCTGGACCCGGCCCTGCGCGACGAGCTCCGGCGGGGCATGACGCCGGTGCTCGAGGCCTTCGTGCGCGCCTTTTCCGGGGACGCCTCCGTTCAGGGAGCCTCCCGGGATCAGGACGTCACCCTCTACTTCGTGCTCGAGGACCTGGGCCTGGACTTCCATCTCCGGCTCCGCGAAGAGGCCAGCGCCGCGCTCGGTCCGCCCGACGGCGAGCCCGAGGTGACCCTGCGCCTTCGTGCCGAGGTGCTGGACGGCATGTTCTCGGGCCGGTTGCGCGCGATGGACGAGGCCCTGGCCGGCAACCTCTCGTTCAGCGGCGACACGGCGAAGGCCATGACCCTGCAGCAGCTCGAAGACGACCTCGTGCGCCTCTACAGCGCCGCGCGAGCCGCGGCAGGGCCCCCGGGCGACCTCGCTCGCACGGCGCCGACCTGAGCCTGGGCCCCCGGACCTTTTGGTAACCTGCGCGCGCGTGGGACTCTACGAGTGGCTCTTTCCCCTGGCGCGCCTGCTCCCGGCGGAGCGTGCGCATGAGTTGGGGCATTGGGCGCTGAAGCTGCCCCTGCCCCTGGGCGGGGGCCGTGTCGAGGATCCCTTCGAGTGGAGCGGCCTCCGCTTTCCGAACCGCGTTGGGCTCGCCGCCGGCTTCGACAAGAACGCGGCGGTGCTCGACGGGATTGCCAGGATGGGGGTGGGCTTCGTCGAGGTGGGCACGATCCTCTCGGCCCCCTGGCCCGGCAACCCGCCGCCGCGCATGAGCCGCCGCGAAGACGAACGCGCGATCTGGAACCGGCTCGGGTTTCCGAACGAGGGCGTGGCTCGCGTGGCGCAGCGCATGGAGCGGTTTCGGGCCCGCAACCGCAGCGGCCTGATCCTGGCGTCCAACGTGGCGCCCCACCCGCGCACCGTGAAGGCGGGAGGGGAGGGCTTCCTGGCGGAAGCACGAAGCGAGCTCGCGCAGCTGGCCCATGCGCTCCACGCGGTCAGCGATCTCTTCGTGATCAACCTCAGCTCACCCAACACGAAGGGCCTGCGCGATCTGCTCTACGGTCCGGGCTTTCGCGACGAGCTGATCCTGCCCCTCCGGGAGGCACTCTCTGCCCTGGACGCGGAGGCAGACCGTCCGGAACCGACGCCGCTGCTCGTCAAGCTCCCGCCCGAGGACGGCGAGGGCGTGCCGTGGACGGAGGAGAGCCTGGCGCCCTGCCTGGAGCCGCTCAGGGCGCCCGGGGCCTGCGATGGCTTCGTGGCCGTCAATACCTCGATCGGCCTGGCCCGGGCCCGCGGTGCGAGCCCCGACGAGGGTTTGCCGGGGGGCCTCTCGGGCGTGCCGCTTCGCCCCCTGGCCGAATCGACCCTGCGCCTGCTCGCATCGGCGCGCCGGCCCGAGCACCTGCTGGTCGGGGGGGGGGGCGTGGACGAGCCTGGGGACGCCCTTGCGCTGCGCGCGGCGGGCGCCGATCTGGTGGAGGTCTACACCGGCATGATCTACCACGGACCGCGCTTCCCAGGAGCGTGCGCGCGGGCCCTCGCGGAGCGTTAGTGGCGTCCGCACTAGGGCGCTCGAGAATCGTCCGGTCCAGGAGCCTGCGCGGTAGAGGAGAGATCCGCGGCGTATGGGCGGACACGCGCTCGATCGGTCGCCCCGAAGGAGGCACTGGCGTCCGGTGCCGGGAGAGCGCTGGAATGGGTGAGCCCAGCCTCCGGCATGCGTCGAGGCCGTTCGGGCGGGGGTCCGGAAGGTTGGTGAGGGGGGTGGTTCGCGTTGCTGGGGGTTTCGTCTCGGGGCTCGTGGGCGGGCCCGGGCTGCCGAGCGTCCGGCGCGGGGCGTGGGGGCTTCGTTGGAGAAATGTAGGGTGGCCGAGAGATTGTGCTTGACGGGGATAGAAG
>NYZB01000110.1 GCA_002687015.1 Deltaproteobacteria bacterium
CTCGCTCTCGCGCTTCGCGAACAACGCGGGAGCCAGCCTGGAGCGGGCGGCCGAGGTGACGAAGATCCTCACCGACGGGACCAAGGCGGTGGGGGTGCGCCTCGCCAGTGGAGACGAGGTCTTCGCCAGCAAGATCATCGCCACGACGGACCCGAAGATGACCTTCCTCGACCTGGTCGGGGAGGAGGCCTGCAATGCCAGCTCACCGACTCTCGTCGCCCAGACCAAGGAGTGGCAGTGGGAGTCCGCAAGCCTCTTCAACGTCCACTTCGCCCTCTCCGAGCGACCCCAGTACGAGCTGGGCCTGACCGATCCCGACGTCGACCGCTCGCTCATCAAGATCATGGGGATCGAGAGCGTCGACGAGCTGATGACCCACATCCGGACCGTCAAGGAGGGAGGCTTCAGCCTCGCCGGCTCGGCGACCACCTTCACCGACTACGATCCCATGCAGGCCCCGATCGACGTGCAGCCGGGCGCCGCGGTCGCCTGCTTCGAGACCCTTGCCCCCTACGAGAACCAGGACGGCGACTGGGACGAGATCTCCGAAGGCTACGTGAAGAGGGTGCGCGAGATGTGGAGCGAGTACGCCCCCAATCTCCGCGATGCGACCGTGGTCCGGCACTACGTGAACCACCCGAAGGCCATCGAGGCCAAGCTGCCGAACATGAAGCGCGGCTCGATCAAGCACGGGGCCTATCTCCCGACGCAGATGCTCTCGAACCGGCCCAACCCGGACTGCTCCTCCTACCGCACGCCGATCGAGAACCTCTACGTGGGGGGCGCCAGCGTGTGGCCCGGGGGCATGGTGCTCCTGGGCGGTGGCTACAACGTCGCCGCGGTGGTCGCAGAAGATCTGGGCCTCGAGCGTTGGTGGAGTGAGCCCGACTACGTGGTCGAAGCGCGCAAGAAGGGACTGGTCGGCTGATGGAATTCTGGTCGAAGGGCTTGGGAAAGAAGACGATCGCCCTGGGGCTCACCAAGGGAGAGTCGCTGGTGAGCCACGAGGGGCTCTGCCTGAAGGGCACCATGGACGAGCCCGTCTCCTGGGAGTACGTGATGCTCCTCGACGAGCCGGACATCGCGGACTTCTTCGCGATCCTCCAGGAGCCGAATCTCGCCAGGTACATCCACGATTCCCCCAGGCGCTGGCACCTCTACTTCGGGATGGTGAAGGGCGGCGTTCAGATCGCCGGGCGAGTCGTGGCCGCGATGTGGAAGCGCCGTTCGGGAAACGCGCCGCAGGAAGAGAGGGTGACGATCCAGCTGCCGCCCCCCTCGATGCTCAAGAAGAAGAAGCGGAAGAAGGTCCTCTACCGCCGCAGGCTGGGCGCGACCACTCTCGAGGCTCCCAGGATGAGCCCCTCTTCCCCGGCCTCCGGGTCCACGACAACCTTCAAGGCCAACCGGGCCTAGGAGATGGCGGAGGTCACGGCCAGCATGGCGGCGCCTCTGGAGAAGGCGCTCAAGGCGGGCGCGCCGCAGCTCGGCGTCGAGCGCATCCTCTCCATCGAGCGCTTCACCAGCGGGCTCTCCTCCCAGAGCTACGGCGTCGACGCCGAGACCGCCGAGGGGCCCATCCGCTGGGTGATGCGGGTCGAGCCCGAGCACGGCGTGATCCCACCCTACGACATCGCCAGGGAGTACCGCCTGCTTCGCGCCGTCCACGAAGCCGGCCTCCCGGCCCCGGAGGTCGTCCACCTCGAAGAGGACCCCTCGGTGGTGGGCGGACGCTTCATCCTGATGAGCTTCGTGGAGGGCGTCATCTTCCGGAGCATGGATCCGCGCCTCCAGGAGGATCCCGAGCTGCTGGCGACCATGCAGCAGCAATTCGTCCAGATGCTCGCGCGGATCCACGCGACGCCCCAGAAGGTGCTGCCCAGCTACAGCACCGGTGAGGAGGCAGCCCGCGGAGAGGTGGCGATCTGTCGCCGGAGGCTCCTGGAGACGGAGCTCCTGCCCTCTCCGATCCTCCGCCACGCCCTCGACGTCCTCGACACCCACGCGCCCCCGGCCCAGCGCATCTGCCTGCTGCACGGCGACTACCGACTCCCGAATCTGATGTGGAAGGACGCCGTGATCTCGGGGGTGCTCGACTGGGAGCTGGCCCGGGTCGGCGATCCCCTGAGCGACCTGGCCTTCACCCAGACCATCGGTCGGGGCCCCTGCTCCATCGAGGGCGAGCTGGCGACGCGCTACACCGAGCTCACCGGCATCGAGGTGGACGAGCGTCTCATGCCCTATTACCGCCTGCTCGAGATGGTCAAGGGCACGGTCATCGGCCTGGCGGGCGCCTACGATCTCGCCCACGGAGGCACCGACCTGCGCCTTCTCTCGGTGGCGCGAATCGCGGCCTCCGGCCAGGCGATCATGGGAGGCCTGGAGAAACAGCTCGAAGAGTACCTGGAGGCCTGAAGCATGATCGTGCTCGACTCTGCCCAGATCCTCACGACCGTGAAGCTCTCCCTCGAAACCCACGTGCTCCCCGCGCTCAGCGACGACTTCGCCCGCGTGCAGGTCCTGTCGGCGCTGAAGGCGCTGGCCGAGGTGAGCGACCGCCTCGAGAACGGAGACCCCGCCGATCGCTCGAATCTCAGGATCGAGAGCGGCGTCCGAGAGCTCGCCGACTCGATCCGCTCCGCTTCCCCCGGCTTCGCCGAAGAGCTGGACGCGGCCCTTCGCGCCGAGCCCGCGGGTGGGGCTCCCCGGGATCGCTCGAGGCAGCTGGGCGAGGCCCTGTGGAAGGTCTACGTCGAGAACGAAGGGGATGCGGCGGAACGCCTCCTGGAGATCCTCCAGGCAGAGGCGCTGCGCACGATGAACGAGGACAACGTCTGGATGTGCCCCGAGGCGATCGCCTCGCTCACCTGATTGCCGACTCACCTCCCACCACCGCCAAGGTCGATCTCCCCATGACATTCGAGCTTCCGAAGGGGCTCTGCCCGGACGACGAGGGGCGCCATGCAGCGCCCGAGGGAGCCGAGGAGCTGCTCTTCGGCGACACCCTCTGGGTGAGCGTCGTCGACCCGAACGCAGACATCTTCGGCATTGCCCACATCCATCTCACGAACCAGGGCTACGGACGCTTCGAGACCTACTTCATCATCGACGGCGTCCAGCAGTCCTACGCCATGCGGATCCCCCTCGGTGCCGAGCCCGACGCCGGCCCCTGGAGCGATGGATGCCTCCGCTACGAGGTGGTCGAGCCCTTCGAAGAGATCCGCATCCAGCTGGACGGCCGGCGATACGGATTCGATCTCGACTTCAAGGGACGCTTCGCCCCCTTCGACTACGCGGAAGGTGTGCGCGGAGATCCACTCGCCAGGGCGAACCGGTTCCACGGCGGCCACTACGAGCAGGCGATGACCTGCACGGGCAGCTTCGAGATCCGGGGTGGCCCTGCCAAGGGAGACCTGCGCCAGATCGACTGTTGGTCACACCGCGACCACAGCTGGTCGGATCGATTCTCGGACAGCCCCAGCTGGGACTGGCCCGAGGTCCACATCCCCTCGCATTTCTGGCCTTCGATCCAGCTGCCCGAGCGCCACATCAACGTCTTCGGCTCCTACATGGAGTGCAAGATGGACGAGCCGAACGAGAGCGCGCCCCTGGGCGGCTTCGTCTCCGACGCCAGCGGCAGCCGCCCGATGCTGAACGCCGCCGCGGAGCTCATCGGCGCCGAGGGCCCGGAAACCCGCGAGGCCACCGCCTTCCGCTACCAGCTGACCCTGCCCGACGGCGAGGTGATCCACGTCCGCTCCACGAAGCACCACGGCACCATCAAGCTCTGGAACCGGGGCGCGGACAACGAGCTCGAGAACCGCATGGATTGCTACGAGGCCTTCGTCGACTACGAGGTCGAGGAGACCGGCGAGGTCGGGACGGGCGTGGCGGAATGGACCGTGTATCCGCCGTGGCCGCGCTGGCTCGCCTGAGCCCGGTGCATCACGAGAGCCGCGGCGGAGAGACCCGAGGAGGCGACATGGAGAATCCGACGATCGATGCGATCGCAAAGCACTTCGTCCAGATCGGCTACGTCGTCCGTGAGCTCGCCCCAGCCGAGGCCTGGTTCCGACGGATCCTGGGCGTACCGCTCTGGACCCGCATGGAGGACATGAGCTTCGGCGCGGATTGCAGCTACCGGGGTCGCCCGGCGGACTACGCCGCACACCTCTCGATCGGCTACATGGGCGACACCCAGATCGAGCTGATCGAGCCCACCCGCGGCGAGAGCCCCTACACCGAGTTCCTGGAGAGCCAGGGGCCGGGCCTCCACCACCTGGCCTTCGACGTCCCGGATTTCGAAGCGACGGTCGCCGCCCTCGGCGAGAGCGGCCTCCAGCTTCTCGCGGAGGGAGCAGTCGGACCGGGTAGCCATTTCGCCTACTTCGACTGCCAGTCGGCCGAGGCCTCGGTGATCGAGATCCTGGGCTTCGACGAGGGCACGCGGGCCTTCATGAAGCAGCTCAGGGCACAGAGTGCGGAAGCGCCGGCTGGATGAGCCAGGAGGGAAGCGGCCCGATGGGTGAGAGGATCGAGGGAGGAACATGAAGGAACTCGCGGGACGCGTGGCCGTCGTGACGGGTGGGGCCAGTGGCATCGGGCGCGGCATGGCGCTGGCCTTCGCCGAGGCCGACATGCAGGTCGTGATCGCGGACATCGACGAAGAGAGCGCGCGCTCCGTCGCTCGGGAGATCGAGGCGATGGGGGGCCGCTGTCTTCCCCTGCGCGTGGATCTGGTGAAGGCGCAGGAGGTCGAAGGGCTGGCGGAGAAGGTGTGGAGCGATCTGGGCGGCGCCCATCTGCTCTGCAACAACGCCGGCGTCACCACCTTCGGGATGATGTGCGAGGGAATCCCCGATCTCGACTGGGACTGGGTCCTGGCCGTCAATCTCCACGGCGTCGTCAACGGCCTCCGGGCCTTCCTTCCCCGCATGCGGGAGCTTCCGGGCGAGAAGCACGTGGTCAACACCTCCTCGACCACGGGCGTCGGACCCGGGGTCTTCGTGGGCCCCTATGCGGCCACGAAGCACGCGGTGCTCGGGCTCTCGGAGACCCTGCGCGAGGAGGGAGCCGCCCACGGCATCAGCTGCTCGGCCCTCTGCCCGAACAACGTCGACACGGGCATCGTCGCGGCCGACCGCAATCGCCAGGCCGAGTTCGGCGGACCCACCGGTGCCGGCAACGAGATGGTCGCGGCCTTCATCGCCAGCGGTCTCGCACCCGAGCGCGTCGGAAGAATGGTCCGCCAGGCGGTGATCGACGACCTGCCCTTCATCTTCACGCACGCCGATACCCGCGAGCTCGTGGACGCTCGCTACCAACGCATGGTCGAGTCTTTTGCCTGGGCAGACCGCTGGCACGAGGCGAATCCGGAACCCTAGACCCACCCCTCATCGGGTGCCGAGCCCCTTGAAGCGCCCTACCGGGCGCGGCCCATCCCGACCCAACGAAGCGAAAGGACGATTCCCATGTCATTCGATCCCCCCGAAGGCCTCACCGCCGAGGACGAGTTCCGCCACCCCCTGCACGATGCGCCCAGCAACGTCCTCTTCGGCGACAGCCTCTGGGTGAGCGTCGTCGACCCCGAGGCGAACATCCACGGCGTGAACCACTTCCATCTCACCAACAAGGGCTTCGCCCGCTACGAGGCGCTCTACGTCATCGACGGCGTGCTGCAGCAGTACGGAAACAAGTTCCCGCTTCCCATCGAGATGGAGAACGGGCCCTGGGACGACGGGCGGATGAAGTACGAGGTGGTCGACCCCTTCAACCACATCCGAATCACCCTCGATTGGGATTGCTTCTCCTTCGATCTCGACTTCAAGGGGCGTTTCGCGCCCTTCAACTACGCCAACTCGTCGCCCAATGGCGATCCCATGCGGATCTTCGATGAGTACTACGGCGGGCACTTCGAGCAGGCGATGAACTGCACGGGCAGCCTCGAGATCCACGGCGGAAGGGCCAAGGGAGAGACCCGCCAGATCAACTGCTGGAGCCACCGGGACCACACCTGGACATCGCGCTTCAACGAGCGCAACGACTGGTACGTGCGCGAGGGCCACTTTCCGGCGCACTTCTGGCCCTCGATCCAGCTGCCGGACCGCCACATCAACGTGCTGGGCATGTACTACCAGAACGACACGCCGATCGAGGAGCGGGTCAACGCCGGCTTCGTCTCGGACAAGGACGGCAGCCGCCCCATCCTGAATGCCAAGGGCTGGATCACTCCGAACGATGGCACCGCCGCGGTGCGCACCGCGCAGGACTTCCGCTACGAGCTCACCATGCCCGACGGCGAGGTCCTCCACGTCAAGAGCACCAAGCACCACGGCACGGTCAAGCTGTGGATGCGCGCCGAGAACGACCTCGAGAACCGCCTCGACTGCTACGAGGCCTTCTGCGATTTCGAGGTCGAAGAGACGGGAGAGGTTGGCACGGGTACGGCCGAGTACGACGTGATGCCGGCCCTTCCCCAATGGCTGGTCTGAGAAGGCCTCCAGCCGGGCCGATCGCGGCGCTTCCTCCCATGAAGGGCAGGCTCGAGTTCGGTCTGGTGACGACGAGCCAGGAGTGGCTCGCCGGGGAGCTCGGCGCGTTGGACGCGTCGGGCTTCGATGCGCTCTACGTGGTGGATCACCCGGCCTTTTCGAACCCCGAACCCTGGACCTGGCTCGCCTACGCGGC
Organism: Deltaproteobacteria bacterium; assembly: GCA_002687015.1. GTDB lineage: Bacteria > Myxococcota_A > UBA9160 > UBA9160 > UBA6930. The sequence goes on from NYZB01000110.1 coordinate 6,688, forward strand.
GGCGCAGACGAGCCGGGTTCGCCTGGGTACCCACGTGACGGGTGCGCCCTTCCATCATCCGACGGCTCTCGCCAGGCAGGTGGCCACGGTCGATCGGCTCTCCGGGGGACGTGCCGTCCTCGGCATCGGAGCCGCCTACGAGCACGCGGACTTCGAGCCCTTTGGCTTTCCGATGCTCCCCTTTGCCGAGCGGCTCGCGGCCCTCGCGGAGACACTGATCATCCTCGATTCGCTGTGGACCCAGGAGACGACGACCTTCTCGGGTCGACACTTCGAATTGAAGGGCGGCGCGAGCTTCGGCCCGAAGCCCGTCCAGAAGCCCCGGCCGCCGATCGTCGTCGGGCTCAACCGCCACGGAGAAGCGCTGCGAATCGCCGCCGAGCACGCGGATGGCATCAACACCTGGCAGCTCGGAGCCGCCCAAGTCGCCTCGCTCCGGCCACACGTCGAGAGGGCTTGCGAGGGGAGCGGACGCGACCCCGCGAGCTTACAGCTCACCTCCGACCTGCTCCTGGCTCGCGGCGCGGACCGCGCGGGCGCAGAGCGGCTGGCGGGGACCCTGCGGGAGACCGCGCGCTCCTGGGGTCGGAGTCCCTCCGTGACCGATTGGGATGCGAGCGGCGTGCTCCATGGCGACGCCGACGGGATGGCCGAGCAGGTCTTGCGTTTCTCGGAGATCGGAGTGACCGAGCTCGGAGTGGCGATCCACCACATCGACGAGCTTCACTGGTTCAGCGAGAGCGTGATCTCGCCTCTTCGTGCGAGGCAGCCATGAGCCTCCTTCCAGGCGTCTTCCGCGCCGCAATCCAGGGGATCACAGGATGGGAAAGCTGCAGGACAGGATCGCGATCATCACGGGCGCGGCGTCGGGGCTGGGGAAGGGCATGGCCGAGCTCTTTGCCTCCGAGGGCGCAACCGTGGTCGTGGCCGACATCGAGGAGGACGGGGGTCAGGAGCTGGCCCAGAGCATCGGGGGGAGCTACCTGCACTGCGACGTCACCGATGCGGCTTCCGTGGAGGGGATGATCCAGGCGGCCGTCGATCGCCATGGGCGCATCGACATCCTCGTGAACAATGCGGGCATCGACGGAGAGCAGGCCAATACGGCCGAGAGCTCCCTCGAGAACTGGCGCCGCGTGATGTCGATCAACCTGGACGGCGTCTACTTCGGCATGAAGTACGTGCTCCCCGTGATGGTCTCCCAGAAGGGAGGCGTGATCCTCAACACCGCTTCGAGCGTGGCGCTCAACGCCATGGGGGCGATACCCGCCTACAGCGCCTCGAAGGCGGGCGTGGTGCAGCTCAGCAAGGCCGTCGCGATCGAGAACGCGATGCACGGCATTCGCGTGAACGCGATCTGTCCAAGCGTCGTCGAGACACCCTTGCTGAAGCACTTCATCGAGAGCACTCCCGATCCCGAGGGAGCCCGCCGTGGCCTTGCGGCGTTGAATCCCATGCCGGGGATGGTGACGGTGGACGCCGTCGCCAGGGCGGCGCTCTTTCTCGTCAGCGATGACTCCGCATTCATCACCGCCGTCGCACTTGCAATCGACGGCGGTTACACGGCTCGCTAGCCTGCCGGTCGCGCCGCACTCCCCGGCCCCGGCACCTCGAGATCGCCCCACCGCAAGGAGAATCGACCGTGGACGAATCGCAGCTGCAGTCCCTCATCGAGAGGAACGGGATCATCGAGACCTTCAACCGCTATGCGACCGGCATCGACCTGCGCGACCGGGAGCTCTACCGCTCCTGCTTCACCGACGAGATCCAGGTCAGCATGGGCGGCGGTGAGCCCAAGACCTGCCCGGCCGACGAGTGGGTGGAGCAGGCCTTCGCCGCGATCGGCTCCTTCCAGACCACCCAGCACATCATCTCGAACCACGTGATCGACTTCGACGGCGACGAGGCAGACGGCACCGCCTATCTCCACGCCCAGCACTTCCACCCCGACAACCTCTTCACGGTGGGGGGCTACTACTCGAACCACTTCGTCCGCAGCGGAGGGGGCTGGAAGATCAGCCGGCTCGGGCTGGTGGTGACCTGGACGCTCAACAAGTAGGGACCGCATTGCCACCGCTCGGGCGGGGAGGAGGAGAGCAAGGTGACTGGAAAGCTCGAAGGCCAGGTCGCCGTGATCACAGGGGGGGCGAGCGGGATTGGCGAGGCCACCGTTCGCCTCTTCGTGCAGGAAGGCGCGCACGTCGTCATCGCGGACATCCAGGACGAGCGCGGAGAGGCGATGGCCCTCGAGCTGGGCGAGGCGGCGGTCTTTCAGCACACCAACGTCGCCAGCGAGGACGAGATTGCGGGCGCGGTCGACCGGGCCGTCTCGGAGTTCGGCCGCCTCGACTGCCTCTTCGCCAATGCCGGCATCGTGGGTGCCATCGGCCCGATCGACGAGATCACCGCCGAGGAGTACGACGCGACGATGGCGATCAACCAACGCGGCGTCTTCTTCTGCATGAAGCACGCCGCTCGTGTCATGAAGGCGCAGGGCTCGGGGACGATCCTCAGCACCTCCAGCATCGCAGCCCTGCAGGGTGGCCTCGGCCCCCACGTCTACACCGCCGCCAAGATCGCGCTCATCGGGTTGACGCGGAACGTCGCGGCCGAGCTCGCACCCCAGGGAATCCGGGTGAACTGCATTGCGCCCGGCAACATGGCGACGGAGATGATCGCCGGCCTCGTGACCGGGGATCCCGACAAGGTGGCCGAGATCGAAGAGGGGATGGCGGGCGGATCGCCGATCCCGGGCCGCGCGGGGCAGGCCAAGGACATCGCCCATGCCGCCGTCTACCTGGCCAGTGACGCGGCGGCCTTCGTCAACGGCCACACCCTGGTCGTCGATGCCGGGCTGACGACGGGCAGCGGCCAATCGATGCCGCTCTTCGCGAACCACGCACCGATGGTCCGCGAGGCGGGTCGCCGGGGCCTACCCGGAGAGTGACCCCGCTTCCATCCCCGCGTCCTGTCGGCGCCTCTTCCTGCCGCGCAGGGAGGCGCCGCTCAGCACATCGTGAGGCCGCCCGACACGCTGATCGCCTGTCCCGTGATGAAGCTGGCTTCGCGCATCGCCAGGAAGGCCACCAGGGCCGCCACCTCTTCGGGTCGCGCCGGCCGCCGGAAGGGGATCAGACGCAGGAACGAAGACCAGCCCTCCGGCGAGAGGCCGAGCGGCGGATCATCCGTTTCGCTGGTGGGCCCGAGGCAGACCGAGTTCACGGTCACCCCGTGGCGCGCCATCTCCCGAGCCAGTGACTTCGAGAAGGCGACGATGGCCCCCTTGGCGCTCGACTGCGCCGTCTCCAGGGTGGCCCCGATCTTTGCCGAGTCGGAGACCAGTGTGATGATGCGCCCATACTCCTGGGGGATCATGTGGCGCAGCGCCGCCTGGCAGCCACGCATCGTGCCCTTCACGTTCACGTCGTGGACCTTGTCCCAGAACTTCTCCTCGTCGTCCATGAAGAAGCGCATGTGGTCGTAGGAGATGCAGTTGACGAGGACGTCGATTCCACCCCACTGCTCCACGGTCGCCTCGACCGCGGCGGCCACCTGCTCCGCCTGCCTGATGTCGGCCGCAACGAAGTGTGCGCCCAAGCCCTCTTCGCGGAGAGAAGCCGCGTACTCCTCGCCCTCTTCCACGCGGCGGGCACTGAGCATCACCGACGCGCTCTCCTCGCAGAGCTTGCGGGCCACGGCCTTCCCTGCGCGACCGAGCACCCCGAACACGAGGATTCGTTGACCCCGCAGATCCACGATCAGTCCGAGCTCGCGTCCCGCGCGTCGAAGACCTCGTTCACGGCGGCGAAGCCCTGGATCGCCGCCGGGAAGCCGGCGTAGACGGAGATGTGGAGGACGATCTCGCAGATCTCCTCGCGGGGCAGGCCGAGGTTCAAGCCGCCGGCGATGTAGGCCTTGAGCTGCTCGGGCCTTCCCAGCGCCGCCAGTACGGCGATCGTGATCTTCGCGCGATCCTTCGGCTCGAGACCCTCGCGCCCCCAGACATCGCCCATCACCGTGGAGACCGAGAACTGGTTCCAGTCGGCCGCGATCTCCTCCGGGTAGCGGAAGCTCGGAGCTCCCGCCCCGCCGGGCGGGAAGAGCTCGAGCGCCGTCTTCATGCCCCTGGCCAGACGCGGATCGATCTCGTCGCCCATGACTACTGCTCCCTCGGTGAGAGGCGAAAGACCATGAACTCGCGATCGCAGTACTTCTGGAAGTGCCCCCAGAGCGGGAAGGAAGCCACGAGGCGCGGCCAGATCGCTGCGCGCTCTTCGCCGAGGAGCCGGTCGACCTTCACGGGATAGCGATGGGCCTTGATCTGGAGCCATCCCTCACGGGTGGCATCGAGGTTGAGGGCCCAGTGCGGGTGCTTCTCCAGGCCGGCGATGGAGCCGACGACGTAGACGTCATCGCCCTCCTGCACGAAGTTCGCGGGAGACACCACCTGGTTTCCCGTCTTGCGCCCGATGCTGGTGACGAGACAGGTGGGACCGCCCTGGGTGAGGTAGACGTCGCCCTCGCCCTTCTCCTCGATGTACTTCTCCACGTGCAGCTTGGCGACGGCCGCGATGACCTTCGCATCCCGGGTCGCCGTCAGATTCTTCCACTCTTCCTCGTCCAGGAAGTCGGGCTTCGGGATCACCTTCTCGGACATCGTACTTCCCTCCTGCTCTCGTAAGACCCGATGGATCGGCGCGTCGCGAACCTCGCCGGGCACCTCATCCTAGGTCAGTCACCAGACGGCCGCAGGGAGAAGGCGTCGTCCCCTCCAGGGCTTCTGCGACCTCCGTGGACCTGCTTGTCCGACTCGCTCGGGCGTCGCCGAGGCCGCTTCGCTCCCTTGTTTGACGCGCGGCGGGGCGGGGTTCATTCCTCAGAATGGCTCGACCGGGGCAGGGTGGCCCGCGCAGCGGCGTGGACAGCGTGTCGCCTACGCGGCTGGCGCCGCAGGCGACCTTGCTGACGACGGCCAGGTAGCCTGCCTGCGCTTTATTTCCTCGGAACGAACCCCGCCCCGCCGCGCTC